>NZ_CP019082.1:5137193-5474386 GCF_001956985.1 Paludisphaera borealis
AATTCGATCTGTCAAGCGGATGTTGTCGAGCCTATAAGTTGTTCCTGGCGAACAGCCTGGAGAGATTCTTGGCGACCTGGCGGCGAATCCGACGATTTCTGGTCCCTGGCTTGCTGATGGGGCTCGCCTGCGCGTCGGCCCTGGCTGTGGCCGCGGAGGCTCCTCGCAAGGTCGAGGAGGTCGTGGTGCGGGGCAAGGCCGTGCTGCTGACAGAGGCCGTCAAGGAGCTGAAGCTGGACGTCGCGATCGATCCCGAGCCGGCCTCGAAGCAGGTGGTCGTGATCGGCGACGACGGCGTGGTGACGCCGTTGCTGTCGGACGTCGCCACCCGGGCCTTGTTCCAGGACGATCGTCTGCGAGGGCGTCGGGTCGAGGTCAAGGCGAGGCGGTTCTCCGGGGTTCCCTACATCCAGGCGGTCACGTTCCGGGTCGAGCAGGACGGCCGGTTCCAGACGCCGGAGTATTACTGCAACATCTGCACGATCAGCGTCCGGTATCCGCAGACCTGCCCCTGCTGTCAGGGGGACATGGAGCTTCGGATGAAGCCGGAGCGGCCGTGAGGCGGATTCGGTCCGCTCGTTGATTTTCTTTTCGCGCGCGGTTCGGCGGCCCGGCGGCGTTCTCCCTGGCGAGGCTTGAAAAAGCATCGGGCGCGGGCGAGCGGGCGAATCTCGGGTGGGCGATCGCGGGTAAGGTGTTGAGGGGTGTTGGATCGTTTTTTCGTCCCCCGTGGGGACGCGAATTGAAACCGTGCGAGGGGTGGGATCGAACATGGCGTCTTCGCAAGCGTCGAATCTGATCCTGGGGCTGGCGGCGGTCGTGGCCGTGAGCTCGACCCTGGCGTCGATGGTCTGCCTCATGTGGGCCACGAGGCGGCGGCGGAACCTGCCGGACCACACCCCGCCGGTCACGATCTTCAAGCCGCTGAAGGGCCTCGACGAGGAACTCGACGAGAATCTCCGGAGCTTCTTCCAGCTCGACTACCCGGTCTACCAGTTGCTGTTCTGCGTGGCCGACCCGGCCGACCCGGCGATCGCCGTGGTGCAGAAGCTGATGCACGAATTCCCCGCCGTCGACGCCCGGATGATCGTCGGCTGTCCGTCGTTCGGCCTCAACCCGAAGGTCGAGAGCCTGGCGGCGATGGCCCCGTACCGCAAGCACGACGTGATCTTGATCAGCGACTCGAACGTCCGCGCGCGGCCGTCGTACCTGCGCGAGACGGCCTGCTACCTGGCCGAGCCGGGGGTGGGGCTGGTGACCAACCTGTTCGTGGGGGTCGGCCAGCGGCAGGCGGGCGCGGTGATGGAGAACCTCCAGCTCAACGGCTACATCGCCGGCGGCATGGCCATGGCGTCGGCGATGGGGGTGACCTGCGTCGTCGGCAAGTCGATGATGATCCCGGTCCGCGTGCTCGACGCGATCGGCGGGTTCGCGGGGGTCCGCAACCTGCTAGCCGAGGACCAGGTGATCGGCGTTCTCGTCCGCAAGGCGGGTTACTCGATCCGGCTCAGCCATCACGTGATCGAGAACGTGAACCGCAACCGCGACTTCAGTTGGTTCCTCAACCGCCATTCGCGGTGGTTCAAGATCCGCCGCCGGATGGCCCTGCCGGCGTTCGTGTTCGAGCCGCTGGCCAACCTGGCGACGATCGGCCTGGTGTGGGCGTTCTCGGGCGATTCCGGGCTCGCGTGGGGGGGCTTGCTCGGCCTCGTCGGCCTGGGGATGGCGCGCGACGTGTTCCAGACCCGCTGGCTGGGAGGGCCGACGCCCAAGCTTCGGCACCTGCTTTACAGCCCGATCAAGGACGTGATGCTCCTGCCCCTCTGGTTCGACGCCGTGGTCAACTCGCGCGTCCAGTGGCGCGGGCATCGATTCCACGTCGGTCGATTGACCCGGCTGCGATCGGCCCGGGCCACCCGCGACGTCCGCCGCCGGATGCGCCGGGTCCGCCGGTACCGCATCCAGAACGGCGCCCCGCGCGTCTTCACCACGAGGCTGCGGTTCTGGTCGGAAGACTTGGGGAAGCCGGGGGCATGATCGAGATCTCGGTTGATACGACGCCCGACGTATTGAATCATGGATCGCGGAGGAGACGATTCCGCGCTTCTTACTTCAACGTGAAACTCCGGGATGCCATCGCTCTCATCGTGCCCATCGCATTGGCCCTGGCATTGTTCGCCGAGCGGACCGCGCATCAGAGAACCCTCATAGAGTTAAAGCAGAACGTTCTCGAAAAAAGGTCCAACAAGATATTCGATAGCTTCATGGATGAGACATTTGGCGAATTGGGCATGCTTGTTTTGAAGGACCCGCAGGAGATCAGGCTTCATAGGCTGTCGACTGAAGGGATCGAGCTGGATTATGTCGACCCAAAAGATGTTCTGACTCGGTTCTCGCCCCGAATTGGTGAGCAAGTGCCCTTGGAATTCGCTGCGCAACTACGCGGTGAATTCACATCTGACAAAGTTGACGACCTGTTCTCCTATTTCGCTCCTGTCCCAATCGCCGTGCTGGAATTCATGCGCAATGGGGATGTCGTGTTACTCTTTTGGGGCAAGGAAAGCAGCCATCGGTACATGCGAGTTGTTATTCACGACGGCGTAAGTAATAAAACCACCAAGAATCATGGGTGGTTTAGATTCGACACTGCTGTGATTGACAATTTGCTGACGAAAGCCCGGACGACTGGACAAACTGGCGGTTGATGGCGTGGGACGATGTGAGACCTGTTTAACCGCGTAAGAACTCGAACAGGCTCCCTGAGAAGGCCGACAAGCCGAACGAGGTCACTTGATGGAAGAAGACTCCGACGCATCGGAATCCGATGCTGACTCCTCCGCCCCTTCCGACTCCCCTCCCCGGGCTTTCGCCCGATCGCCCCTCTGCGCCCCGACGTTCTCGCGTCTGTTTCTCACCGGCTTGGCCCTCATCACCCTCCTCGGCCCTTGTGTCCGAGGCGACGCGCTCGACGACGTCCGCGCCCGGGGCCGGCTGCGGTACGGCAGCGACATGGAAGGGGGCGGCCCGTACGCTTTCCCCGATCCTCGAACCCCGCGCGACGTGACCGGCTTCGAGGTCGAGATGATGCATCTTTTGGCCCGCGACCTGGGGGCGACGGCCGAGTTTTCTCAGGGGCAGTGGGACAAGCTGCTGCCGGTCCTCGACTCGAACCGGATCGACGTCGTCGTCAACGGCTACGAGTGGACCGACGTCCGCCTCCGCGACCACCTGGCGACCCGGCCGTACTACATCTATCAGCTTCAACTGATGGGTCGCAAGGGGGGCGAGATCCGCTCGTGGGCCGACCTGAAGCGGATTCGGCATAAAGGCCGGCGGTGGACGGTGGGCGTGCTCGTGGGCTCGGCGGCCGACGTCTTCGCCGACGAGCAGGCGGGCGATTCGATTCAGGTCGTCCGGTTCGACGGCGCGACCGATGCGATGCTCGCGGTCCAGAACGGCCAGTACGATTTCACGCTCCAGGACCAGCCCGCGGCGCTCTTCTACCGCGACCGGTTCCCGGGCCTCGAACTCGTCGGCCCGCCGGAGTCGCACGGCTACTACGTGATCTACACCCGCAAGGAAGACGCCCGCCTCCGCGACGCCCTCGACGAGAGCCTCGGCCGCTTGATCGCCTCGGGCGAGCTGCGGCGGATCGACGAGAAATACGGGATCTGGACCGAGGCCCAGACCGAGCTGGCGAGCTTCGACGGCCCGATCGCGGCGGTCAGCGGCTTGCGGATCGCGGGGGGCTGGGAGCTGCTCAGCCGCTACCGGGCGCGGCTGCTCGACGCGGCGGTCGTGACGCTCGGCCTGTCGTTCGGCTCGATGCCGCTGGCGATGGCGCTCGGTCTGGCGATCGCGCTGGGGCGGTTGTACGGGCCGAAGTCGCTTCGCGCGCTGCTGGGGGGGTACGTCGAGCTGATCCGGGGTACGCCGCTGATGCTCCAGCTTTTCGTCCTCTTCTACCTGCTCCGGCTGCCGCCGTGGGTGGCGGGGATCGGCGGGCTGGCGATCAACTATTCGGCATATGAGGCCGAGATCTACCGCGCGGGGTTGCAGGCCGTGCCGCCCGGCCAGATGGAGGCCGCGTTGGCGCTTGGGATGTCGCGGCGGATGGCCTTGCGGCGGGTGATCGTCCCGCAGGCGGTGCGGATCGTGATCCCGCCTGTGACCAACGACTTCATCGCGCTGTTCAAGGACACGTCGGTCTGCTCGGTGATCACGCTCGTCGAGCTGACCAAGCAGTACTCGATCCTGGCGAACAGCACCGGGGGCGCGATCGAGTTCGCCCTCGCGACGGCCTTTCTTTACATGATGATGAGCGTGCCGCTCTCGTGGTTTTCGAGGTGGTCCGAGGCGCGGCTGGCGTCGGGCGGGCCGAAAGGGGGGGCGTCATGATCGAGGTCGAGGGCCTGGTCAAGTGGCACGGACCGATCGAAGTGCTGCGCGGCGTGGATCTTTCCGTCCAGAAGGGGGAGGTCGCCGCCCTGATCGGTCCTTCCGGCGGCGGCAAGAGCACGTTCCTGCGGTGCCTCAACGGCCTGGAGGTCTTTCAAGGGGGCTGTGTGACGGTCGGCGACCTGCGGCTCGAAGCGAATCCGAGGCCCGCCGACCACGCGAAGGCCGCGCGGCTGGTCCGGTTGCGGATGGGGATGGTGTTCCAGAGCTTCAACCTGTTCGCGCACCAGACCGTGCTGGCGAACGTCATCGAGGCGCCGGTGCACGTGCTCGGATTGTGTCGCGACCAGGCGGTCGAGCGGGCGCGGGCGCTGCTCGACCGGGTCGGCATGCTGGGGCGGCTCGACGCCTACCCGCGCCAGCTTTCGGGGGGCCAGCAGCAGCGGGTGGCGATCGCCCGGGCCCTGGCGATGGAGCCCCAGGTGATGCTCTTCGACGAGCCCACCAGCGCGCTCGACCCTCGGATGACCGCCGAGGTCCTCTCGGTCATGACCGACCTGGCGCGCGAGGGCCAGACGATGGTCGTCGTGACTCACGCCATGCCGTTCGCCCGCAAGGTCGCGCACGTCGTCCACGTCTTCGGCGAGGGCCGCGTCATCGAATCCGGCCCCCCGGAGCGGATCTTCGACGATCCGGTCCAGGAGGCCACGCGGACGTTGCTCTCGGAAGTCGCGGCGGCGTGAGCGACAGGGGGCCCGGGCCGGCTCAGCGGGGTTGCGGCGCGGGGACGAACTGGGCGCGGGTGACGGGTTCGTCGGGCGTCGACTGGATGACCGTGGTTTTCCGCTTGCTGCTGCGGAACGCCTCCTTGGCCCGGGGAAGCGGTTCGAGCGTTTCAAGCGTTTCGCCGGAGCCCACGGACGCGGCGGCGTCTTCGGACTTCTCCATCGCGTCGGCGAGCGCCTGCCAGCGGCGGATGCCGGACTCGATCTTGCTCAGCCGGGCGCGGAGCTGGGCGGCCTCGGTGTTGAGGGCCTTGAGCTGGGCTTCGGCTTCCTTACGGTTCCGCTCGACGAACGAGCGGGCCTGGGAATCGGGGTCGTTCGAGGCGATTGGGAATGCTAGATCCATGGTCATCGCCTTGGCCGGCGCGGCCTCGGCGATCGGCTGCGGCTCGGCGGCGATCGCCGGCGCTTCGAGTCCCTTGGGCTCGGGAGCGCGGGGGATCGGCGCGCCTTCCGGGCTCTCCGCGATGGCGGGCAGTTCCGTGGCGGCGTTCCCTTTCAGCTCGACGGGCGTCGGGGCGGCGGAAGGAGCGGGCGCGGGCGCCGCCGGCTTGGCCTCGGGGGTCTCGGCGGGCGCGGGCAGGGGGATCGGCTCGACCGCCGGGACGGCCGGCTTGGGAGCAGGAACGGCAGCAGGCGCGGGCTCATCGGTCGCCTGAGAGACGATGACGGGCTTCGAAAGCTCGGCGGCGATCGGCGGCGCGGGAGGGAGCTTGTCGTCGTTCTGGGCCTGGATCGTCGACATCGACGTCATCGCCAGTCCGAGAAACGCCACCAGCCCGACGAAACCGAGGAAGCGGACGATCCGCGTAGGCGTCATCATGACTTCATCCTCCCTTGATGCGAAATCAGCGTCCGAGCACATCCCTGCCGCCTCGTCCGAGACGGATCGATCGGGAGTTTATCGGTTCGCATCGCCCTTGCCAAGAGGAAATTCAGGCGTCTCACGGGCCCTCTTTGGAAGGCATCTGAATCGCGTCGAGGACGATGGTTTTCCCTTCGACGACTTCGATCGGTTTGTACCAGGACGTCCGACCGTCCCACCAATCCATGCTCCAGGAGCCGGGAGCGAGCCGCGCCGAGAAGCGCCCATCGGGGCCGGTACGCACGGCGAAGCCAAATCCGGCGTCACGCTTCTCGGTCAGGTGCAGCTTGATGAAGACGCCGGAAACCGAGGGCTCGGAGTCCGCATCGACCATCCGGCCTTCGAGGCATCCCCCCCGGACGATCTCGATGACCGGTCGGGCCGTTTCGCCCGGATTGAGTTCGACGTCGTAGGCCGGTCGGTAAGTCCATGGGTCTTCGGGACGGGGACAGGGCTGGTCGAGGTAGGCGCTCACGCGGCCTCGTGACAGCCTATCGAACTCGAAGCGGCCCTGGTCGTCCGTCGTGACGATTTCATGGACGTCAAGAGAGAAGGACTCGATCCGGACCTTTCGATTCGCCACGTTCACGCCCGGCAGGGCCGTCGTGAGCCGGCCCTCGATGCGGGCCTCGGGTTGCAGCGGGCCGATGACTACGGGGGCTTTTTCGGTCCCCGGGACGGGATCAGAGTCGAGACGAACCGACGCCTTTCCCGGCGCGTCGGCGTAGACGGTCAGCATCCCCGGGCTCGGCACGGCGGGGAATCGAAACCGCCCGGATTCGTCGCTCTTGACGATGAAGAGGCTCTCCAGCGCGGTGCCCCGGACCGTCGATTCCGAGGGGTAAAGGAAGCGCCGGGATTCGGCCCGGCCCACGGGGCCGATCATCCTCGCGACGGTGAGCGTCGCGCCCGGGAACGGTTGATTTTTGTGGTCGCGCACCAGGCCAACGTAGGGTTCCGGCTCGCCGAGCGTGAGGTCGGCGACAATGTCTTCGGTGCGGCAATCGTCGACCGAGGCAGTCGGCGCGAGGCCCGGCTTGTAGGCGACGATGTTCGCGTGGGCCAAGAAATGGCTCTCGTCCGGGGCGATCCGGACTTCTGTCGCGTATCGTCCGTCGTCGCCGGACGTGACGGTCTGGGGGGCTCCAACCATTTCTCGCTCGAAGCCTTGACTTCGCCAGTACCCAAGAGCCACCACCACCGTGGCGCCCGCGACGGGCTTGCCCTTAAGGTCGGAGACGACGCCGTGGACCTTGACGGGCTTCCCGGGAGGTTCGGGCTTCGGCGCGGGCTGGATCGGCCGAGCTTCCTTCGGTGACGGTGCGACTTGCGCGGCGACTCCGGACGGGCGGCCCGGCAGAACGGCCGCCGTGGCGATCAACGCGCCGAGCGCGCAGGCCCAGAGGCCGAACGAGAGCCGTCCGGCGAAGCCTTGGAGGACTACGTTCCCGGCCAGGGCGAGCGTCGCGTCGCGGAGGCCGAGCGGCATGCGGGGCGGGGCCGCGACCGCCGCCAGGATCGAGGGGGCCAGGCCTCGGCGTTCGAGTCGCCGGCGCAGCAGGTCGCGGCCTCGCGAGAGGCGGCTGCGGACGGTGCCGACGGGCCGTCGCAGCCGAGCCGCCGCCTCGGGGTGCGTCAGGCCCTCCAGGTAGCACAGGACCACGACCCGGCGGTAGCGAGCCGGCAGCCGGCCGATTTCTTCGTGGAGAACTCGGGCGTCGTCGCGAGCCAGTTCGTCCCTGCCGGATTGGATCAACCGTGGCCGATCCGGCGCCGACGCCTGCTCGTGCCGCAGCCTCCTCAGGGCCGCCGAACGAGCGGAACGGGCCGTGCGGAGGGCGACCTGATGGAGCCAGGGACCGATCGAGTCGGCCGCGCGGAGCGACCGGGATCGGCGGGCGAGGACCAGGAAGGTCGCCTGGAAGGCGTCCTCGGCGGCGTGGCGGTCGGCGAGGACCGCCCGGCAGACGCGCAGGACCATCCCGCCGTGGCGCTCGATCAGGACGCCGAAAGCCGCTTCGGCGCCCCGGGCCGGGCCGTCGCGCCCTTCCGCGTACCGGCGCAGGAGTTCGCCGTCGGTCAGGCCGACGGCGGTCCCGGCGTCGAACAGGGTTTGCCAATCTCGCACGTAGCCGGCCGTCGCGTGTGCCATCGTCGCGTCCTCGCCCCGAGCCTCGATGTCGTCTCCGTACGCGAGGTAATGTCGCGAGCGAGCCCGGCCGATCCGCGAAAATCGGCCGGGCGTCCCATTTTCAGTTTCGGAGGCTCGACAGCGGGGCGGGGATGCGGCCGCCGTGGCGGACGAATTCGGTGGAGCCGCCGGCGGCGTGGATCGCCAGGATGTTCATCTCGCCGAACAGGCCGCCGAACACGGCGCGTTCGCCGGCGGCCTTGCCGGGGACGGGGATGACGCGGACGGCGGTCGTCTTGTGGTTGATCACGCCGATGGCCACCTCGTCGGCGATCAGGGCCGAAAGGGTCTCGGCGTCGGTGTCGCCGGGGACGGCGATCATGTCGAGGCCGACGGAGCAGACGGCCGTCATGGCTTCGAGCTTGGCGAGTGTCAGGTCGCCGGCCTCGACGGCGCGGGCGAGCGCCTGGTCTTCGCTGACGGCGACGAACGCGCCCGAGAGGCCGCCGACGCTCGACGAGGCGAAGCTGCCCCCCTTCTTCACCGCGTCGTTCAGCAAGGCCAGCGCGGCCGTCGATCCCGGCCCACCGAGCCGGGCGACGCCCATCGCCTGGAGGATCTCGCCGACGCTGTCGCCCACCTGGGGGGTGGGGGCGAGCGAGAGGTCGACGATGCCGAAGGCGACCCCCAGCCGGGCGGCGACCTCGCGGCCGATCAGCTCGCCGACGCGGGTCACGCGGAACGCGGTGCTCTTGATCTCCTCGGCGATGTCGCCCAGCGTCGGCTTGGTCGCCGAGTGCGCGACCAGGTCTTCAACGGCCGCCTTGACGACCCCCGGACCGCTGACGCCGATGTTGATGACGCAGTCGGTCTCGCCCGAGCCGTGGAACGCCCCCGCCATGAACGGGTTGTCGTTCGGCGCGTTGGCGAAGATCACCAGCTTGGCGCAGCCGAAGCCGTCATGATCCCGGGTCCGTTCGGCCGTGTCCTTGAGGACGTGCCCCAGCGCCGCGATGGCGTCCATGTTGATGCCGGCGGCCGTCGTGCCGACGTTCACCGACGAGCAGACGCGGCTGGTGGTCGAGAGCACCTCGGGCAACGAGGCGATCAGCCGGCGGTCGCTGTCGGACCAGCCTTTCTGGACCAGGGCGGTGAAGCCGCCGACCAGGTCGACCTCGACCTCGGCGGCCACGGCGTCGAGCGTCCGGGCGACGGCCAGGAGCCCCTCGGCCTTCTGGCCGGCGGCGATCCGGCCGATCGGGCTGACGGCGATCCGGCGGTTGACGATCGGGATGCCGTAGCGGCTCTCGACCTCGCGACAGACGGCGGCGAGCCGGCCGGCGTAGTGGATCAACCGGTCGCGAATCCGGTCGCAGAGCACCGTGATGTCGGGCGAAGCGCACGGGGCCAGGTCGATCCCCATCGTCACCGTGCGGACGTCGAGCTTGTGCTGCCGGATCATGCTGAGGGTGGCGAGCACGTCTTCAGTGCGATGCAAGGGACTCTCCTTGGCTGCGAAGCGCGGAGCCCAGGCGGACGGGGCTGGGCTCGGTGGTTGCGGCGAAGATGCTCTCGTGCTGGACGAACGCCTCCAGCTTGTGCGCCTTCCCGTACCGCTCCAGCTCCGACCGGATCGCGGCGGGGGTCAGGTCGTGCGGGATCAGGGCCTCCATGACCAGCGCGAACCGGTCGCCGTCGACCCGCGCGTGCAGGTCGACGATGTTCACGCCGTGCGCCGCGAGAGAGCCGGCGATGTTGTGGACGATGCCCGGGCTGTCGTCGCCCAGGACGGTCAGGATGAACCGCTCGCCGCCGACGACCAACGGCTCGTCGCGGCCGTTCTTGACCTCGGTGACGAGCACCTTCAGGTCGAACCGCTTGCCGCGCTCCTGGATCGCCTCGGCGAGCTGCTGGGGCGATCGCGGGGTGGGGAAGTCGGCTTCGAGGATGATCGTGAAATAGCCCCGCATGACGGTCTGGCTCAGCTCCAGGACGTTGCCCCCCTGGTCGAGCAAGGCCCCGGTCACCGAGTAGACGATGCCCACCCGGTCGGCGGCGGTGACGGAGATGATGTAGCTGCTCATGAACGGCTTTCGAGCGCCTTTCGTCAGAATTCCTTGGAATACCCGGCCGATGCGGCGACCGGAACCTCCGTCGTCGATCGCCCCGCCGCGACCGCGAGGGCCGCCCAGCCGACGAGGATCGCCACCCCGCCGATCGGCGTGATCGCCCCCAGCCATTTCAGGCCGGTGAGGCTCAGGACGTACAGACTACCCGAGAAGATCACCGAGCCGATCAGGAACGACCAGCCGGCGACCGACAGCGCGGTCCCTGATCGCCCCATGGCCTGGAGCAATCCGACGGCGACCAGAGCCAATGCGATATACATGTGATACTGCGCCGCGGTGTGGAAGTTCGCGGTCTGATCGAGGGCCGTGAGCCGGTCCTTGAGGCCATGCGCGCCGAAGGCGCCCATCGCCACCGCCAGAAAGCCCCAGACGGCCCCGATCCGAAGCCAGAATCCGTCGTTCATCGTTGCGTTGCTCCAGCGACTTCGATTCGTCTGAATGAGAAAGGTTCAGGCCGGGGCTTGGCCGACGACGGGCGACGGCTCGCGGTCGAGCACGATCGCGCGGATCTCGGCGGCAAGAAACAGCGAGCCGGTGACGCAGATCAGCCCTTCCGGGGGCGTCAGCCGGCGAGCCGTCGCGAGCGCCTCGGCGGGGTCGGCCTCGATCCGAACGATGCGGCCGTCGATCGCGACCGCCGCCGCGGCGACCTCGTCGGGAGCGACGGCCCGAGGGTTGTGAGCGTACCGCGTCGCGATCACCGTGTCGAACAGCGGCAACAGCTCGCGCAACTGGCCCGTCAGGTCCTTGTCGCGGGTCGTGCCGAAGACGAGGGTTCGGGTCGTCCGGGGGAACGAACTCTGGAGCGTCTCGGCGAGGGCGGCGGCCGAGGCGACGTTGTGCGCGCCGTCGACCACCAGCCAGGGCGACTGTTCCATGACCTCGACCCGCGCCGGCCACCGCAGGTCGGCGAAGCCGCGTACGACCGCGTCGCGATCAACGGCGAGTCCGGGGTCGGCCTCGGCCAGGGCGTCGAGACTGGCGAGCGCGACGGCCGTGTTGTGCGCCTGGTGGCGGCCGAGCAGCGGGACGTCGAGCGTTCCCCAGTCGGTCCGCCAGGTCTGGACCGCCACCTGGCCGGCGGTCGGCCGGTCGAGCGGCTGTCGGGGGTCGAACAACTGATACTGGAAATCGACGTCGACTTCACGGAGCCGGCAATGCCGCGCGGCGGCGATCCGGCGAATCGCCCGCCGGGGCTCGTCTTCCTGAACTCCGCTCACCGCCGGCCGCGACCGCTTGAAGATCCCGGCCTTCTCGGCGGCGATCGCGCCCAGGGTGTCGCCAAGCTGCCGGGTGTGGTCGAGCGCGATGCTGGTGACGACCGAGACGAGCGGGCGGACGACGTTGGTCGAGTCGAGCCGCCCTCCCATGCCGACCTCCAGCACGACCGCCCCGACTTTCTCGCGGGCGAAGTGCAAGAGCGCCATCGCCGTGGTGATCTCGAAGAAGGTCGAGCCCTCGTGCTGAAGCAGCGGCTCCTCGACCTCCAGCTCGTCGACGGCGGTCCGGACCTGATCGACCAGGCCGACCAGCTCGTCGGCCGTGATCGCGCGGCCGTCGATGACGTAGCGTTCTTCCAGCCGGTGCAGGTGGGGCGAGCTGTACAGGCCGGTGCGGACGCCCGAGGCCGTCAGGGCCGCGGCGATCATCACGGCCGTCGACCCCTTGCCCTTCGTCCCCGCGATGTGGATCACCCGGAGGCCGAGTTGAGGGTCGCCCAGCTTGCGGAGCAGCCGGCGCATCCGGCCCAGCCGCAGCTCGGTGATGGCCTTGGGCATGCCGTCCCGCTCGTAGTTCAGGCGGGCGTACAGGTAGTCGAGGCGGTCCTGGTAGACGTCGAGCATGGGGATCAGTTGAAGTCGAGACCGACTCCTCCAGGGCCGCAACCGGGTTTTCGTTCCAGACCTCGTCTCAGTCACCTTGATCCGCCCCTCCGCTTAGGTTGGGGGCGAATCCAGCAACGACTCGATTTTCGAGGAAAGCTCCAGCAGGGAGATATCCTTCGTCCAGTACGCCGATGCGCCCAGGGCGAATCCTTCGAGCCGGGTGTCGGCGTCGCGCTGGTGGGTGAGCATGACGACCTTCAGGCCGACGGCGCCGCGATCTCCGCGAATCTGCTCGAGAACTTCCAGGCCGTTGAGGATCGGCATCCAGAGGTCCAGGAGCAGCAAGTCGGGATTGTGCGCGTGGACCATCGCCGCCGCCTCCGCGCCGTCGGCGGCTTCCCAGACCGTGTGGCCCGATCGCCTGAGGCACTCGGCGTACACCGCGCGGAGGTCGGACTCGTCTTCGGCCAGTACGATGGTCGCACCCACGTCGTTTCTCATCGATTCGCGCGTTGGTGGTGATGGAGGATCGAGCCGCCGGCGTGGATCGGGCGAAACGGGAACGGGCGCGCTCGATCACGCAGCCAGCCCTTCCAGCATAACCTCCAGCCGGGGTGGTTCGCCATGCCACTGAGCCCCGCGGCCGCCTCGTTCCCGATGATCCAGCCGATTCCGCCTTCAGACATTTTCGCTCATGGGGTCTTCGCGGCACTGGAGTTGCTTGGCCAAAGACGAGTTGTCACCCATCATCGCCGAGGAGAAATCACCATGTCATTCACGAGGCGGAGTGGAAAGACGAGCGTCGTCATCGCGACCCTGCTGTTGGTCTGCGGCTCGTCGCCGGCCGACGACAAGCCGGCGGCCCCGGAGACGATCTCGGGGCTGATCGTCAATGTCGACAAGTACCTGGCCAGCGGACAGACAGCCGCCGGCGCCGCCGCCGAGCGTTGGGTCGTGACCGTCAGCACCGACGTTCTCTGGCGCGATTTCGTCCGCGATCAGGCCGTCTCGCCCGAGCAGGCAGCGAAAAACTCGACCACCAGGGCCGCGTCCAAGGGGCGGAAATCGGTCGCGAGCGAGGGACAGCCCCTCGACTCCGCTCTGATCGCGACCGCTGACCTCGACTCGCAAACCAAGCTCGCGATGCGCTATCGCTTGTCGACCGACGAGGCCACCCAGGGGGCCACGACTCCCGAAGGGGCGGCCAAGGCCGAAGCCGCCGTCGACAGCGGCGACACGACCAAGCCGGCGACCGCGTCGCGCACCGCCGCGAAGCCTCGCGCGATCACGACCAAGGATCTCAAGCCCGGCCTCTGGGTCGAGATCGAGATGCGCCCCGGCGACTCCAAGCACGCCCAGACTCTGACCGTCCTGCAACCCGTCGAGGACGTGAAAGTTCCCACAGAGTCGGTCAAGCCGGCGTCGCCTTCGAAGTGAAACTCGAAGGCGCGGCCGATCGCGTCAGTCGCCGGCGTTAGGAAGCTCGACGGCGGGCGCGGGGAAATCGACGGTGTCGTCGGGCGCGGCCAGGAGAGCGGCCGGGTCGACGCCCGGGATGGCCGGAAGCGCGGCGGCGATCTGCTTGAGGACGTCGGCCGGCAGGTGCGCCGAGAGGAACTGGAAAAGCTTCGGCAGGATCGCGGTGATCGAGCCGATGGGGACGCCCAGCTTGATGAGCTTGCCCAGGAGATCGGTGGCACCGCCGGATTCGCCGCCGAGCAGCTTTCCGGCCAGGTCCGAGACCTTGCCCAACAGCCCTCCATCGGAGCCCTCGGCCTCGGCCTCGGTGAACCCGGAGACGATGCGTTGGGCTTCGGGGATCTTCGCCTCGATCGTTTCGTAAGTCTCGGGGTTGACGCGCGTTTTGAGGAACGACAGCACGCCCCCCAGGACCTTTTCGATCGTGCCGGCGTCGACGCCCGTCGACGCCGCGAGGTTCTTCAAGGACTCGCTCATGATCGGTCTCAGCCTCGGTGGATCAGGGGCAGGGGAGCGGCACGAATCCGCGCCGACCGACTTCGTCCGGCGCGGGCCTTGACGGATTCTCTGATCCATGGACGGAGAAGGGAAGGGGGGACCGGTCGGTCGGTTCGCTTCCTCATCATCGTTCGAGCTGATCGGCGACGATGGGTTTGCCTTCCCACGTCCAGACGCCGTTCTCCCGGGTCAGGAGCCGGAGGGCGCTCCCGGGGACGGCCGGGGCGTTCTGAGTGGGAAGCCATCGGGCGAGTTCCCGGAGAGTCGCGGCATGGGCCGGCGACTTGGCCAGGTTGGTCCACTCGTTGGGGTCGTCGCGGTGGTCGTAAAGCTCCTCGGAGCCGTCGGCGTAACGGATGTAGCGCCAGTCCTTGGCGCGGACGGCGTGGTTCCCCTGGTTGGACGTGGTGATCGCCGGCCAGGCGCGCGGGGCGTTCGCGTCCTTCAATTGGGGAACGAGGCTGTGCCCTTCCAGCCCCTCGATCGGCGGCAGACCGACGAGGTCGATGAAGGTCGGGTAGAGATCCAGCAGCTCGACGGCCTCGGCGCACCGCGCGCCGGCGGCGACGCCCGGCCCGGCGAAAACCAGCGGCACCCGGGTCGAACGCTCCCAGAGGGTGTTCTTGCCGGTGACGCCCTTCTCGCCGAGATGCCAGCCGTGATCCGACCAGAGCACGACCAGGGTTTCGTCCTGCTTCCCGGACGCCTTCAGGGCGTCGAGCAGGCGGCCGACCTCCGAGTCCATGTAGCTGACCGTGGCGAGGTACGATCGGACGAGGTTCCGCCATTGGTGGGCCTTGCGGAGCCACGACAGCCGAGGCTCGGGAAGCTTCCAGTGGAGATACCAGGCGAACGGCGGCACGTCGTCGCGGTCGTCGTCCTTCACCGGCGGCAGTTCGAGGGTTTCCTCCGGGTAGAGGTCGAACCATTTTTGGGAAGCGAAGCAGGGGACGTGGGGAAGCCGGAAGCCGGCGGCGACGAAGAACGGCTTGTCGGCGGGAAGCGCCCCGAGCCGCGCGATCGCGGCGTCGGCGATCTTGCGGTCGGCCTGGGAATCGTCGGTCTCGGGGAAGACGCCCCAGTCGAGGGCGCGGTTCGGTTCGGGGGTTTCGACGAGCTTCTTGGCCGGAAAGGGCATCGGCCCGCGTTCTTCCCAGGTCTGGAACTCGTCGTGGCGGTGGTCCCAGTCGATCGCGCCGTCGTGGAAGATCTTTCCCGAGCAGAACGTCGAGTAGCCGCGCTCCGCGAACGCCTGGGGCAGCGTGCGGCGGTCCTTGAGGGCGGCGACGCTGCGAAGACCCGGCAAGAGCCCGTAGACGCCGGTGGTCGACGGCCGCAGGCCGGTGAGCAGACTGGTTCGCGACGGGTTGCAGAGCGGCGCCTGGCAATGGGCGTTGGTGAAGACGGTCCCGCGGCGGGCCAGCGCGTCGATGTTCGGCGTCTTGACTTGCGGGTGGCCGCCGAGACAGCCGACCCAGTCGTTGAGGTCGTCGATCGCGATGAAGAGGACGTTCGGCGGTCGATCCGACGCCGTCGTCGGTCCAGAGGCGGCGGGCGTCACGCAGGCCAGGGCGGCCGCTAGGGCGGGGAAAAGTCCGAGCATGGCGAGAAGTCCTCCGAGGGATGCGTTGCGTTGTAGCATCGCCTCGGAGTGCGATCGGTTCAAGACGGTCCCGCCGGGCCTCCGGCGGCCGAACCGTCGCGAGGCGCGTCAGGGCGACTCGGCTTGCTCGAAGTCCACCGGCTGATACGCCACGGTCCGGATCACGATGCGGGCCAGCAACAAGATCACAAGCGTCTCCGCCAGGACCAGGGCGCCGACGCTGAAGGCTCCCTTGAAAAGATACGCCAGCCCCTCCGCGACCGCCGCCGCGGCGAGCATCAAGCCGACGGCGTACACAAACAACTTGGCCCAATGGATATGCCGCTGACCATTCCGACTGCTGACGAATACGGGTTTCATGACGGGCTCCAAGTCTCCTCGTTTCTCGCGTTCACCATTAATCCGTGATTGCACCAAGGGTTTCAAGGGATTCGCCGTCGCCGTCTCGGGATTGGTGGAAATCGCCGCGCCGGACTTCGAAGGCGTCAAAATGGCTTGTCACCTTTGGCATCGCTCTTGCGTAACCATACTTCGTAAACATGTCCGGAGTTTCCGAGTTGGGGAGTAGTAGGCTAACCTATGCTCATTTATGCGTTATAGTAAACGAGTTCGTGGGGCTTGGAATTCCGTGGTTGTGCCTGATTCATGGTCCTGGTATGAAAGGAGTTGCTCAGAGGAGCCTGTGGGGTCGATGGTTTCGCGACGACGCGTCGGCAGGCTGCTTAACCTTGCGTCGGTGCATTTCGGGTTCAGAAGCCGGCGCTGGCCGAGGAACCTTGATCGCTTGCTCGATCATGACCCAGTCGGTTGGTCGTCGTCGATGGAGGCGACGTTTCGAGTAGTTAGGTGTGAGGATTGATCCCATCAATCCTTGCGAGTCGATTTGTTGCATTCCGACGACTGCTCTCGCGATGAATCGGGATGGAGCGGTCGTTCTGCGGATGCCCGGAGTACCTGATTCTGGCGCCCTGTCGCATCGTCTCGCGGCCGAGGGCTCGCGGATGCAAGCAATGGGAGTTCCTTCCATGGCAAGTCTCACTACGGTTCAGGCTGCGCGCGTCTTGATCGTCGACGACAACCGCGACACCGCCGATACGACGGCGATGCTCCTCAGGATTCAGGGATACGACGTCGCGGTCGCCTACGACGGCCGGTCGGCCATCAGCACGGCCAAGCGGTACGACCCCGACGTCGTGCTCCTCGACCTTTCGCTGCCCGACATCGACGGTTACGCCGTCGCCGAGAGCCTCCAGAAAGACGGCATGAACCGGGCTTCGTTCATCGCCCTCTCCGGACACGGGCCCGACGACCGCTCGTGGGAGCAACGGCACTTCGTCGATTACCTGGTGAAGCCCGTGGAACATGAAACCCTGGTCTCCCTGCTCCTGCGCGTCCAGGCTCAGAAGCAGGTGTGACCCGACTCGATTCGATGGAATCGAATCGAGTCGGTGAGCGAAGGAAGTGAGAGGACGGCCGACGGAATCGACGGCCGGTGATATGTCATGCTCGTTGTGCTCGTTCATGTTCACGTGAAGACCGAACTGGTCGACGCGTTCCAGGCGGCTTGCGTCGAGAACGCGCGGAACAGCCTTTTAGAGCCGGGTGTGGCTCGGTTCGACGTTCTGCAACAGCAGGACGATTCCACGAACTTCACGCTGGTCGAGATTTACCGATCGCCCGAGGCACCCGCCGCGCACAAGCAGACGGCCCACTACAAGAAGTGGGCCGAGGCGGTCGCCGACATGATGGCCGCGCCGCGGTACAGCGTGAAGTACGCCAACGTCTTTCCCGAAGACGAATCGCTATGAAATTCGAGTTCGCCGCCGCCGGCCGCGTCGTCTTCGGATGGGGGACGTTCGAGCAAGTCCCCGCGCTCGCGAAGGAGTTCGGCCGCGCGGCGATGCTGGTGCTGGGGCGCAGCGGCCGGCACGGCGACGCGCTGGCGACGGGTCTGGAGGCTGTCGGGATTCGCACCGTCCGCTTCCAGGTCGGCGGCGAGCCCGCGGTCGCGATGGTCGACGAGGCCGTCGCGCGGGCGCGCTCGGAAGGCTGCAACCTGGTGATCGCCGTCGGCGGCGGCAGCGTGATCGACGCGGGCAAGGCCGTGGCGGGCATGGTGAACCAGTCCGGAACCGTCCTCGACCATCTGGAAGTCGTGGGGGGAGGCAAGCCGCTCGACGCGCCCGTCCTGCCGTTCCTGGCGGTCGCCACGACGGCCGGCACCGGGGCCGAGGTGACGCGCAACGCGGTCCTCGACGTACCCGAGCACAAGGTGAAGGTCAGCCTGCGGAGCGTGCATCTGCTGCCCCGCGTCGCCGTAGTCGACCCCGAGCTGACGCTCTCGACGCCCCCCGAGATCACGGCTTACACCGGAATGGACGCCCTGACGCAACTGATCGAGCCGTTCGTCAGCCACGCAGCCAACCCGCTCACCGACGGCCTCTGCCGCGAGGGGATCGGCCTCGCCGCCCGGTCGCTGGCGGCGGCCTACCGCGACGGCCGCAACCGTCCGGCGCGCGAGAACATGGCGGTCGCGGCCCTGTTCGGCGGGCTCGCCCTGGCCAACGCCAAGCTCGGTGCCGTGCACGGCCTGGCCGGCGTGCTTGGAGGTGCCTTCGGCCGTCCCCACGGCGCGATCTGCGCCCGCCTCCTCCCCTTCGTCATGGACGCCAATATCCAGACGCTCGAAAAAGAGCGCGCGGACGATCGGGCCCTGATCCGTTATACCGAGGTGGCGCGAATTCTGACCGGCGACCCGAAGGCCGACGCCCGGGAAGGCGTCGCCTGGGTTCAAACGCTCTGCGAGGAGCTGAAAATCCCCCCGCTTGCCATCGGCTCGCTCGGCTCGGCCGGCTCCGCCGCGATCATCGCGGGCGCCCAGCGCGCCAGCAGCATGCAGGGCAATCCGGTCAAACTGACCGACGGGCGGCTTCTCGAAATCCTCGAACGGGCCGATTGACCGGATCGGCCGCAGTAGTTCGCGTCACGTTTCCAGGCCTCGGTTCCCGCACGGTCGATTCAAGGCGTACGCCCGATTCATCCGATGTAGACCGCAGGCTGCGCATAAGCGCTGGATTCCCTGCCGTGCGTGGGGTGTCGCAAGGATGCGGAGGTGGGCGTTGGCGAGTCAACGGAGAGGCATGATCTGGGCCGAGCGAGCGGTGGTCGCGCTCATCTTGGTGAGCCTCGCCGGAACCGTCCATCTGGTGATCTCGATCCACCGCCAGGCCCTGACGGCTCCAGGGCCGGTCGCGGTCGCGACGGTCCCCGAGATCGCCAAGCCGGCCGAGCCCCCTCCGGCTCAGGTCGTGGCGGCGCCATCTCGGCCTAAAATCCCTAAGCAGCCCAAGTCGGTCGATCCGCCACCTCCCCCGGAGGATCCGACCAAGAAGGCGCTTGCCGAGCTTTCGGGGGCGACGGCCCGTGAGATCGAGGAGACGAAGCAGCTCGACGAGCGAGCCACGGCGATGGAGAAAGCGCGCCGCGCGTCGGCGGCTGGGGCGGAGGGATGGCGGCGGCGTGAGATGCTGGTCAAGCAGCAGGTCTCGACCCTCGTCCGCCAGGCCGAGAAGATCGACCGCGACGTCGACGAGCTGGCGGCCCAGCGCGACGTGCTCGCCCGCGAGCGTGACGCACTCAAGGCGGCCCTGGCGAAAGTCCCCGGCAAAGGGAGCTTCGCCGTCTTGCCCTACAAGGGGGAGAACGGGACCTGGCGGCGGCCGATCGTGCTCGAATGCACCAACGGTTCGGTCACGCTTCGTCCCAACGGGCCCAGTTTCTCGATGCTCGACCTCTCGGGACTGATCAATCCCCGATCGAGCCCGGTCATCATCTCCATCGCCCGCGAACTCCTCAAAATCCAGGGGTCCGACTCGCCCGACGGCTCGCCCGTCGCGCCTTATTTCGTGTTCCTGGTCCGGCCAGACGGCATCCGCCCCTATTACGAGGCGCGCGCCCGGCTCGAACCGCTGGGCATCGCCTTCGGCTACGAGCTGATCGATCAGGATCTCAAGGTCGACGTCCCCGACTTCGACAACCTCGCGACCTGGGACGGCTCCACGCCCCTCGACGTCCCGCCTTCCAATCTCGCCGCCCTCGGATCGGGTTCGGGCTCCGGCTCGGGGCCTGGTTCCGGCTCCGGCCCCGGCTCGGGAATGGGCTCAGGTGGATCCGGAGCCCATGGCGGCAACGGCAGCGGCTTCGGGGGCGACGGTTCGAGCGGTCTCGGCGGCGGCGGTCTGGCCTGGCCCGGGGGGGCGGGCGGCTCGCGGTCGCGAACCGGCTCGGGGCCGCTGGCCGGCGCGTTCGGAACGGCCGGAGGATCACGGGCCGCCGGATCGAACGGCGGCGGCAATGGTAACGGCACCCGGGGCGGCGGCGGCTCGCCCGACGATTTCGTGTGGCCGTCGGCGCGCGGCGGCGGTTCAGGTGCGGGCTCAGGCGGCGGCTCCTGGTCCGGGGGCTCGGCGGGGGGCTCTGGCGGCGGCGCCGGCGGGGGGGACTCGGACTCGCCAGGAGCGGGCGACAAGGGAACGGGAACCGCCCGAGAACCCGGGCGCGGATTGGGAATGGGATCGGGATCAGCGTTTGATCAGCTCCCCCCGCTCGAACCGGCCGATCCGTTGGCGAAGCTGGGTGGCGGCGGTGGGTCGGCGAAGCCCTCGGGGGACTCCGCCTCGGGGACGAAGCCGGGTACGGGGCGAGGAACCGGGGATCGCGTCGCGATCCATCCTGGGACGCTCGGGGCGGCGGGCTCGGCGAGGCAACCGGCGGGCGGTGGCGCGGGCGTCGGTCTGGCGGCTGGCGAAGGACTGAAAGCGCTCGCGGCTGGAACCGACGCCGGGCGGTCGCAAGGCGTGGGGATGGGGGCGGGGACGGAAACGGCCCCGAGCGGGCTTGATCCGACCGGAACGCGTCGGCCGGGCGGAGGGGCGAGCGCGGGACGCACGGCGGCGGCCGGCGAGCCTCTCCCGTCGCTTGAAGCCGCGCCTGGGACGGGGGCGGGCTCGGGCCTGGCCGCGGCTTCGGAGTCCAGCGCGATGACGGGAGAGCCGGGCTTGATGTGGGGAGGCGGAACGCCGGGGGCCGGAGGATCGGGAACTGCGGCGGGCGCGGGCACCGGTGCCGGATCGAAGGACGAGAACGCGGCGAAAGGCTCGGGCTCGACCGGCGGCTCTCGCGCGTTGCTCGGGCTCGGCTCGGGCGCCAGCCAGGGAACGCCGAACAGCGGCAGCCCGAATTCCGTACCGCCCGGCGGAATCGGAGTCGGGCTCGGCTCGCTCGCCAGTGCGGCCTCGGCGTCGAACAGCCTGGGCTCGCTCGGCGGCTCGACCTCGTCGTCGTCGAGCAGCAGTAGCAGCGGCTCCAGCGGCGGCTCGGGATTGACGCTCGGCTCGGCGGCCAGTCAGGGCGGCGGCGGTTCGAGTTCCAGTTCGGCGTCGAAAGACCCCGACATGGAGCCGCTCGTCAAGAGCCGGATCGCCGATCGTCCCACGCCGGCGATCGACGTGCCGTTCGAGATCGTGGTCGCGTGCGGGGCCGACGGCCTGGTGGTTCATCCGGGAGGGTATCGGATCACCGCGCGGTCGCTCAAGGAAGAGCGGAAGGACAGCCTGCTGATCCGGCAGCTCGTGGCCGTGGCGGTGCAACGCGCCGAGACCGACCCGAGCATCCGGCCGAAGCCCCGGGTGAAGTTCCTGGTCGAGGACAACGGCGGCTCGACGTTCTGGGAGGCGCGCAGGCAGGTGCTGTTCGCCGGCCTCGACTGGCCGATGACGCTCCACGTGACCGGAACGCAGAATCCTCGTCTCCGCGACAAGGAGGCATGGTAATGGGTGCGAATCTTCAAGGCGCGAACGATTCGACGCTGTCGCGCATCCGAGTGCTGCTGCCACTGCCGAGCGTGCTCGCCGCGATCGTGGCGCTGAGCTTCTGGACGTCTCGGGATCGCGGCCCGCGCGACCCGGCGGCGACGGTCGCCGCGCCCGCTTCGGCCGTCGCCGCGCCTGCTCCGGCCGTGGCCGAGGTTCCCGTCGAAGTCGTCGAGGAGGCGCCCGACGAGGAGCCGGCGCAGGTCGCGCCCGAGCCTCCCAAGCTCGATCGCGCGGCGGTCGCGAAAGCGGAGGCGGCCCTTGACGAGGCCAGCCGCGACCACGCCCGCGCCGAGGCTCGGACCGACGCCGCCAAGCGGAGCCTGGAAGCCGCCGCCAACCAGTCGGCGCTGGAGGCGAGCAAGGCGCGGAAGCTGGCGTTTCGAGTCCGCGACCCGTCCGCCCAGATCGCTCGGGCCTCGGCTCGCGGTGGTTTCCTCAAGGCCGATCGCGACAAGCTCAAGACCGAGGTCGCCTCGCTGCGGAGCCTGCCGTTGCCCAAGGCGACCACGATCCTCAGCAAGAACCCGGTCTCGCAGCCGGCGGGGGGCGACGAGTTCCATTTCGAGCTGCGCCGCGAACGCGTCAGCTACGTGAACCTCGACCGGCTCCTCGAACTGGCCAAGTCCGACGCCCAGGTTCGCATTCGGATGGCCGATCGGATGGGGATGGTCACCTCCGAGGTCGGCCCGGTCGGCTGGTTCTCGCTCACGTACGTCCTGGGCCGGGCCCAGCCGGGTATCGAGGAGCTGATGGAGCGGCACAGCATCCGGTTCGATCTCCGGGGCTGGGAGGTCGTCCCCACCTCGGACCATCGCGGCGATACCTACGAGGCGACACGCAACCCGATCTCCCAATACGCGATGGCGATCAAGCGTCTCACTCCAGGGCGGTCGGTCGTGACGATGTGGGTTTATCCCGACAGCTTCAAGCTGTTTCGCAAGCTCCGCGACGAGCTGAACGACCGCGGCTTCAGCGTCGCCGGCCGCCCGCTTCCCGAAGGCATGACGATTCGAGGCAGCCCGATGGGCTCGGTGTCGGCCACGCAATAAGACATAAGCCGTCAGCGGGCCGGGACGCCGCCGCCCTGGAGGTTTCCGGGGCGCGAGGCGTACCGGCCGCCGCTGTCGTGGGCGATGCGCTGGAGGTGGTCGCCGGCCAGGCCGCCGGCCAGGTCGATGCAGTGGATCGGTATGTTGCGGGTGTTGGCGCCCGCGACAGCCTCGACGGTCCCGTCGGGGAACTCGCCGTCGGAGAGCAGGAACACGGCGTCCGGCCGCAGTGCGAGCGCCTGCTTGATCGCGCGTCGCGGGCTGGTTTCGCCGTCAGGGTCGATCAGCCGCAGCCAGGCGGTCAGCAGGTCCTTGTTGTGCTGGTCGGCGGGGCGGGGGATCGGGCCGCCGGGCATGGTCGTCGTCTCGTCGTTGTAGAAGATGACCTCGAACTGTTGCGGGCTCTGGAGCGCGAAGACGCTTCGCCTCAGCTCGATCGTGGCGCGCGTCAGCCGGTCGTCGTCGATCATGCTCCCCGACTGGTCGACGACGTAGATGAAGAACCGCCCGCGCGCCCGGATGCCGAAGAACGCCGCCTGCCGCCAGGGGGGCTCGTCGCGCGCGTCGTCGACCTCGTAGCCGGGTTGCGGGTCGCCGGGAGACGCGCCGGGGGGCAGCAAGAACGGGCTCCGCCGCCGCGCTTCGGCCTCGGCCTTGGTGAGAACCCGGGTTTCTCCGCTCGGGTCGCTTTTGGGCTTGGCCTTGTCCTTGTCCTGGGGCCTGGTCTTGTCTTTTTCCTTGGCTTTGGCCGTCTTGCCGCCGGGCGCGGGCTGGGCTTTCGACTTGGCCGGCGGCGGCGCGGGTTTCGAGGCGGGCGCGTCTTGAGCCGCGAGGCCGCCGGCCGCGACCAGCAAGACAAGCCCGAGCGCGACGGTGCTTCGATGTGACAGCCGCATTCGACGCGCCCCCGAGGGCCAGGGATCTCAACCCGGAATCGCCGCTTCGTCCAGGTTACGGAATCGGCGATCACCCGACCAGCCAGAGGTCAGTCGGCGGCCTGGGTCTGGAGGACGTCGCGCAGCTTCTGGATGACGCGCGTCTTCTCATTGCTGACGGTCTTGGGGGCGACTCCCCAGTGAAGGGCGATCTCGGCGGGGGTTTTGCCTTTGAGGGTCTCGTAGATCAGAGAGGCTTCGCGAGCGGTGAGCGAGCGGTCGATGGCCTCCTGGAGCGAGTCGCGCCAGGATCGCGTTTCGAGGTCGCTGGACGAGCCGGCGACGTCGACCGAATCGATCGACTGGAAGACCCGCTCGCGCTGGGCCCGTTTCTTCACCATGTCGACGGCGCGGAAGAAATCGAGCCCTTCAGTCGTCTCGCGTGAGAAGACCTCCTTGACCCCCCCACGGCCGACGTCGCTGAGCAGGGCGTCGAACCGGGGACGGCCGAGCTGCTGGAGCAACGTGGCGTAGACGGCCTGAGAGCAGTCTTCGTGAGCCTGGAGCGGGATGGCCGCGCGATACCACGAGCGGTTGAGGTACTTGTTGAGCTGCAACAGACCCGAGGCCGTCGACTCGGCGTCGGCCCTCGGGACGATCGACGGCTCGGCGGTGTAGGAGGATGCGCGAACCGAGAGCAGGCCGTCGAGCCCGGCGTCGTGAAGCGCCGCGTCCCAGGCGTGATCGGTGACGGCGGGCGAATCGAGCGTCGGCGCGGCCAGGCCGGAATCGACCAGCATGTGGTGCTCGGCCGCCACCGCCGGGAACGTCGCCGTGGCCGCCGCGCCCGAGAGCAGGCGCAAGACCTCCATCGCCTCGACGGCCGGCTTGTACGATCGGTGCGCTCGTCGCTTGTGGTCAACGCCTCCCGCCAAGTCGTATCGCCCCCTTCACATCGGACCTCGATCAAACCAAACACCGCGCCGCATGAAACTCTAAATCGGCCAGGCCGAGCTTTTCGTTCGCTTTTCTCAGGATGCGATACGCCGCGAACCACCGCTCATTACAACAAATACGACACGACGATCGGATCGCGAACCGCCACCGCTAACTTAATCGAATCGCCATCCTGCTTCGAGGTCAAATCGATTATGGCGATACTATGGTATGTTGCATGCATTCGATATTCCAGAGAAATCTCTTGGGAATGTCGCAAGAAAACTTCAAGAAGTGGCGTGAGAACGACTTGTGCCGGAAGATAGGGGCCTGGCGACGGCGGGGAAGTCGTTGCTTTTGGGCCACATAAAGCGGAGTCGTTGCTTGATGCATACATTCCTGATGAAGTCGGTCGTCGTCGGAGTCGTCGTCTTCGCCGCCGCCGGCGAGGGCCGGGCGCAGGCGGTGGGGCCGGGCGTGGCGAATCGGCCGGCCGAGTACGGCGTCGCGGTCGAGCGGAACACGATGGTCGTCGTTCACGACGGCGTCCGCCTCGCGGTGGACGTTTACCGGCCCGAGCGCGACGGCAAGCCGGCGGAAGGGCGGTTTCCGACGCTGTTGACCCGAACTCCCTACGACAAAAAAGGCGTCGCGGGCGAGGGGGCGTATTACGCCGCGCGCGGCTACGTCGTCGTGGCCAACGACACGCGCGGGCGGTACGCCAGCGAAGGGACCTGGCGCGGGCTGGCCGACGATCCCCAGGACGGTTACGACGTCGTCGAGTGGATCGCCTCGCAGCCGTGGTCCGACGGCAAGGTCGGGACGTTCGGGACGAGCTATCCGGGAGGGACGCAGCACGCGCTCGCCGAGATGAACCCGCCCCACCTGACGACGATGGTCCCGGTCGACGCCCTGTCCAACTGCGGCGTCAGCGGCATGCGGCACGGAGGAGCGTTCGAGCTTCGGTTCGTGAACTGGATCTTCCAGATCGGCGCGCCTAACAGCAAGGCGGCCCTCGCCCGGCCCGCGCTGCGGCAGGCGCTCGTCGAGAACGGCATGCGGATTCAGCAGCACGTCGACAGCCTGCCGGTCCGCCCCGGCCTGACGCCCCTCAAGGTGGTCCCCGAATACGAAGCCTGGCTGGTCGAGGCGCTTCGGAGTGGTCCCGAGGCGGCGTTCTGGCACGCCAAGGGGATGTCGGTCGTCGACCACGTCGCCGATTACCGCGACGTGCCCGTCTTGCACCTGACCGGCTGGTACGACTCGTGGACCCGGCAGGTGACGATGAACTACGAGGCGCTCGCGAAGGCCAAGAAGTCGCCTCAGCGGCTGACCATCGGCCCGTGGACCCACGGGGCGCAAGGATCGAACGTCGCGGGCGAGGTCGAGTTCACGAAGGACGCGGCCATCGACCTCTCGGCCTATCGCCTGCGGTGGTACGACCGCTGGATGAAAGACGCGGGCAACGGAGTCGAGAACGATCCGCCGGTGATGCTCTACATCATGGGGACCGGCGACGACCGCCGCTCACCCGCCGGCCGGCTCCAGCACGGGGGCTACTGGCGGGCTGAACGCGAGTGGCCCCTGGCCCGAGTTCGTCCCACGTCGTTCTACCTGAATAAGGACGGTTCGCTGATGACGACCCCCTCCGCCGAGGTCGCGAGCAGCACGACGTACACGTTCGACCCGCTGCATCCGACGCCGACGATCGGCGGCAACATCTCGTCGAGCCAGGGCCTGATGGCGGCCGGCGGTTACGATCAGCGGAGGCGTGACGACACGTTCCCGCTCGGCCCGAAGCTGCCGCTCTCGGAGCGTCGCGACGTGCTGGTCTATCGGACGCCCCCCCTGGAGGCGGACGTCGAGGTCGTGGGGACGGTCGAGGTCAAGCTCTGGGTCGGCTCGACCGCCCCGGACACCGACTTCACCGCCAAGCTGATCGACGAGATTCCGCCCAACGACGATTATCCGCTGGGCTTCGACCTGAACATCGGCGACTCGATCTTGCGGACGCGGTACCGCGAGGGGAACGACCACCAGGCGGCCTGCCTCAAGCCCGGCGAGGTCGCGCCGATCGTAATCACGCTCTATCCCACGGCCAACGTCTTCAAGCGCGGGCACCGCATCCGGCTCGACGTGTCGAGCAGCAACTACCCGCGGTTCGACGTCAACCCGAACACCGCCGACCCGCTAGGCGACTACCGCCGGACCGTCGCCGCCGACAACACGGTCCACCACGACGCCGGCCGGCCGTCGCAAGTGATCCTCCCGATCGTGCCGAGACCGTAGAGCGGTTTGCATTTGGGATGCATACGAGCCGAGGCCGAATGCCCTTCTCCCCGCATGCGGGGAGAAATAGTGCTCGCGAAAGCATGTTTTGATTATTGTATGCAGCTCAAATGTAAACCGCGCTAGGCCGTAGGCGCGGCGGCAAGCCGCCGCACTCCAAAGAAGATAATCTTATTTCAATCAGACTAGACTTTCGGACTTTTTCAGCAGTTCTTGACTATGCAGGACGAGCGGACAAACACTCCGACCTCACGACTCTGGATCAAACCCGAATACTCGAAGCTCCTGATCACAGCGACACGCTTTCGCGATACGTGCGGCCCATGCGATGGCCTCCTTACTTGAAGGCAGCTCAAGTACAGTGAATCCACCATTGAGCGGAGGCGCCCACGGGTAGCCTCCCTCAGCGACTGAGCCATTGGCCGAAACTAGAACAGGCGGTACTGTTTCATCAATACCACCGCCGAAAACGTAGACGCCCGCTTCCTTCGCCTCGCGTATCACGGCATGAGAGTCTCGACCCACCGCCTCCCACTCACTGTCGGGTACATTCATTGCAGCACTGGGGAATGAAATTAGATACTTTGCCATGATCTTCTTTCTCTAAGAAGTTTGCGGTTAGTGATACAGGCCGTGCCTAACAGTGGTTTGAGTCGTTCCACCGGGTTGGGAATCCCCCTCATCATCGCGCGAAACTGACCCTCGGAGACGGTACCATCACGCGCGAGGCCGGTATCCTGGAGGGTGTTCAAGCACGCCAGGATCGGGCAACGCACGGAGGTCCGCTCGATGGATCAGCTTATCCCCGGCCTCGCCGCGCTGGTAGAGGCGTTCCGCGATGTCTTCCATCCCCAGGTCTTCTCCACCTTCCAGGGGCTGACCGCCGGTTGGATCGTCTGCCTTGGCCCGCATACCATCAGCGAGGTCTGGCCGGCCACCGGCCTGGCTGCCCGGTGCCACCACGACACCGCCTATGCCGTGTTTCCACTCCGCATGCTGGGAGTGGGACGACCTGGGGATCGTCCTGGCCACGCTGATCCTCACCCATCTGGTCCCCGGCGGTGTCGTCTGGGTGGCCGTCGACGACACGCTCTGTCACAAGCGCGGCGCCAAGGTCGCCTTCGGCGGGATCTTCCTCGACGCCGTGATGTCGTCGAAGGGGCACAAGACCTTCCGGTTCGGCCTCAACTGGGTTGTGCTCGGCATCGCCTTGCCGATCCCGATGCGCGCCGATCGCTACTACTGCCTGCCGGTGCACTGGCGGCTCTTCTGCAAGAAGGGCCAGCCGGAATACCAGACCCGCCCCCAGTCGGCCGCGGCGCTGGCGCGGAAGTTGGCCCAGGCCAATCCCGAGCGGACCTTCTGGCTGGTCGGCGACAGTGCCTACGTCAACGCGGCCGTGCTGCGGGATCGGCCTGCGAACCTCCAGGTCATCGGGCCGCTGCACTGGAAGGCCGCGCTGTACGAGCGGTCCGCCCCGCGACAGCTCAAGCAGAGGGGCACCTTGCGCAAGAAGGGGGATCGCCTCCCGAACCCCAAGGCGATGATCGAGGACACCACGACCTACCCGGCGGAACTCCTGACGATCGACTTCCCGAAGGGGGCACGCGAGTTTCGGGTGCAGGTGATCCGTGACATGCTCTGGTACAAGGGGAGCAAGACCGATCCGGTGATGGTGGTGCTGGTCCGCGACCCGCTGGGCCAATGGCGCGTCGAGGCGTTGGTGTCGACGGACACGACGGTCTCGGCAGGTTTCGTGATCCTGGGATACTGCCGAAGATGGAGTGTGGAACTGGCGTCCTTCGACAGCAAGCAGTTCCTCGGGCTGCACGATCCGCGGGTGCGGAGCGAGCGGAGCGTGGAGCGGGCGCACCCGATGGCGTGGTTCGTGGGATCGCTGACGATCCTGTGGTACTGCGTGAAGGGTCATGAGGGATCCCACGTCGAACGGGAACGTCCGTGGTACGAGGACCGAGTGATGCCGACGTTCACGGACATGCTGGGTGCGTTACGCTTGCAGATGTGGGAATTCAAAGTTTACGGAGAGTCCGGCGAGGAGCTACCCTCACCAGAATGCATCAGGAAACTACTCCACAAGCTATCAGCCGTGGCCTGAGGTCCGAAAGTCTAGTCAAACCCATCCATCCATAGGCCCCTCGGAACCGAACCAGCGTTCCGTGATCACTTTCTTCCGCGTGTAGAAAGCGACGGCGTCAGCGCCCTGCGTATTGAGATAACCG
Organism: Paludisphaera borealis; assembly: GCF_001956985.1. Lineage (NCBI taxonomy): Bacteria > Pseudomonadati > Planctomycetota > Planctomycetia > Isosphaerales > Isosphaeraceae > Paludisphaera > Paludisphaera borealis. The sequence continues at coordinate 5,166,170 of NZ_CP019082.1, forward strand.
TAGATTGAGTTCTTCCAGCCGCCGAACGGAAAGAACCCCATCGGCGCCGGCACGCCGACATTGATGCCGATCATCCCGGCCTGGATACGTTCGCGGAAGGTGCGGGCCGCCGCCCCGGATTGCGTGAAAAGGCAAGCCGTGTTGCCGTATCGGCTGCGGTTCGTCAACGTGATCGCCGCGTCCAGGTCCGGGGCGCGCATCAGGCTCACCACCGGGCCGAAAATCTCCTCCCGGCCGACGAACATCTCCGGTGTCACGTCGTCGAAGACCGTCGGCCCGATGAAGCAACCCCGCGGCCTGTGGGGTACGGTTTGGGAACGGCCGTCGAGGCGAAGCCGGGCTCCTTCCGCCATCCCGCGCTCGATCGCGGCCCGGATCCGCTTTTCCTGCTCCGGGTTCACAACGGGACAGAGCGTCGCGGTGTCGTCCAGGCCGTCTCCCAGCTTGAGTTCACCCGCCGCGCGGATGAAGGCGTCTACGACGGCGTCCTGTCGCGCTCGATCGCCGATCGCCACCAGCACGCTCCCGGCAAGACAGCGCTGTCCCGCAGAGCCGAAGCACGATCCGATCAGGTCGGGCAGGATGCGCTCCAGGTCGGCGTCGGGCAGGACGAGCAGATGGTTCTTCGCTCCGCCGTGCGCCTGGACACGCTTGCCGTGAGCCGCCGCGGTCCGGTAGACCGATTCCGCCACTGCCGACGTGCCGACGAAGGAAACCGCCTGGACATGCGGGTTGGCGATGAGCCGTTCGCTTACTTCCTTGCTCCCCTGCACCACGCCGACGACGCCCGACGGCAAGCCGGCATCAGTGAACAGCTCCACGAGTCGGGTGCCGGTGAGCGGCGCCTTCTCGGCGGGCTTGAGGAGGAATGTGTTCCCGCAGGCGACGGCGACCGACATCATCCATAGCGGAATCAAGGCCGGGAAATTGAACGGCGGAATGCCGACCACCACGCCCATGGGTTCGCGGAAGGTGAGGCAGTCGACATCCCGCGAAACGTCGGTCAGAGTCTGCCCCATCATCTGGGAGGGAATGCCGCAGGCGAAGTCGACGACGTCGAGCCCGCGCCGCAGCGAGCCGCGCGCCTCGCTCAACAGCTTGCCGTTTTCGCGGACGATGCTGTGCGCCACGTCCGAGAAGTTCTTCTCCAGCAGCCCTCGGAACTTGAACAGGACGTGGGCCCGATCCGGCGCCGGAGTGGCGCGCCAGCCGGGGAAGGCTCGGGCGGCGGCGGCGCATGCCTCGTCCACCTGCTCCGGCGCGGCCTCGCGCACCGGTGCCAGCATCTCGGCCTTGTCCGCCGGATTGTAGATGTCGCGGCTCGTGTTCCCATGGCCCTCGACCCAGCTTCCGCCGATCAGATTCAGCGCGGAAGCCGGACGCGAGGGGGTTGCAGGCGACCGATCAGGGGCGGCAGTGGTGCTCATGAAGTCCTCCGGAAGCTGGAGATTCAGTTCACCGACAGAGCCTCGCATCTCGTCTGGAGCGCGGGAGCTTGCTCCCGCGGACCTGGCCCGAGGTTGGTTCAGGGGGTGGCTTCGGCGACGGGGATCGTGGCCGCGCCGAGGATGCTCTTGTCGGCGTCGTCCTGGACGAACGCGACGACGCTGAGGTTCTTGAAGGCGATCTCGGGGAGGGGGAACGGGAACGGCCGCTCCTTGGCGGCTTGGCTCAGGTATCCTTCGAGGTCGCGCTTCAGCTCGGGGAGGTTCACCTTGATCTCGACGCGCCCCTTGCCGTCGACGAGCTTCTTGCCCTCGGGGCCGCCGGGGAACGCGCGGACGACGTGGTTGTGGAACCGCAGGCGGTTGCCGCCCACGTAGCGGATCGATTCCTCGGTGAGCGCCAGGCGGAGCGAGAGCCGGTTGGAGGTTCGTTCGCCAGTCTTGGGGGCGTCGGCGTCGGCCGTCTTGGCGGCCTCGGCCGTGATCGCGATTTTATCGCCTTCGAGCTTGGCCGAAACCTTGACGTCGACCCTGGCCTTCTTTTCGAGAAGCTCGTCGACGAGGCCGCGGAGTTCCTTGTACTTCTCTTCGGACGCTCCCATCGGACCGCCGCCGGAACCGTCGGCCCGGCCGTTGAAGAAGGTCGACGGCGTGCCTTGTATCTCTTCGCCGTAATAATTCTGGCGGGCGATCGAGTCGGTGTTGGTCAGCGGGTCGGGGCCGGGGATGTGCAGGTGGTACTGAAGGCCGATGAACTCGGTCGACTTGTAGGTCTTCAAGAGGGCGTCGAAGGCCACGTCGACGGCGATGCACGGCGGGCACTGGGCGCCGGTGAACAGTTCGAGCACGACGACGCGGTTGGCGTCGGCCTTCTTGCGGCCTGCGAATGCGGTCGTCTTGAACGGCGGCACTTTCTCGTGGTACTCGGCGTCAAGTTCGCCTTCGAGCTTCGCGAGGCGGGCCTCGGCGTCTTTCACCAGGTCGGCCTTGCCGGCGTTCTTGGCGGCCGTCGCGAGCAGCCCGACGATGACGACCCGGCTTCCGAGCGTGGCGTCGGGGGCGACGGCCTTGTCGGCTTCCTGGGCCAGCCTCAGGGCCGTCTCGGCGTAGTTCTTGCTCAGCGTCAGAGCCTTGACCGCTTTGAGGCGGACCTCGTCGGTCCAGGTTTTCCCGTAGGGTTTCGCGTCGTTCTGCCATGTCTCGACGTGGTTGTCGACCTCGGCGGCGGGCAGACCCGCTTCGGGAGCCGCCGCGAGCAATTGGGTGTACAGCGCTTGGCTGGACGGCGCGCCGGCGTTCCGGGTGATCAGCTCCTGGAGCTTTTTGACCCTGGACTTCGGACCGTGCTCGCGGACGGCCTTGAGAAGCTCCTGCATGATCGGGTTCGGCTCGGACTCTCCGATCTTGTCGTTCTTGGTTCTTTCCAGGCGGGCCGGATAGACCTCGCCGAGGAGCTTGACGGTGCCCAGGAACCGACCCGCCTCAGGGCCGTCGGCGACCGGCTGGCCCGCGAACTGGATCGCGACCGCCGGGCCCTTCAGGCCGAACGACACGGCGTCTCCCTGGACCTTGAGGTTCTCGAGCGCGACGTCGCCGATCATCTTCCTCTGCCAGTCGAGCAAGACGCCCTTCGGCTTGCCGTCGTCGTTCTGGACGTCGACGACGGCGAGGTCGTCCGCGCCGAACGCCAGGATGACGAGCTTCCATTTCCCCGTCGTTTCGTCCGCCGCCTGGGCGGACGTCGTCGCCAGGAGACACAGGGTCGCGAGAAGCCAGGCTGTCGGCGTTCGACGCGAAAAGGAGAGTTCCATGAAGAAATCCTTGCGCGGTGGGTGAGTGAGGCGTGTGAGTCGGTTCGACCGCATCAGCAGCCGAGTTTATCCTTGGGCATGGATCGGCGACAACCGTTGAACGGACCGGCTTACTCGACGCCCAGGAACCGGCCGCCGTCGACGCGGTAGCAGACGCCGGTGACGAAGTTGGTCTCGTCGAGCAGGTAGACGATCAACCGGTTGACGTCGGCCGACGAGCCGAACCGGCGGAGGGGCGTCTCGTCGAGCACCGCGCGCTTTTCCTCTTCGGAGAAGTCGGGCGGCGCGTCGATCATCGCGGGCTGGATCATCGCCACGGGGATGTGCGGCGCAAGCTCCTTGGCCAGGGCCAGCGTCATGGTCGTCAGCCCCCCCTTGGCCGTGAGGTACGGGAGATAATCCTTGTAGGGACGTTCCGTGGCCCAGTCGCCGATCTGGATGATCTTCCCCTTGATCCCGTCGCGCGCGTCCTGGGCGAGCATCCGTTTGGCGGCGGCGATCGCGGCGTGATACGGGGCGGCCAGGTTGGCGGCGATCATCTGGTGGAAGTCGGCCGGTTTCAGAGCGTCGAACGGCGTGCGGCGATAGACGCTGGCCATGTTGACGAGGGCGTCGATCCGACCGAACCGCTCGACGGTCTCGGCGACGGCGCGCTCGGCCTGGCCCGGATCGGTCAGGTCGGCCTGGACGGCCAGGCCCTCGGAGCCGGCGGCCTCAACGTCGGCGATCGTCGCTTCGATCGTCTCGCGGCTGTGAAGGTAGGTCATCGCGACCCGGGCGCCCCGGCCGGCGAGCATCCGGGCGAGGTCGCTCCCCACCCGGCGACCGCCGGTGATCAGGACGACCTTGGGGCCTTCGGCTGCGTCAGCGGGCATCATGGGCTGGGTTTCCAGGGGACGTCGGCGACCCCCGCCCGGTGGTTGACCGCGCGGGCCAGGACGAACAGGAGGTCGCTGAGGCGGTTGAGGTAGATGATCAAGGCCGACGGGACGTGTTCGCCGGGCTGATGCGCCAGGTGGACCACGAGTCGCTCGGCCCGTCGGCAGACGGTGCGCGCCAGGTGGAACTGCGCGGCCGGCAGACTGCCGCCGGGCAGGATGAAGCTCCGCATCGGCTCGACCTCGTCGACCAGGGCGTCGATCGCCGCTTCCAGCCGCGCGACGTGGGCGTCGTTGATCTGGTTGTGGAACCGACCCTCGGGGTTGGGATCGGCCAGCGCCGCGCCGACGTTGAACAGATCGTCCTGAAGCTGGGCCGCCAGGGCGTCGGCCGAGGGGTCGAGCCCGCCGGCCCGGGCCAGGCCGAGCACGGCGTTCAGCTCGTCGACCGTCCCGTAGGCTTCGATCCGCGCGTCGTCCTTGCGGAGCCGCTGACTGCCGAGGACTCCGGTCAGACCCTCGTCGCCGGTTTTCGTGTAGATCTTCAACGTCGCCTCGCGATCTTCATTTCCTTGGCGGTCTTGACCAGCGGCTCTATACTAGGCTTTTGAACCGTGCCGGGGAAGATCGCCGGAGGCGCGACGTCGACTCGTCCCGAGAGCCGATCCGCCCGCCCGTCCTTGATCTCGACGAGGGAGTCCGTTCGATGTCGTTCACCGCGTCCGTCTTGCTCGTGTGCACAGCCTTGACCGCCCAGGCTCACGGTGGAGGCGGCGAACGCCCGCTCTCGGCCGAGGAAGTCGCGAAACTCGAATCCAAACACATCACGAACGTCCGTCAGGCGACCTTCGGCTTCTTCCGCGCGGGCGAGGGTTACTTCAGCCCCGACGGCAAGAGCATCGTCTTCCAGGCGGTGCCCAACCTGCCGGAATCGATCTTTCTCAAGCCCAGACCGAACCAGTACGAGTACCAGATCTTCACCGCCGAGCTGGCCCCCGGCGCGAAGCCGAAGCGGGTGAGCACCGGCGAGGGCGCCTGCACGTGCGCCTTCTTCGCCCCCGACGGCAACAGCCTGATCTTCGGATCGACGCATCTGAGTCCGTCGCCGGCCGCTCCCAAGAGCGCGGCGTACGGGCGGTCCGGCAGCCGCTACCGCTGGAGCTTCCCCGAGGGGATGGACATCTTCCAGGCCGACCTCAACGGCGAAATCATCAAGCGATTGACCGACGCCGACGGCTACGACGCCGAGGGGAGCTACTCGCCCGACGGCAAGCAGATCATCTTCACGTCGCACCGCGACGGCGACGGCGAGATCTACATCATGGACGCCGACGGCAAGAACCCGCGCCGGATCACCCATGCGAAGGGCTACGACGGCGGCCCGTTCTTCTCGCCCGACGGCAAGCGGATCATCTACCGCAGCGACCGCAAGGGGGACGACCTGCTCCAGCTCTTCGTCAACAACGTCGAGGGGACCGACGAGCGCCAGTTGACCGACGACAAGTCCGTCAACTGGGGGCCGTACTGGCACCGCGATGGCCGGCACATCATTTATGCGACCAGTCGGCACGGGCATTCGAATTACGAACTGTACCTGATGAACGTCGACACCAAGGCCGAAGAGCGGATCACATTCCACGACGGCTTCGACGGCCTGCCGGTCTTCAGCCCCGACGGCAAGCAATTGATGTGGACCTCGAACGGCCGAGGGACCGACCGCAACAGCCAGCTTTTCATCGCCGACTTCACCCTCGATCCGGCGCCCCAGACGGCCTCGAACCGCTGACCTCGCCGGATTCCTCATTGTGTTTCGTCACGATCGATTCTCTCCACGGAAAGGCGTTTATGTCTCCCAAGGACGTGCTTCGCAGCAATCTCGAGGTTTCCCGATTCATCGTCGACGGCTACCTGGCGGACTTCAGCGATGGGGACCTCTTGGTCCGTCCGCTCCCGGGGATGAACCACGTCGCCTGGCAGCTCGGCCACCTCATCGGCAGCGAGCGGCACTTCGCCGAGCTGGTCCATCCGGGTGGGTCGCCGCCGTTGCCCGAGGGGTTCGCCGAAGCGCACGCCAAGGAGGCGGCCGGGGTCGACGATCCCTCGAAATTCAAGACGCTGGCCGAGTACCGGTCGATCTGGGAACAGCAGCGCGCCGCGACGCTGGCCGCGCTCGACGCCGCTCCCGAGGCGGACCTCGATAAGGCTGATCCCGAGAAGTACCCGGACTACGCGCCGACCATCTCCCGGATCCTGCTCTTGATCGGCACGCACCCGGTGATGCACGTCGGCCAGTTCGTGGCCGTCCGTCGCGTGCAAGGCAAGCCGATCATCATGTGATCGCACGCGGTCAATGTCCGATGAAGTCGTCTCGCGCCTCGAACGTCGCGGCGGCTTCCTCGGACGCGACGAGCGCGACGGCGTCCTCGAGCGTCGTCTCGTCGACGCGTTCGACCTCCCGTTGCGCGAGGTAGTTGCCGACCAGGAACGCGAGGAAGGTCGTCAGGAAGATTTGCCCCATGAGGGCTTCGAGAATCGACAAGACCCGCGACAGCGAACGCGCCGGAACGATGTCGCCGTAGCCCACCGTGGTGAGGGTGATGAAGCTGAAGTAGATCGCCTCCGGCCTCCGCTCGATCTGGCCGGACGCATTCGCGGTGGGCCTGAGCTGCATGTTGTTCTGGACCAGCGAGCCGGGGAAGACCGTCTCCACCATCGAGAAGACGTAGCCGAAGATGACGCCGATCAACAGGAACACGCTCACGCCGCCGAGGATCGTGTCGAGCGTGACGCGCTCTTGCCTGGCGATATGGCCGAGGATCTTGGCCCCGGTGAAACTCAAGAATCCGACGTGGAACAACGACCCCACGGCCGCCAACCAGTCGCTCCCGCCGAACACCATGATCCACAGGTCGATCGCGACGACCGGCGTGAGCATCATGAGATAGTGACGTCGCCGAACCTGGGCCGACGTCGCCGCATTGGCGCCCGAGTAGAGGATCGCCACGACGAGCAAGCCGAATAGATCCCCGTAACCCGCTTCGCGCAGCGGCAGGCCCGTCAGGATCGCCAGCACGAGGATGGCGCAGAGCCAGGCGTACCGCCCCCCCATCTTCTTCAGGCGGAACAGGCTCGGCCTTGGATGTTCCATCGCGTGATGCGTCGGCTCCCGCGCCTCGGCCTTCGATTTCGTTTCCGGTCCGTCGGCCATGATTCTCGCATCCATCGGGAAGTTTGCGTTGTAGGGGCGTCCCTTGTGGGCGCCCGAATCGCCAGGGCCGCCGCGGTCGGCCACGCCGATCGGGCGCCCACAAGGGACGCCCCTACGTGTGCAACCCAATCGAAACCGCGCTATTCCGCCGCGTCTCTTGCGGCCTCGGCGACCAGCAACCGTTCCAGAAGCGCGGGGTTGACCTGGCCCCGGAACCGGACCTTGCCGTCGACCGCGACGACCGGAACCTCGGTGTCGTACTTCGCGACCAGCTCGGGATCGTCGTCGACGTCGACCGTCTCGATCCGGAAGCCGTACCGCTTCCGGAAGCCTTCGAGCACGTCGATCGCCTTGTGACAGCAACCGCACTGCTTCCGGGTGTAGACCGTGAAAGTCAGATGCTCGGCGGTCGGCTTCCGCCCGAAAATCCGGCGCAACAGCGAGGTCATGTTTCGGCTCCCCGTCGCCCCGTCCCGCCCGTCCAGGCTGGCCGCGACGCGCCCCCATGTTATGCTTCGGAATGGACGACGACCAGTCCCGCGACCCGGGATGAATTCCCCGGCCCACGGATTCCGCGAGAGCGGGTGCACTTCTCGATTCTGGATGCGATTGCGCGGGATAGTCGGGTCGAGGCGAATCTTTGGGCTTGAGGGCGCCGCCTCGACACGGCGGCTTCTATATCTCATCGCGACATGACTTGCTCGACGTATATTCATAATGGCGAGTTAGCGAGTGAGACGGTCTTTGACAATCCGGCGGTTGATGCGTCCCCGCGTGCGAAACCGCCCGGGACCACGGGGGGAGATCGTCGCGAAAGGCGACGAACGAACCCAAACCGATCGGCCGGCGACACCGCCGGTGGCGGACGCGGCCGGACGGAAAACGCGCGAACGAACCCAAGTCGCGGCGCGGGGCGTTCCAGGTACAAGCCGGGTCATACCGACAGCCGACGCGGGCTCACCACAGCGTCGCGGGCATCGGAATCGGCGCGAACGAACCCAAACGCGGCGGGTCTGTGATCGGGTTAAAGCATTGTGGGTAGTGTGGTTGCGGCGAACGTCGTCGGAGCGGGCGTGGTGTTTCGGCGCGAACGAACCCAACGGCTCGGGGGAGGGCCTGATCCCGTTCGGGCGGGGACCACGGAAGGACGCCGTGGCGAGCGGCCGGGGGTTTTCGGCGCGAACAAACCCAAACGCGGCGGGCGGCGGCGCAGTGTCCTCGTCCGAGGTTTCGGCGCGAACGAACCCAAACGCGGCGTCGCCTGGAAGGGGGGCGGACCGTCGCGTTCGGTCGCGTGATCTGGGAAAAAAGATGAGGGAACGATGCGTGGCTCGCGGCACTACTCCTGGGAACTGGGCCGATCCAAAGCCAGGAGGTGAGGAAATGATGACCCGCTTTCAAACGACTCCGTTCGCGAGGGACTTGCAGACGCTCTGCCGGCTGGGCGCCGTCGGCGGCGTGGGCGATGGCGAGTTGCTCGCCCGGTTCGTCGCGGGGGCCGGCGACGACCGCGAGCTGGCCTTCTCGGCGCTCATCGATCGCCACGGCTCGATGGTGCTCCGCGTCTGCCTGGGCGTGTTGAAGGACCGCCACGACGCCGAGGACGCCGCGCAGGCGAGCTTTCTGATCCTCGCCCGCCGTGCGCGATCGATCCGGAGTCCCGGCTTGCTCGGCTCCTGGCTGCACGGCGTGGCCCTCCGCACGGCCTCTCGGGCGCGGGCCGGCACCGCCCGTCGTCGGGACCTCGAACGCAAGGCCGGCGAGGAGGTCGCGATGCGGGAACAGACCGAAAATCGCTTCGCCCACGACGAGGAATTGCACGAGGAGATCGACCGCCTGCCGGCTCGCTATAAGGCCGCGGTCGTCGCCTGCGACCTTGAAGGCCTGACCCACGCCCAGGCGGCCGAGCGGCTGTGCGTCCCGGTTCGCACCCTGGAGACACGGCTCTATCGCGGCCGCGACCGACTGCGGGCGAAGCTGATGCGCCGGGGCGTCGGCCTGGCCTCGGTCGAGGCCGCGCTCGCCTTGAGCAAGCCGGCCGAGGCCGCTCTGTCGGCGAGCTGGAAGGAAGTCACGGCCCGCGCGGCGGTGAGCATCCTCGAAGGCGCGAGCCCGGTCGCGTCGGGCCTCGTCGCCGAGCGGGTCTACTCCTTATCGCAGAGCCTGGCGAGCGGGAAGATCGGCTCCCTCGCGGTCTCGGCCGTCGCCCTGCTCGCGTCGCCCGGCCTCTTGGTCGGCGGCGCGGCCCTGGCGAGCCGCAATCCGGCCGTCCCCGACGCCGATCCGCCGCCGGTCGCGCAGGCGCCCGCCCAGCCCGACAAGAAGAACGACGCCCCGAACCTGCTCATCGTACCGCTGCCCAAGCCCGACGAGATCAAGCAGGTACTCCGCGAAGCGGCGGAAGCCGCGATCCGGCTCTCGCGGGAAGAGCCGAGCCCGGGATCGTCCGCGCTGCTGATGATCTCTTCGGCTCAAAGCGCGGCAGGCGACGACGACGGCGCGTTGCAGACGCTCCGGGCGGCCGAAGCCGAATCGAAGGGGCGGAAGATCAAGAACCCGTATCCCAGTTGGCCCTGCAAGATCGCGGGACGCCTGTTCCACATGGGCCGCAAGGAAGAGGCGTTGCGCACGCTCCAGGAGGCCGCCCGCGAGGTTCCGGGAGTCTCCGACAACCCCAACGAAAACTACGATGCCGCTTCCAGGCTGGTCGAGATCGTTCAGAGTCAGCTTCGCTTCGGCGACGCCGAGCACGCCAGGGAGAATGTGAAGCGGATCGAGAAGATCGCGGCAGACGGCGACGATCGGAAGACCCGTGACCTGGCGCCCGTACTCCTCCGCCAACTGGCCGTCGCGCAGACGGCCGTCGGGGATGTCGACGGCGCCTTCGCCACGGTGGATCGGGCGGCGAAAAGCGACACTCGCCTTACGGAAAGTCGAGGGCTGTTGCTTCCCGTGATCGCCTATGAGGCCATGAGTCTCGATCCCCGCGACGCGCGTCGCGTGTTCGATCGTCTGACGAAGGAGATCGAGAAATCGAAAACCTTGGAAGTGAAGCAGGCGATTCAGTACGCGCTGGTCGGGCTGCTGGCCACGCTGGGGGACGTCGCGGAGGCTCGACGGTTCGCCCGGGAAGCCGCGGCGGCCTGGGGCGGCGGCCCGGACGCGGTGGCCCGAACGGAATTTGGACTGCTGGAGAGAATCGCTTACGCGCAGCAAGGAAGGGACGATCCGGCGGCCTCGCGAGAATCGTTTCGGCTGGCGTTCGAGGTGATCAAAGGTCAGTCCAGGACCTTGGAGGGGGCCAACAACTGCCGGCAGATCGCCGCGCAATTGGCCTACGCGGGTGATCTGGACGGTGCATTGCGGATCGTGGAGTCACTCGAACCCGGTCAAGAAAAGGGCATGGTTTACCCGCTGGCGGCCTGGAAGCTCGCCCTGGAAGGTAAGACGGATCGAGCCTCGGAGTTGCTTCGCAAGGCCAGAGAGGACCTTCAAGCCAACTGGAAAGAACTCCCCGACGACAGATCCAGGGCGGTGGCGTTCGACCCGACGAAAGCCATCGACGCCCTGACGCAGACGGCCGCGGTCCTTGCGCTGGCGGGCGAGGTCGAGCCCGCGCTGCAGGCAGCCCGACAGATACCAAGCGACGACTTGAGAGGAAGGGCGCTGGCCGGGGTGGTCCAGTCGCGCGCCCAGGCCGGTGACCTCCGCGAGGCCCTGAAGCTGGCCAGGGGCTTCGACTCGCCCGACGACCGCCGGCGGGCCCTCGAACACCTGGCGATGGGGCTCGCCGGGCGGATCGGCGCCGAGGAGCAGCTCAAGACGCCGGACGGCGTCAAACCGAAGGAGGTTCGGTAGGCGAATCCACCGCCGCCCGCACTTCGACGAGGTTGTCGAAGAACGTGGCGCCTCCGCCCATGTCGCTGAGGGCGGAGGAGGTGGTGCTGTTGACGTTCGACCGGCCGGGGGAGAGCTTGTTCCAGTAGATGCCGGTCGCGACGGCGACGCCGGGGCGGACGGTCTTGGAGAGCGACACGCGGGCGCGGAACGAGCCCCGGGCGTTGAAGACCTCGGCCCACTGGCCATCGACGAGGCCCCGCGATCGGGCGTCGGAGTCGGCCATCTCGATCGTCGGCTCGCCGGCCCCGGCGCGGTGGCGGGGGGAGTTGGCGAAGGTCGAGTTGAGGAACTGCGGGCGCGGCGGGCTGAGCAACTGGATCGGGAACTTCGCCGCGAGGTCGGGCTTCGTCTGGGGGTCTTCATGGGGCGGAATATACGTCGGCAGCGGGTCGAAGCCGTCGCGGAGCATCCGCTCGGAGTACAACTCGCACTTGCCCGACGGCGTCGGGAAAACGCCGTCGGCGAACGGCGCGTAATTTTCGGGAAGGTTCAGTCGCACCGAGCCTTCCGCCTCCAGCCGTTCGAGCGTCACGCCGCGCAAGTTCGGCCCGCCGTCGAGGGCCTCGCGCATCAGCGTGCGGTCGTCGGGGAAGATGTCAGGCTCGAAGCCCATCCGGCCGGCCAGGGCTCGGAAGACGTCGTTGTTCGACCGGCATTCGCCGAGCGGGTTGATCGCGGCGGGATTGTACATCACCTCGTGATGCCCGTACGAGCCGTGCAGGTCGACGTGTTCGAGCTGCGAGGTGGCCGGCAGGACGACGTCGGCGTAGTCGACCGTGTCGGTCGCGAACAGCTCGTGGACGACCGTGAACAGGTCTTCACGCAACAGGCCTCGGAGCACCTTCGCCTGGTTGGGCGCGACGGCGGCGGGGTTCGAGTTGTAGACGTAGAGCGCGCGGACCGGCGGCCCGGGCAACTCGCCCGCGAGCGCCTCGCCGAGCTGGTTCATGTTGACCGTGCGGGTGCCGGGGGGCGAGAGGTCGGGGCGGGTGAGCCTCGGGTCGAAGTCGTACGCGCCGCTGGTCGAGAGCATCGCGCCACCGCCGGGATGTCGCCACGAGCCGACGACCGCCGGCAGACAGGCGATCGTCCGCACGGCCATGCCGCCGCCGTGATGGCGCTGCATCCCGTAGTTGAGACGGATCAACGACGGCTGATCGGTCGCCAGCCGCCGCGCGAACGTCTCGATTGTGTCGATATTAACGCTCGTGATCGCCGCCGTGCGGTCGGGAGGGTAGTCGGACAGCACGCGGTCGCGCAACAGCTCGGCTCCGACGGTCGCCCTGGCGAGGTAGTCGTCGTCGGCCAGGCCGTCGCGCCAGATCACGTGCATCAGGCCGAGAGCCAGGGCGGCGTCGGTTCCGGGGCGGGGCTGGATGTGCCAGTCGGACCGTCGGGCGGTGGGGCTCAGGTACGGGTCGACGGTGACGATCGTCGCGCCGCCCCGCTTGCGGGCCTCGATCATCAGGCTCCAGAGGTGCGAGTTGGTGTTGACCGTGTTCGAGCCCCAATTGACGACGAACCGGCAGTTCGGCACGGCCAGCGGGTCGGCGCTCAGGCGTCCCGGACCGACGGTGTACTCGTAGCCGATCGTCCCGGCCGAGGCGCAGATGGTGCGGTCGAGCTTCGACGCGCCGAGCCGGTGGAAGAACCGGCGATCGAGGCTGCTCGCCTGGAGCTTGCCCATCGTGCCGTAATAGCTGTAAGGCAGGATCGCCTGCGGGCCGTCGGCCGATTGCGCGACCGCGTCGAAACGCTCGGTAATCGTCGCCAGCGCCTCGTCCCACGAGATCCGCTCGAACCGTCCCTCGCCCTTCGGCCCGACGCGTTTCATCGGGTGCATCAGCCGGTCGGGGCTGTACACGCGGTCGAGGTAGCGGGCCATCTTCTGGCAGAGGAACCCGCGCGTGAACGGGTGCTCGGCGTCCCCCTTCAGCTCGACCGCCGCGCCATCGCGGACCGTGACTTTCATGCTGCACGTGTCGGGACAATCGAGCGGGCAGACGTTCTTGAAGACGGCCGATGCGGGGCGCGGCACGAAGGACGCTCCTGGAAGTCGCCGGAGGGCGGTCACGAGACGACCCGCCATTCTACCCGATCAACGACCGGATCGCACGGCCTTCGCTGAGCTTCATCGGCCGGCCGGTGAGCGGGGCGACGTTCTCCTTGAGCGGGTTGAGGCCCAGGGCGGTGAGGATCGTGGCGTGGACGTCCTGGACGGTGGTGGGATCAACCGGGTCCTTGACCGCCTCGGGGTCGGTCTCGCCGATCGCCACGCCGGATCGAATTCCGCCGCCGGCCAGGGCCAGGCTGAAGCCGGTGGGCCAGTGGTCGCGACCGCCGAACGGGTTGATCTTCGGCGTCCGGCCGAACTCGCCGCAGCAGAGGACGACCGTCCGGTCGAGCAGCTTGCGGGCGCGGAGGTCGCGGAGCAACGCGGCGAACGCCGGGTCGAGCTGCTTGACCAGCTTGCGATGGATCTCGTGGTTGTTGACGTGCGAATCCCAGCCGTTGAGCGTGACCTCGACGCACCGTACGCCGACCTCGATCAGCCGCCTCGCGGCCAGGCAGCCCCGGCCGAACGGCGAATCGCCGTACTCGGCCCGGAGGTTCGCCGGCTCCTGCGAGACGTCGAACGCCTTGAGCTGCTCCGACGTCATCATCGTGCGGGCCGAGGCGATGGTCTCGCGATGCAGGGTGGCGTCGACCCGGGCCTTGCGACGCAGGCTGAAGGCTCGGTCGACGACGTCGAGGTCCAGAACCCGGCGCTGGTCGCGAACGGCCGCGACCTGGCTGGCGACGTCCGGCAGCTTCCCCTTGGGATCGTCGATCTGGAAGGCGTCGAACTCGCCGCCGAGGAACCCCCCCCGGCTCGGCCACTGGCCGGTCAGGATCGAGATGTGCCGCGGGATGTCGGTCGTCCCCACCGGCAGCTCGTGGCAGCAGACCGCGCCGATCGACGGGTGCACGACGGTCGGGTCGGGGCGGTAGCCGGTCTTGAGCATGTACGTCCCGCGCTCGTGGTCGCCCTCCTTGCTGATCATCGACCGGATCAGCGAGACCGAGCCCATCTGGTCGGCCAGTTGCTCGAAGCCCGACGAGAGCTGAATCCCCTTGACGGCCGTCTCGATCGCCTTCGTGCCGCCGGCGAAGCTGGTGCCGGCGTGCGGGTCGAAGGTCTCAAGCTGGCTGGGTCCGCCGGCGAGCCACAAGAGGATCACCGACCGGGCCGGTTCGCGCGAACTCTCCGACTGCTGGGCGAGCAGTCGGCCCACGGGCGTCAGCCAGCTCAGGCCGGCGAGCGACAGGAAGGCGCGGCGGTCGAGGGATGTCATGCGGGCCTCAGTGGTTCCAGGAGAATTCGGTCGCGTTGAGGAGCGTCCAGTAGAGGTCGGTCAGCAGGTCGACGCGGCGGTCGCCCTTGATCCCCTCGAAGCGGTGCTTGAAATGGGCCGCTTCCTCGGGCGTCGGCCGGCGGGTCAGGACCGCCAGGTAGGTCAGCTCGACGGCCTTGTCGTCGTCGGGGGCGAGCTGAGCGATCCGTTTCGAGGCGTTGAACATGTCGCCCTTGATCTTCTTCTCGACCATCTCGCCGTTCATGAGCAAGAGCCGTTGGGGGATCGTGCCGCCGCGCGGGGCGAACTCGTCCTCGCCGGTGTCGCCGTAGCGACGGACGAAGTCGTTGCGCTCGGTGTAGGAGATGAACCGGACGACCCACGACGACTCGGGGCCGATCGTCGTGACGGCGGCGGCCTGATGGATGCCGCCGGCCACCTGCTCGGGCCGCAGCCGGGTCATCGGGAAAGCCGCCCAGGTCTCGTCCTTGGGCTCGGCCGTCGGCGACGGCGGCGCGTCGCTTTCGAGCCGGAACGCCTCGGTCGCGACGATCGTCCGGATCAACCGGTGGAGGTCGCAACCGTGTTCCGCGAAGTCGGCCGCGAGGATGTCGAGGACTTCCGGGATCTCGTCGGCCGTGGCGAGATCGTCGATCGGGTCGACGAGCGGACGGCCGAACGCGAACGCCCACGCGCGGTTGACCGTGGCCCGGGAGAAGTACGGGTTGCGCGGGTCGACGATCCAGCCCGCGAGCTGCTGGCGCGGCGTCCCCTCCTTGGGCTGAAGCTCGGGATGCGACGGCACGCGGGCCTCGACGGTCGTCGGGGCCTTGGTCTTGCGGTCGAGCGGTTTGTAGAAGACCTCGCCGTCGGAGATCCCTCGAAGGTTGGAATGGACGCCGCCGAAGAACGCCGCCAGGGCCCGGAAATCGGCCTGCTTCCAGTGCTGGAACGGGTGGTCGTGGCATTGCGCGCAATCGATCCGGGCACCGAGGAACGCCCGCGACACCCGCGCGGCCAGACGCTCGGGGTCGGGCAGCTCGACCGCCGGGTCGAACGTCACGGAGACGAAGTTGGTGGCCGGATGGTCGGTCCAGATGCCGCGGTCGGCGATCAGGTCGCGGACGATCGCCGAGTACGGGCGGTTCTCCAGCAAGGCGTCGCTCAGCCAGGAAATGAATCGGCGGCGGCGGAACTGGATGAACGGGCCGTCCTCGGTCCCCACGAACGCCCGGGCGAACCGCTCGGCCAGGTAGTCGGCCGACCGGCGGTCTCGGAGCAGGTCGTCGAGCCAGCCGTCGATCCGGCGCTCGGGGGGCTGGGCCTCGAACCGGCGAATCTCCTCCAGCGAGGGCAGCGTGCCGGCCAGGGCCAAGGAGAGCCGGCGCATGACGGCGAGGTCCGGGGCGGGGGGCGCCGGCTCGATCCCGCGCTCATTCCACGATCGTCGGAACGCCTCGTCGACCCTCCCGACGACGTTCGGCCGATCAGGGAGCGGCTGCGACACGTCGGCCTTGACGGCCGTGACGCTCGCCGACGACCGGAACACGCCCCGGCCCAGGGCCAGGCCGCAAGCGACGATCAGGCAGACGAATCCCAGGTCGCGCAGCCGCATGTCCGTTTCCCCTCTCGATCTACTTCGCTTCATCCTCGATCGTAGCTTACTACCCGGCCCGCCCTCGCCGCGTTTCAGGAAACCGGTCCGGGCCGCCGGCTTGAAACACGAATCGATCCGGGCGAGTAATGGATGGTATGCACGAAGCTCTGTTGCTCGAAGAACCGCCGGTCGTCATTGAAGCCGCACTTCCGCCGGCCGACGCCCCTCCGCGCCGGTTTCGGCGAGTCCGGGGGCTGTTGTGGCGGTCCATCCGGGGGCTGGGCTCGGCGATCGGCTGGGTTTTCGGCATGGTTTCGTTGATTTTGGGCCTGTCGATCCTGGCGGCTTTGCCGATTCTCCAGTTCTTGAGCATGGGCTATCTCCTGGAGTCGTCGGCGCGGGTTGCTCGGTCGGGGAGGTTGCGCGACGGGGTGATCGGCGTGCGGCTGGCGGGTCGGGTCGGGGGGACGGCCGTCGGCGTCGTCGCGTCGCTGATTCCGCTCTGGTTGGCGGGTCTGTACGCCGGTTCGGCGGCGATCATCGATCCGGGAGGATCGGTCGAGCGGACCTGGCGGATCATCCGGGCCGTCGTCTGGGCGCTCACCTGTTTGCACCTGCTGGCGGCCTTCGCCCGAGGCGGTCGCATCCGGCATTTTCTCTGGCCGTTCGGCAACCCGTTGTGGGTTTACCGAAGGCTCCGCGAGGGGGGGCTGTACGCGGCGTCGCGCGACGGGTTCTGGAGCTTCGTCGGGCGGCTTCGGCTGCCGCATTATTTTCGGCTCGGCTTGATCGGCTTCCTGGGGACGCTCGCCTGGCTGGTTTTGCCGTCGGCCCTGCTGGCGTCGACCTCCCGGTTCCCGTTGCTGGGGATCGTGGGGGCGATTTCGCTGGCTTTCGTGGCGCCTCGCCTGCCGTTCTTGCAGGTGCGGTACGCCGTCGAGGGCCGGACCTCGGCCTTGTTCTCATTCCGGGCCGTGCGCCAGGGCTTTGGACGGGCGCCCTGGGCCTTCGCGTTCGCCCTGGCGGTGTTGCTGCTGGCCTCGGTCCCGCTCTACCTGCTCAAAATCGAGATGATCCCGCGCGAGGCCGCGTGGCTGCCGAGCCTGGTCTTCGTGATCTTTCTGGGGCCGGCTCACCTGCTGGTCGGCTGGGCTTACGCCCGTTCGCGCCGACGCGATCAGCCGCGACACTGGTTCTTCCGCATCCTCGGCCGGCTCGCCATCGTCGTCGTCGCTCTCTTCTACGTGCTCGTCGTGTTCATCTCCCAGTACACCTCGTGGGGAGGCCTCTGGAGCGTCTACGAGCAGCACGCCTTCCTCTTGCCGGTCCCGTTTCTCACCATGTGACGCCCGACGTGGCGCCCCGGCGACGTCGCTCCCGCGCCCATGGTCCTCCGACGACCGGTTCTTGACAAATCGCGGATGGCATGCGACGTTGAATTTGAGTTGGATACTTCTTGAACTCCCCGCCCCATCGCCTTCCCCCCTGTACGGCTGCGCGATCTGTCAACTACGGAGTTGGATCTCATGAGCCGAATCCTCGGACGTGCCGTCGTCGTGTTAGTACTCAGCTGGATCGCCGAACCGTCACTCAGGGCCGAGCCGCCGACGATCGGCGAGGTGTCGCCGTTCGGGGTGAAACGGGGCGAGAGCGCGGAGGTCAACTTGACGGGGGCGAACCTCGCGGGCAATCCGCGGCTGATCGCGCCGTTCCCGTTCCAGCTTGAGCCGACGCCTCCCGAGAAGAGTAACGCCGGGGCCTGGGTGTTCAAGGTCAACGTGCCGGCGACGGTCGCGGTGGGCGTTTACCCGATCCGGGTGCAGACCGACGACGGGATTTCGAATCCGTTCTTGTTCGCGGTCGGCCAGCTCCCGCAGGTCGCCGAGAAGGAAGAGAACAGCACGTTCGAGACGGCCCAGGCGGTTCCGGCCCCTCCCTTGGTGATCGAGGGGCGGGCGGCGGCCAACGACGTCGATTATTTCAAGTTCACGGGCAAGAAGGGGCAGAAGATCGTCGTCGACGCCCAGTGCGCGCGGCTGGGTTCGGGGGTCGACCCCTCGATCCGGCTGACCACGGCGTCGGCTTCGCGGCGGTTCATCGCCTCGGCCGACGACTCGCCGGGCCTGTTGACCGACGCCCGGCTCGTAGCCGAGCTTCCTGAGGACACGGATTACGTGGTCGAGATCTCCGACTCGCGTTATCTGGGAGGCGGTCGGCCGGTCTATCGGCTGACGATCGGCGTCGTGCCGATCGCCGAGGAGATTTATCCGCTGGGCGGCCGCGCGGGCGAGACGGTGGGCTTTGAGCTTCGGGGGGGGACGCTGAACGACCTGGCGATCGCCGCCGATCGGGTGTCGCCTCTCGGCAACGCCTGGATTCACTGGCCGAAGGTCGCCAGCCCGACGCCCGGCGCGGCGGGAGCGACTGACGTCGAATCGCTGCGTCCGATCTTGGTTTCGCGCTATCCCGAGATCCGCGAATCGACCAATCCGGCCGACGGGCCGCCGAAGGGGGTGGCGCCGGTCGTCTTCAACGGGCGGATCGACCCGCCAGGCGACGAGGATCGGTTCACGGTGGCGGTGACGCCCGGTCAGAAGGTGCGGATCAAGGTCGAGGCGTCCCAGCACGGCTCGAAGCTCGACGGCGTGTTGCAGGTCTTGAACCCCAAGGGCGCCGCGATCGGCAACGCCGACGACACGACCACGCCCGGACCTATGAAGAACGGCGTGGTGCAGAACATCGTCGAGCCCGACCCGTCGCTGACGCTCGCCGTCCCCGGCGACGTGAACGAGGTCACGCTCGTTCTGCACGACCTCGAAAAGCGCGGCGGGATCGGCTTCCCGTACCGGATTCTCGTGGAACCGGTCGCACCGGATTTCGACGTGCACCTCAACGACGCCCAGGCGAGCATTCCCAAGGGGGGCACGGCCGTTGTGGGCGTGACCTTGACCCGCCGCGAGTTCGACGGGCCGATCACGCTTTCGGTCCTCGACCCGCCCGCCGGGTTGACCTTCCGGCCTGGAACGATCGCGGCCGGGCAGGTCGTCGGGGCGCTCTCGCTGTCGGCGACCGCCGACGCCGCCTTCCCGCTCTCGACGCTGAAACTGGTCGGCGTGGGGCAGGGGCCGAGCGGGCCGATCCAGAAGCTCGCCGTCCATCGCACCACCTTCGCGTCGCAGGAATTCCTGCCGACGAACGTCCTCGACGAGGACGGGCTGACCTCGGCGACCGCGCAGCCGACGCTCGCGACCCTCGACGCGCCGGCTGGTCCGCTCGAAGTGGCCCACGGCCAGAGCGTGTCGATCCCCATCAAGGTGGTTCGCGCCAAGGACGCGAACGCCGCGCTCGCGATCGCGTCGCTCGCCCTGCCGCCGGGCCTCACGGCCCCCGCCGCGACGATCGCCGAGAAAGCCGGCGAGGGAACCGCGACGGTGGCCGCCGCGCCTGAGGCGGCCCTGGGCGCCATGACCGTCGCGCTGACGGCCAAGGGGAAGTTCGCCCCCGGCGAGCGGACGCTCGCGATCCCCGCCGTGACGCTCAACGTCGTCCGACCGATCGAGCTGACGCTGGCGGCGCCCGCCGTCGAGCTGGCCCCGGGCGCGACGGTTGAAGTGAAGGGCAAGGTCGTCCGCAAGGGAAGCTTCAAGGACCCGGTCGTGATCCGCCTCGACGGCCTTCCCGCCGGACTCAAGGCCGACCCGGCGACGGTCGCTCCCGGAGCGTCGGACTTCGTCGTCAAGGTCACGGCCGCCGCCGACGCCAAGCCGGCCGAAGCTGCCGCCAAGGTCGCCGCCGTCTTCCAGATCGACAAGAAGGATTACGCCTTCCCCCCCTCGGCCCTGGCCGCCAAGATCGTCGCGCCCAAACCGAAATGAACTCATGGGGGCCGTCCGCGAACAACGTCCAACGCTCGAAGAGATTCAACCACGGAGGACGCGGAGGAAAAGACAAGAATTCCATCCGAGGTTTTTCTTCTCCGTGTCCTCCGCGTCCTCCGTGGTGAGTCTTCCCGACCTCCAAGTTATGCGAAAGAGTTGGAAGCTATTTTTGGACGGCCCCATCACCCGCTCTCTTCTTCACCCGGGGGTTCGCGCATGCGTTCGCCTTCCTCGATGATGCGATGGTCCGCAATCGCCAGCGTCTCCGCCCTGCTGCTGCTCCCCGCCGGTCTCGCGTTCGGCCAGGCCGAGCCGTCGAAAGACAAGCCCGCCGCACCGGCCAAGCCCGCCGCACCGGCCAAGCCCGCCGACGCTGCGAAGCCGGCTGACGCGAAACCCGCCGACGCTGCGAAGCCGGCTGACGCCAAACCGGCTGATGCGAAGCCCGCCGACGCCAAGCCCGCGGCGGCGGGGGTGAAGCCGGTGAGCTTCATGAACGACGTGGCGCCGATTTTCGTGCGCAACTGCATCGCCTGCCACAATCCCAAGAAGCCCGAGAGCAAGTACGTGATGACGACCTTCGCGCAGCTTGCCAAGGGGGGCAAGGTGGGCGACGGGATCACGCTCGAACCGGGCAAGCCGGACGAGAGCTATCTCCTTGAGACGCTCGGCCCCGACGCCCAGCCTCGGATGCCCTACAAGCAAGACCCGCTCCCCCCGGAAGACGTCGCGATCCTCACCCGGTGGGTGAGCGAGGGCGCCAAGTACGACGGTACGGCTCCCACCGAGGATTGGACCTTCTTGCTCCGCAAGACCCGGAAGACGGCGATCCCTGACGCGTATCCCACGACCGTCCCCGTCACGGCGTTGCAGTTCACCCCCGACGGCCAGCGGATCGAGGCTTCAGGCTACCACGAGCTGACCACCTGGAAGACGGCCGACGGCGCGCTCGACGGCCGCGTCCAGGGCTTGCCCGAGCGGACCTACGACATCGCCATCAGCCGCGACAGCAAGTGGATGGCCACCGCGGGCGGCGACCCCGGCCAGTACGGCGTCGCTCGGCTCTGGTCGCTCGAAGCCGGCAAGCCGCCCAAGCCGGTGCGCGATCTGGCCGAGGCCCAAGACGTGGTGTTCGCCGTCGCCTTCAGCCCCGACGGCCAGAAGGTCGCCACAGCCGGCGCCGACCGGGCGGTCCGCGTCCACGAGACGGCCACCGGCAAGATCCTCGTCCAGATCGAGGACCACGCCGACTGGATCTACGACATCGCCTTCAGCCCCGACGGCAAGCTTCTGGCCAGCGCCAGCCGCGACAAGACGTGCAAGGTGTTCGACGTCGAGAAGAAGGAGTCGCTGGTCACGTTCACCGGCCACGGCCAGACGGTCTACGCCGTGGCGTTCACGCCCGACGGCAAGCAGGCGTTCTCGGCCGGCGAGGACAACCACGTCCGCTTCTGGTCGCTCGACGGCGAGGCCAAGGAAGTCCGCCAGATCGGCGTCTTCGGCGGGCCGGTCTTCGCGATCGCCATGGCGCCCGACGGCAAGACCCTCGCCGCCAGCGGCGCCGACAAGGTCGTCCGTCTGTTCAACCCGGCCGACGGTTCCACGCTGCGTAAGCTCGAAGGACACGGCGACTGGGTCTACGCGCTGGCGATCTCCCCGGACGGCAAGACGATCGCCTCGGGAAGCTGGAACGGCGAAGTCCGCCTCTGGAACCTCGCCGACGGCAAGGCCCTCCGCACCATCACCGCCGCCCCCGGCTACAAGCCTCCGGGAGCCCAGGCGGCGCGTTAACGCGGTGTTGTCATTGTAGCCGGGGTCTGTGACCCCGGGCCGGGACGCGCGGCGTGGGACCGGACCGGCCTCACAGAGGCCGGCTACAATGACCATCCATCAGGAAACCGCGGCGGCTTCGGCCGCCGCCTCGGCCGGGCCGGGGATGGGCTGGACCAGCTTCCGCCACCATTCCTCGGCCCGTTCTTCGTTCCACTCGTGGCTCGCCTGGCAGGCGGCCAGGTCCTTCGAGAGCGCCTTGACGTTCGAGTAGCGGTCCTCGGGCTTCTTCGCGAGGCAGCGGAGGACGACCTGTTCGAGGTCGGCGGGGACGGACTCGTTGATCTGGGAGGGGGGGACGACGGGATCGCGGGCGTGGGCGATCATCACGGCCATCGGGGTGCTCCCCTTGAACGGCGGCTGGCCCGTGAGCGCGAAGTAGGCGATCGCGCCGAGAGAGTAGACGTCGGTTCGCGGGTCGAGGGCGCTGTCGCCGGTCGCCTGCTCGGGGGACATGAACGTCGGCGTGCCGCTGACGGTCTGGTCGGTCGTCAGCTCCGGCGCGTCGGGGTCGCCCGTCAGTTTCACCAGGCCGAAATCCAGGACCTTGGCGACGTCGGCCTCGCCGCCGCGCAGCGCGACGAAGAGGTTGGCCGGCTTCAGGTCGCGGTGGATGATCCCCAGCGAGTGCGCCTCGGCCAGCCCGGCGCAGACCTGGCGGAGCAGGAAGATCAGCCGTCCCGGAGGCATCGGGCCGTACTGTGTCACCAGGTCTTGAAGGCTCAGCCCGGGCAGGTATTCCATGACGTAGTAGAACGTGCCGTCGTCGGTGTGGCCGTAGTCGTAGATCGCGATCGTGTTGGGGTGCGAGAGCCGCGCCGCCGACTTGACCTCGCGTTCGAACCGGGCCAGGGCGATTGGGTCGGACACCGCGCCGGGCTTGATCAACTTCAGGGCGCAGGGCCGTTTGAGGAGCTGGTGCTCGGCCATGTAAACCTCGCCCATGCCGCCGACGCCAAGCTGCTGGCCGAGCTGATACTGGCCGTACTTGCGGGCGTTGTGCAGGTCTTTCCGCAGGCCGTTGAGGATGTGCGCGCCGTAGATCGCCAGCCCCGCGCCGATCATCAGCGACAGCGCGTTCGACCCGGCGTGCTCGCCCCCTCGCATCCCTTCAAGCTCCTCGACGAGGTCGGGGTGTTCGGCTTCCATGAGCAGGGCGAACGACACGATGGGGACCAGGGCCATCGTCAGGATGACCGTGGCGGCCGTCCGGGTGTCGTTGGGGATGAAGGTCCCGTAGAGCACCATCAGCACGATCATGCCGATCACGCCGTTCTTCATGTATGTCGCCGCCGCGAGAACGTCGCCTCGTCGGAGGAACTCGACGTCCACAACGTACTGGGTGACGGCGATGAGGACCGCCATCAAGCCGAACAGGCCGTACTCCATGAGCCGGACCCGGTCGGTCGAGATCGGCAGCTTGCTGAGCAACAGACCCGCGACGGTCGACGCGACGACGAGCCGCAAGCCCATCATTGCGGTGATCACCCAGTGCATCGACGTGCCGTTGAAGAAACTCCAGATCAGCAGCACCGCCGAGACGACCGCCATGAAGAGCGCCGCGGAGGTCAGTCGATTCCGCCGCAGGTCGTGCGTCTCGCTCCGCAGGCTCCGCCAGCTTCCATCCACCAGGGCGACGCCCCCCCCGGCGCGAGTCGAAAACGAGCCGGCGGAAGCCAGCTCCAAGGATTGAGTGGGCTCCAGGTCGACGATCGAGTCGTCATCGGGTTGATCGCCCGCGAGAGCCGTGTTCTGGGAGGTCGTCATGCGGATTCTCGACTGATTCGTGGATTCGGATCGATGATCGGAATGAGGGCGAGGCGAAACGCGGGAGCCGCAATCACTGGGGCTGCGCCGATTGGCGGATCTGGTCGGCCTGGTTGCGAATCATCTCCTTCGCGCCCTGGACCTTGGTCTCCAACTGCTGCAAAGCGCCCGGACCGTCGCTTCCACCGGCCGGCTTCGACTCGGCCGGCGCGGGGGCGGCGAGCGACTTCAGATCGAGGTTCTTGAGCTGGCCGGCCTCGCTCTGGATCGACTGTTTCAGGTCCGTGACGGTCGCTTTCAACCGGCCTTTCACGCCGCCCGAGGCCGCGGCCTTGCCCGAAAGCGACGGGATGAACGTGAACGCCAGAATCACCAGGCCGATGGTCAAGAGCGGCCCCATCACCCGCTGGGTCGGCTTCCTGAGCTTGCTCCAGTGGTTCGCCATGTAAAAGAACGTGATCGGAGGAATCAGGAAGAGAATCCCCTGGAGCGGGCTCTCGCGGAACGGGATGACGACGATGTTCGCCAGGCCGCTGACGATCCGCCCGATGTTCAGCACGACCACGACCGCCGCGCCCAGAAGGGCCATCGGGCGGTTGTGCATCATCGCCCCCAGGAAGATCAGCATAATGAACGGAACCGAGATCAGGTACGCCGTCTCGTTGATCCAGCGGAACGCCTTCTGGATCGTCCCGAGCTGCCGCCGCCAGAGAATCTTGACCTCGCCGGCGGGCTTGCTGGACCCCACGCTGACGCGACGCGTTTTGGGCGCTTCAACCAGGGCGTACGGATTCGAGTTCTCATCCGGGGCGTCGTCCATGGGGGTCAGCTTGGGTTTCGGCTTCCGCAGCCCGGGCATGCGGTCGACGGTCAAGGGGGCGAGCACGGCCTGACTCCCCATCCGCGCCAGCCAGTCCGGGCCGCCCTCCGCGGAAGACGCGTCGGCGGTCACCCGTGCGGCCGTGGCCGTGGCCATGGCCCTCGCGAGGTGCGGCGTCGCGGCGAGCGACGCTAGGCTCCCCGCCTGGGGAACCACCATCTTCTGGCCGCAGTGCTTGCAGCGCCCTTGTTTGCCCGCGGCGTGGGCGTCCACGTCGAAGCGGGCGCCACAGTTCTGGCAGAAGAAGACGATGCTCATCGGACGGCTTCCTTCGGAAATGGAACCGACGATCGGTCGCGGCGACGGTCGGAAATGGGTGTCGTCGGGGTCGTCCTCGTCTCGGAGCACAAGGTGGACGTTCCACCCGACGGCCTTCAGCCGCTCGCGCGGAACGTCCACCCGAGTCTCGGAAGTCTGCTTCCTAGGAGAATAGTTCGTAAACCGGACTGAAGTCGGCCGCCGGCGTCGGAATCTCGGACGCCGACTCGTTCAAGAGCTGCGACGGGTCGACGTCGAGCGCGTGGTACATCGAGGCCAACAGCTCTTGAGGGACGACGGGGCGGTCGATCGGAGCCGCCGCGTGAGGATCGCTGGCGCCGATCACCTGGCCGCCCCGCACGCCGCCGCCGGCCAGCGCGACGCTCCAGACGCCGGGCCAGTGGTCGCGACCGCCGGCCCCGTTGATCCGAGGCGTTCGGCCGAACTCGCCGACGGCCGCCACGAGCGTCGACTCCAGCATCCCGCGCGAGCCCAGGTCGTCAAGCAGCGCGGAAAACGCCTGATCGAACGTCGGCAGAAGCTGGCGCTGGTAGTCGTCGAGCGTGCTGAACGGACCGGAGCCGTGGCAGTCCCAGGTGATCTTGTCGAACACCGTGTCGAACATGTTGACCGTCACCACGCGAACGCCCGACTCGACCAGCCGCCGGGCCAGCAGGCAGCTCCGCCCGAAGCTACTCGGCCCGTAGGCCCGGAGTAGCCGCTCGGGCTCCCCCTCCACGTTCAACGTCGCGTTTTGGAACGGCGCGTGGGTCGCGCCGAGCCATCCGGCCGTCTGGCCTCGGGGCACGACGACGCCGGTGTTCTGGATCGCGCCCGGGACCATCATGAACGGGGGCGTCGAGCCGATGGGCCCCTTCAACCGCGACACCACCGAGCCGATATGCGGGTGCACCTCCTCCGATCGGCTCAGGCGGCCGGTCTGGAGCAGTTGCAGTCCCGTCTCGTGGATCGGCGCCTCGTCGTGATGGAGCGAGCGAATCAGCGCCAGCTTGTCCATCCGCGCGGCCAGCCGGGGCAGGTTCTCATTGATCCGCACGCCCGGAACGCGAGTCGCGATCGACCGGAACGGCCCGCGAACCTCCTCGGGCGCGTCGGGCTTGGGGTCCCAGGTTTCGAGCTGGCTCGGCCCCCCCACCAGCATGAGCAGGATCAGCGCCTTCTCGTTCCGAGGAGTCGGCGAACCGAAGAGGCTCGTTTCCGACAGCGGAAGGCCCAACGCGCCCAACCCCATCCCGCCCGCGAGCAGGAAATCGCGGCGGTTGACCCCGCCGCAGCCGCTCGCAACACCTCGACCGACGGTAATCATATAAATCGTCTCTCCGCTCACCTCGGGGGACCGAGGGGAAAGGGTCGAAATGTTTCGACTCCACGCCCCTAAAACGTACCCTCCGTCGGACGTTTGCGACAGGGCCCACTGCTTGGATTATCCCGCGCACTCGCCATCCTCCGCTACTTATCTCCATGGATGGTAAGCCGATTGGGTTGTGTCGATTAAAAAGAATTTAGGGTGAGTGCTGAGGGAAGGGGCTTCGGGATGTCCGGGTAAGATCGATTCATTCCGAGAAGCGGTTCGGTCCGATAGAACCGTGGGAGCAGGATGCACGGGATTCCTGGGTCGGCCTTCGACGTGGGTCGTCCTGAGCCTGGGAGGGGCGGGTATGGAGAAGCTGGGAACAACCCAAGAGGGCGCGAAATCGAGTTCGGCGCGGGTTTCGGCGAGGTTGGCGGTGGCGATCGCGCTGTTCGGCGCGGCGACGCCCAGGGTCGCCTGGTCGCAGTCGGCGGTGATCGAGACGGTCGAGCCGGCGATGAGGGGGGGGGCGGCGAGCCCGGGATCATCGGAGTCGCGGCTGGGCACGCCGCCGGGGACCGATCCGATGCTGCTGGGATCGCAACCGGGGGGCGACGCGCCGCTCATGGGACGCGTGGGGACGGCGGGCTCGCGCGCCCCGGCGTCGATCTCCCGGCCCATGGAAGGACGGACGCCGCCGCCTCGGGGCATCGCCGCGCCCGAGGCGCTTCCGGTGCCAAGGGCCCCGCTGTACGGCTCGCTGGCGCTCCCCACCGAGGGGGAGTCGGAGGGGCCCCCCGACGGCATGACCATCGACCAGGCGATCGACCGCCTGATCCAGGAGAACCTTGATCTCCGTTCCAAGTCGTTGGAGATCCCCCAGGCCCGCGCCGACGTCTTGACCGCCAGCCTGCGGGCCAACCCGATCCTCTACGCCGATTCGCAGCTCATCCCCTACGGCCGCTGGTCGGAGCAGCGCCCCGGCGGCCCGGTCCAGTACGACGTCAACATCTCCCACCCCGTCGATTTCTCGCACAAGCGGCAAGCTCGCACCGAGTACGCCTCGCGCGCCTTGCGGGTGACCGAGGCCCAGTACCAGGACGCCGTCCGGATCGAGATCAACAACCTCTACACCGCCTACCTCGACATCCTTTCCGCCAGGCAGACCAGCCGGTACGCGAAAGCCAGCGCCGAGGGGCTCGCCAAGCTGATCCGGGCGACCCAGATGCTGTATGAGAAGGACAGGGCGTCACGTGCGGACGTGAACCAGATCAAAGCCCAGCAGCAGATCGCCGCGGTCGGCATGGTCGATGCGGATGAGAACCTGAAGCGGGCCAAGCGGGCGCTCGGCCTGATGCTGAACATCGACCCCGAACAGGCCGAAGCCATGGAATTTCAGGGGACCATCGAAGACCGAAGCCCACCGCCCCCTCCCGTCGACTCTCTGGTGGAGATGGCCTGCGCGAACCGGCCCGACGTCGTCTCGTATCGGCTGGGGCTCCAGGCCGCCGAGGCCGGCCTGCGGCTCGCCATGGCCAACCGCTACCAGGACGCCTACGTCCTCTACCAGCCCTACACCTTCCAGGACAACTCGCCGTTCGGCAAGAAGAGCGGGACGGCGTGGGCCCTGGGCGTGACGGTCCCCCTGCCGGTCTACAACCGCAACCAAGGGAACATCGAGCGGGCCCGGATCAACATTCAACAGTCGAAGATCGAACTGGCGAACATCGAGCGCCGGGTTCGCAACGAGGTCGTCCAGGCGGCCCGGGAATACGTGGTCACCGCCCAGATCGTCGAGAAGATCCGTACGAGCATCCTCCCAGCCTCGGAGCAGGCGAAGGACGACCGCTTCACGCTCTTCCAGACGGGCGACGAGCAGCAGACCGTCGTGTCGTACCTGGAAGCCCAGCGCATCTACAACGACAACGTCAAGGCGTATCTCGATACGGCCGTGCGGCACCGTCGCAGCATGCTCAATCTGAACACGGTGGTCGGCCAGCGGCTGCTGCCGTGAGGGGGGCGGGCGAGCCAAGGACCGGCCCCGAGAAGCGGGGACGGTCCTGGATGGGTGGGCGTGGTCAGGCGATCAGGTTCTTGACGACGCGAGCCAGCTCGGCGCCGGTGTCGGTCAGGCTGTAGAAGTTGTTCTTGCCCTGGCGGCGGGGGGCGATGATGTTGCCGTGGCGGAGCAGGGCCAGGTGATGGCTCACCGCCGGCTGGCTCTGGCTGAGCTGGGCGCACAGGGCGCCGACGTGGCGTTCGCCTTCGGCCAGGATCAAGATCACCTGGAGGCGGGTGGGGTCGCTCACGTGCTTGAGCAGGATCGACGCGCGCTTGGCCTGCTGGAACCGCTGGTCGGCGGCCTTGGCCGACTTGGTGGTCCGGGTCGCGGCCGCCTTGGGGGCCACGACGACGGTGGTGGTGGCGGCCTTGGGGGCGGCGGTGGACTTAGGACTCGCTTTCGCTACTGCCATGACGATACCCTCCTGATACTGTTCAGAGATGCAGTTTAACGGTCGCCGTAACGGACCCCGAACCCGTCCTCGGCCCGATGGCGGAAGTTCAGGCGAGGACGAGGTTTCCATCCAAGGAATCGATGGCCGCGGCTAGGGTCCACGGACTCGAGGCGGACCTACGAGTCGACGGCGGCGGCCCGGGGAGGTCCTCCCGCGCGGGCCGGCTCGACGGCGGCTCGAAATCCCACAACGAGTCGATCACAACCTTGCGCGAACGTATCTCAACGTGGGTGGTTGTCGACATCTTATAGCTAATCTAACTCATGTCAATCGCGATCTGCAAACTTTAATGCCTTAAATTCGTCCATTTGTTGGCGCGAGGAGGGCGTGCCGCCGGGGCGGCCGGCCTCCGCGCCGGCCGGTTCACCCACGAAGGCTTGTACTTGTGTGCGTTCGAGCAAGAGAACGAGGGCCGCGCCGGGCCCTCGCCTCGGGGGGCTGGTCAGCCGGGAGAGGGCGTGGGGAAGAGGGTTTTGAGGAGGTCGGCGGTCGTCCAGCGGTTGTTCTTCGTGCCGACTTCGAGGCGGACGAGCTTGCCGTCGGGGCCGATCACCGCTGTACAAAGGTTGTGTATGATTTCATTCTTGCCGGGCCCGTACACCAGTCCGAGCGGGACCGCGATCTTGGCCAGCTCGTCATGCGAGGCCACCGCGAAGGTCCACAACGGCGGCGTCGCCCCCCTGATCCGCGCATGCTTGCGCAAGACTTCCGGGGTGTCGTTTTCGGGGTCGAACGACAGCGAGACCAGGCGGACCTTCTCCGACCGGCTCGGCGACGTGGAGAGCGACTGGGCCAGCTCGGCGAACCGACGGTCCATGGCCGGGCAGAAGTCCGGCAGCGGGCATCGCGTGTAAATGAATGTCAGCACGACGACATGGCCGCGGAGGTCGGACAGCTTGGACGTCTTGCCGTCCTCGCCAGTCATCGTGAAGTCGGGGACCGCCTCCCCCGGTTCAAGCCGCTTCGACCTCGGCAGCACCGAGACGGCCTTTCCCGAGGAGTCGACGACTAGCGGAAGAGGAGGAGCGGCGAGGGCCGGCTTGGAAACCGCCAAGTCCTGAAGTTGATAGTCGCTTGTCTCGCCGTTCTCGAGCTCGACCCGCAACGTTCCTTCCACGATGTCGCCCACCTGGAAGTCGTCGAAGTCGGTCTCCTTGGGGAGTTGGAACGGCATCGTCATGGCTCCCATGAAGCCCGGAATGGCCTCGTGGCGGATCACCAACTGGTGGTTCTCCTTCTCGATCTTGCGCACCTCGCCTTTGAGAGCGTAATTCTTGGTCTCGACCTTGGGGGCCGCGGTGCCTTTTCCGCTCGCGAACGCGGCCTTCGGCGACGAACCGACCCCCGCCGGCTCGTCGGCCGGCCCGCAGGCGCAGGCGAAGGCCAGGCCGCAGACGACGCCGAGGCCGGCCCAGGCGATGATCTTCGACCCCGCGCGTGCGGACGGCATGTCATAATTCTCCATGTTCCTATCCAGATTTGGGTTCAAGTCCACGTTTAAAAAGGGAAGTCGGCGTCGAGCGGGGCCTCCGCCAGTTCGGCGAGGAAGAGGCCGATCCGTTCGGCGACGCGGGCGGTGACGGCCTCGCCTTTCTCGGCCGTGGCGGCGTGGGGGTTTCCGGCTCCCGAGTTGGTGGTCAGCAAGTGCCAGGGGCGGGTGAGTTCCACCCAGCCGCGGTTGACGGCGTCGAACCGGCTCGCCCGCACCGCGCCGTCGTCGGCCGCCGGCAGGTTCACGAGGTCTGGGAAGTGGGCGAGCCCCATGCTGGTCTCCATCTCGCCGGCGTGGTCGTCCTTCTTCTCGAAGATCGAATCGTAACCGTCGGCCGCGACCTTGTACCAGTTGCATAGGAACAGGCGGACAGGCGTGGATCGATGCAGCTCGCGGAGGACCCATTTCAGGTCGTTGCCGCCGTGGCCGTTGAGCAAGAGCAGCTTGTGGATTTTATGCTTGGCCAGCGATTCGACGAGGTCGGCGATCACTTTCGCGAGGGTCGATGGGTTGAGGTTCATCGCCATCGGGAATTCCATCTGGTTGGTCTCGGTGCCGTAGGGGATCGCGGGGAGCTGGAGCACCCGGGCACCCTTGGCCGTGGCGATCTCGCAGGCGCGCGAGGCGATGGTCTCCACCTGGAAGGTGTCGGTGCCGTAAGGCAGGTGGAGGTTGTGGGGCTCGGTCGCGCCCAGCGGGAGGACGGCCGCCTGGTATTCGGGTTTCGATTTCAGCTCGCCGTAGGTGATATCCGCCAGTTTCCAGGGTGTCATCAGTGCGTTCGCCTTTTCGATTATCGATGGGTGGTCGGTGGAATCGGCCGGGCTCGGTGATCGGCGCGGTCGAGGGGCGGCGTCCCGAGCAGCGGGAAGTCGGCCGCGGCGAATCGATCGGAGGGGCCGGGCGGGGGGCGTCGGCCGGGAGGGCGGGCCGGGGGGCCATTCCCATTGCGAGGGGGTGGGTGGTCCGTTAGGATCGGATCTTGGGTCGTCCATCCCTGCTCTACCGCCTTGTTCCGTTATCCTTGGATCGGCGTCGCGATGCAAGCGTTCGAGGCCACCAGTCATTATTTCGACCAGGCCGCCAAGCTGCTTGGCCTGTCAGAGAACATTCGGACGCTGCTGGTCACTCCCGACAGGGAAGTCCGCGTCGAGGTCGTGATCGAGCTCGATTCCGGCCAGATCGGCAACTTCATCGGCTATCGGGTGCAGCACGACAACGCCCGGGGGCCGTTCAAGGGGGGCTTGCGATATCATCCGCATGTCGACCAGGACGAGGCCCGGTCGCTGGCCAGCCTGATGACCTGGAAGACCGCGCTGGTGGATCTGCCGTTCGGCGGGGCCAAGGGGGGGATCAACTGCGATCCGACCAAGCTCTCGCGGGCTGAGACCGAGCGGCTGACGCGGCGGTTCACCGAGAAGATCCATGACATGATCGGCCCGGTGAAGGACATCCCCGCGCCCGACATGGGGACAGACGCCCAGGTGATGGCCTGGATCATGAACGAGTACGGCAAGTTCGCCGGCTTCACTCCCGCTTGCGTGACCGGCAAGCCCGTCGAGCTGCACGGCTCACCCGGTCGCGAGGCGGCCACGGGCTACGGCGTCGCGATCATCACCCGCGAAATCCTGGGGCGGCTCGGCCGGACGATCGGCGGCTCGACGTTCGCCATCCAGGGCTACGGCAACGTCGGCAGCTACACGACGCGGTTCCTGGCGGAGCAGGGGGCCAAGATCGTCGCCGTCTCCGACGCCTACGGCGCGGTGTTCAATCGCGAGGGGCTGGACGTCGCTGAGCTCGACCGCCACGTGGCCATCGCCCGCAAGATCGTGGGCTTCAAGGGGGGCGAGGCGACCACCAACGAGCAACTGCTGACGATGCCCGTCGACGTCCTGATTCCCGCCGCCCTGGGAGGGGTGTTCGACAAGACCCTGGCCGAGGCGGTCCAGGCCAAACTGATCGTCGAGGCGGCCAACAGCCCGACCTGGCCCGAGGCCGACGAGGTCTTCAACGCACGCGGCATTCCCGTCGTCCCCGACATTCTGGCCAACGCCGGGGGGGTGATCGTCAGCTACTTCGAGTGGGTCCAGAACCTCCAGAACTTTCGCTGGCCTCTCGAACAGGTGCAGCGCGAGGAGGAACGCCGGCTGGTCGACGCGTTCCACGAGATGTACGACATCGCCCACCGCAAGAACATCACAATGCGCACCGCCGCCTTCTACCGGGCCATCTCCCGCGTCGGCCGGGCGCACGCCCTGGCCGGAATCTGAGGGCCGCCCGCGTCCCCTTCCCGTGCGCCGGATTCAACCTCAACGGACGTTGACGTGACGATGAAAGACTACCAGACGTACGATAATCCCCTGATCCAGCGGTACGCCAGCCGGAAGATGGCCCACCTGTGGTCGCCGCAGGTGAAGTTCTCGACCTGGCGCCGGTTGTGGGTCGCGCTGGCCCAGGCCGAGCGCGAGCTGGGGCTGAACATCACCGCCGAGCAGGTCGAGGCGCTGCGGGCGCAGATCGAGACGATCGACTTCGCCGCCGCCGAGAACTACGAACGGCGGTTCCGCCACGACGTCATGGCCCACGTCCACACCTTCGCCGACGCCGCGCCGAGCGCCGGGGCGATCATCCACCTGGGCGCGACGAGCTGCTACGTCACTGACAACACCGACCTGATCCTGTCGCGCGAGGCGCTCGGCATGGTTCGCGACCAGCTCGTCGGGGCGATCGACGCCCTGGCCCGGTTCGCCGACCGCTGGAAGGATCTCCCCTGCCTGGGCTACACCCATTTCCAGCCCGCCCAGCTTGTGACCGTCGGCAAGCGGGCGACGCTCTGGTGCTACGAGCTGATTCTCGACCTCGGCGAGATCGAGCGCCGGCTGGCCGACTTGCGGTTCCTGGGGGTGAAGGGGACGACCGGCACGCAGGCGAGCTTCCTCGCCTTGTTCGACGGCGACCACGACAAGGTCAAGGCGCTCGACGACAAGGTCGCGGCGGCGTTCGGTTTCGATCAGACCTACCCAGTGGCCGGCCAGACCTATTCGCGGAAGATCGATTCGCAGACCGTCTCCGCTCTGGCGGCCGTCGCCGAGTCGGGCCACCGGTTCGGCATGGACCTCCGGCTGCTGGCTCATGAGCAAGAAGTAGAGGAGCCGTTCGAGGCCGAGCAGATCGGCTCGTCGGCGATGGCCTACAAGCGCAACCCGATGCGGGCCGAGCGGATGTGCTCGCTCGCCCGGTTCGTGATGGGTCTGCCGGCGGGGATGGCTCACACAGCGGGCACCCAGTGGCTGGAGCGCACGCTCGACGACAGCGCCATCCGGCGGCTGATCATCCCCCAGGCGTTCCTTGGGGTCGACGCCATCCTCAACCTGTACAACAACGTCGTGCCGGGCATGGTGGTTCACCCACCAAGGATCGCCGCCCACATCGCCGAGCAACTGCCGTTCATGGCGACGGAGAACCTGCTGATGGCGGCCGTGCAGGCCGGCGGCGACCGCCAGGCGCTCCACGAGCGCATCCGCGTCCACTCGCACGACGCCGCGGCTCGCCTCAAGGGGGGCGCGGCCGACAACGATCTCATCGCGCGCCTGGAGAAGGACGCCGCCTTCCCACCCTTGGATTTCGCCGGGGTCATGGACCCGTCGAAGTTCACCGGCCGATCGGCGCGGCAGGTCGAGGAGTTCCTCGAAGCCGAGATCGAGCCAATCCGCCGCCGCTACCCCGGTCGGACCGAGACTCGGACCGAGATCCACGTCTGATCACGCGGGTGTGAGACCGACGCGGCGGTAAACGACCAAAGGCCGGGGGGGCTGGGTGCAGCCCCCCGCTCGCCTTGTGGTGGTCGTCAAACGCGGGAGCTTTGGTGCTGCCGGGCTTTGCGGAGTCGCTTGAGTTCCTCGCGCCGGCGGCGTTCGCTGGGCTTCTCGTAGTAAGCCTTGCGGCGCATCTCCTTCCGGAGGCCGCTGCGCTCGCAGAGCTTCCGGAACCGTCGGACTGCTTCCTGAATCGACTCTCCCGCGCGAACCCGTAACTTCACCACAGTTTTGTACTCTCTTTCCCTTCGAAGCGATCGCGCCGGTCTCGCCATTCGGACCGGCGGTCCTCAGGAATTCGACCCGCGTCGTGTTGTAAGCCCAATCGCCAATCCGTTTTAAGATCCTGCAACGGCGGTCTGGGCGGAGGCTCCGTTCCCGATTGCGGGAATCGGAGTTTCAGCCCGAGCACGCGCCTGCGCACGAACCGGCGAGAATCCCAAAGTATATCGTCGGATATCGCCCATGCCTAGCTCCAGATGGGGGCTGGACCGGCGAAATCCGCAATAATCCCCTGTAGGCGGCATGACGACGGCCGGCGCGGTCCGTTGAGGGACGGCGCGCCGGCCGGGTTTTTGAAAAGTTCGCTTTTGCTGAAAACGGGTCAGGCCAGGTTCTTCTCGACGCGGGCCAGGAGGTCGGCGAAGTCGAGCTTGCTGTGGCAGGCTTCGCGGGCGGCGGCGAGGTCGGCGCCGGTCCAGTCGCGGGCCTCGGGGCGGAGGTCGGCGTACTGGCGGCGGGCTTCTTCGCGGTAGCCGTGGTGGTCGTGGTAAGTGAGCAGCCGGGTCAGGGTGCCGAGTTCGGCGTCGGTGCCCCCGGCGCGGCTGCAACTGCCGTCGCAGGCGGCGCAGAAGGTCGGACCGGCGGCGAGGCAGGCGTCGCGGAGGCGGCTGATCTCGGCCTTGGTCATCGGCTTGAACCGCTGGGCCGCGTCGGTGTTCTCGCGGACCTGATCGGTGTTCCGCATCGACACGCAGACGGAGGAGAACCGCTCGTCGGTCCAGATCGCGTGCAGCAGGCCCTGGTAGGGGGTCAGCCCTTTCTCCTTCAACTCGGGGAGCAGTGCGGCGATGTCGTCGATCTTCGTATTGCCGGCGATCTGTTTCATCGAGATCAGGCCGATGCCCGCCTTGTGGCAGGCGTCGAGGGCCTTGTCGAACGGGGCTTCATGGTTCGCCCAACTGCTGTTGCGGACCATGATGGCGTCGACGAAGCCCCCCTCGGCGGCGTTCTGGAGGATCTCCGCCTGGCGGGGATGGTGGCACGAGAAGCCGACGAACTTGGCTTTGCCCGACTTGCGGATGGCCTCGGCCGTCTCCTTGAACTCGCGGCTCTTGGGCCACTCGATCTGCTTGTCGATGTTGCTGTCGCCCAGGGCGTGGATGAAGATCAGGTCGATGTAGTCGGTCTGGAGTTGCTCCAGCCGCTTGTCGAGCCCGGCGATCAGGTCCTTGGGCGTATTGGCGTGCCCGTCCTTCGTGACCAGGAACAGATCCTTGCGGACGCCCGGATTCTCTTTCATCCAGCGGCCGATCGCCGGCTCCGAGCCGTAGCTCGCGGCCGTGTCGATGTAGCGGAGGCCTCGCGACCAGGCCAGCCGCAGGATGCGGTCGAGCCCGACGCTCTTCCAGGTGCCGAGATTGAGCATCGACACTTCGACGCCCGTCTTGCCCAGCACCCGCTTGGGAATCAAGGCGGACGCCTTGGCGGCCGGCTGGTCTTGAGCCCGGGCGGTTTCCGTCTGGCCGAGCAAGGCGGCGGCGGTCACCGCGCCGGCCCCGGTCCCCAGAAACGCACGACGGTCGACGTCCGACCCGCCGTCTTCATTCAACCCTCGACAATCAGACATCGCTGAGTCTCCCCCGCGGTTCAGTATGGGAACCGATCGGACTTGGTCAAAGAGAAGTTCTCCGCCAAGCTAACTGTTCCGCTCGCTGGTTTCAATCCGCGTCCCCATGGGAGACGATCGAGGGTGATCCAGAGCGTCGATCGTCTCAGACGCCGACGAGTACCGCGCCCGCCGGGCGATCCTCGTGCATCTTGCCGGCGATCTCCTCGCGGAAGATCTTCACATGGCTGGGGGCTTCGATGCCCAGGCGAACCTGACCGCCTTCGATTTTGACCACGGTCACGACGATTCCGCCGTCGATCACGATCTTCTCATTAACCTTGCGGCTGAGAACCAACATAACAGTCCTCCTTGCTCGGTGGCTGTAGCGTCTTGCGTTTGTTTGTGTGAGCGTCCGTCGCTGGGTTTAGGCCAACCTTGCCGGCTTGGCGTCTCGATCCCTCAGCCAGGGTCGCAAACGACATCCCGAAGATACTGCACTCGCCATGCCAGCGGCAACTCGATTTCTGTTGTCGGTGCCGCAAGATATTGTCTTGTAAGCAATAAGAACTTTGGAATATCGTTTTAATGCATCCTTGCTCTGGTGGTCGAAAGTCCATGGCTTGAAACTTTTCTTCCCAAAATCCGAGATCCCGTGTGAAAAATGGGAACAGACGGCCGAAGCTGCTTGGGATAGGCAGAGTTCCGCGGACTGGTTACGATTTTGGGCGCGGTGGAAGCCTCGGCAGGGCTTTTCCGTCTCGGGCGACCGCGGTTGGGAAGCGGCTCGCGAGCGACCCAGGCGATTGGGAAGGTCGCGTCGTCCCGCCTTGACGGTTCCCGTCCATCCGATGGAAACGAGGCGGACGACGAGCGGTCTCCGGTATCGGGTGGTCGAGTTGCACCTTCTGTCGACGGGCCTGGAATCTTGCCCATGCGAGTGGGAATCGGACACGACACGCATCGGCTGGTGGAAGACCGGCCGCTGATCCTGGGCGGTCTGCGGATCGAGCATTCTCGGGGACTGGCCGGGCACTCCGACGCCGACGTCGTTTGCCACGCCGTGGCCGACGCCCTGCTGGGGGCCGCGGCCCTCGGCGACATCGGCGAGCATTATCCCGACGACGACCCCCAGTGGCGCGACCTCGACAGCGCCCAGCTGCTGGCCGAGGTCGTCGACCGCGTCGGCCGCGAGGGCTGGCGGCCGGTCAACTGCGACGTGATCGTGCACGCGCAGGCCCCCAAGCTCGGCCCTCACAAGGCGACGATCCGGGCGAACCTCGCGCGGTTGCTGGGGCTTCCGGAAACAGCGGTGAACGTGAAGGCCAAGACCGGCGAGCACGTCGGGCCGGTCGGCCGGGCCGAGGCGATCGCCTGTCACGCCGTCGTGCTTCTCGAATCCTGTACGCCAGAGCGCTGACCCCCTTTCCGCCCCGGCCGGAAGCGTTCCCGGGCGTCGGGACGGTCGGGTTCGACTTGCGTGACGACGGCTCGTTTTCCTCATCCCACCATCCTGCAAGAGAATGCAAAACCCATGGCGCTTCGAGTTTACAACACGCTGAGTCGGGACAAGGAACCGTTCCAGACGGTCACGCCCGGGCGGGTGGGCATGTACGTCTGCGGGCCGACCGTCTATTCGAAGAGCCACATCGGGCACATGGTCGGGCCCGTGATTTTCGACACCATTAAGCGCTACCTGACTTACCTCGGCTACCAGGTCTCGTGGGTGGTCAACATCACCGACGTCGACGACAAGCTGATCATCCAGGCCCAGAAGGACGGCACGACGGTCAAGGAGCTGGCCGAGCTGGTGACGGCCGACTACCTCGAATGCCTGTCGGCCCTGAGCGTCGACGGCATCGACCACATGCCGCGCGCCACCGAGCACATCGGCGAGATCATCGCCATCACGAGTGGGTTGATCGAGAAGGGCTTCGCTTATGAGTCCGGCGGCGACGTCTATTTCGACGTGAACAAGGCCGAGTCGTACGGCAAGCTCAGCCATCGCGATCCCGACGACCTGCTCGCCGGCGCCCGGATCGAGCCGACGACCCTGAAGCGGAACCCCGGCGACTTCGCCCTCTGGAAGCGGTCGAAACCCGACGAGCCGTCGTGGGACAGCCCCTGGGGGCCCGGCCGTCCCGGCTGGCACATCGAGTGCTCGGCCATGAGCCTCAAGCTGCTCGGCGAGCATTTCGACATCCACGGCGGCGGCCTCGACCTGGTGTTTCCGCACCACGAGAACGAGCTGGTCCAGTCCGAGTCGTACACGGGCGTTCCTTTCGCTTCCTACTGGATGCACAACGGCCTGCTGACGAAGGACGGCCGGAAGATCTCCAAGTCCGATCCCGGCACGATCGTCCTGATGAGCGATCTGCTCCGCGATTACTCGCCCGACACCATCCGCCTCCTGGTGCTCTCCAGCCACTACCGCCGACCGATCGACTATGGGCCGACGCGGCTGGCCGAGATCGACCGCGGCTTGCAGACGTTCTACCGGGCGTTCGAGCGGTTCGAGGAGCTGGGCAACGAGCCGTTCGACCGGCTCGACGCCCCCAAGAACCGCGCGGCTTGGGAAGTCGGAAGCTCGCCGTCCCTCCAGGAGATCGCCGAGCACCGCACCCGGTTCCTCGACGCCATGGACGACGATTTCAACACCGGCGGCGCGCTCGGCGAGTTGTACGACGTCGTCCACGTGGTCAACCGCATGGCCGCGACCCTGACCCCCGGCTCGCCGGCGGCCGACCTGGCCGACTACCGTTCCGGGATGGTGGTCCTCAAGGAGCTGAGCCAGATTTTGGGCCTGTTTCAGAAGCCGCAGGTGAAGCCCGAGGTCGGCGGCGACGCCCTGACCGGCGACCTGCTCGAACTCCTGATCGAGCTTCGCGCCCGGCTCCGCAAGGAGAAGAATTTCGCGATGGCCGACGAGGTCCGCAACCGCCTGACCGGCCTGGGCGTGGTCCTCGAAGACGGGGCGCAGGGGACGCGTTGGCGGATCGAACCGAAGCGTTGAGGCGGTTTCGCGGTTTGTAGCCGACCTGATTTGTAGCTGGCCTCTCTGAGGCCGGCCTGATTTGTAGCTGGTCCCACGGCCAGCGTACAAAGAAGGGAGCGACTCTCATGGTGCGGGGATCGTGCGAATCCGATGCGGGCCTGGAGTCCGACGCGGCCCCCCCGGCCGACGGCGGCGCATCGCCCGTCTGGGACCGGGTCGTCGGCATCGACCC
Source organism: Paludisphaera borealis (assembly GCF_001956985.1). Taxonomy (NCBI): domain Bacteria; kingdom Pseudomonadati; phylum Planctomycetota; class Planctomycetia; order Isosphaerales; family Isosphaeraceae; genus Paludisphaera; species Paludisphaera borealis. The sequence continues at coordinate 5,205,147 of NZ_CP019082.1, forward strand.
GGGGCTCAACGTGACCGGCTACGCGGTGGTCGACCCCGGTCCGCGAGGGCCCGTAGTCGTGGAAGCCGGCGTGATCCGGCCCGGCTCCGGGTGCCGGGCCTTGGGCCAGCGGCTGGACTACATCTTCCGGAACGTCCAGGAGCTGCTGGCCGCCTACCCGCCCGGCGCCCTGGCGATCGAGCGGGTCCACAGCCACGTCAAGTTCCCCCGGACGGCGATCCTGATGTCGCACGCCCGAGGGGTGATCGTGCTGGCCGCCGCGTCGCGCGGGATTCCGGTTTTCGGCTACGCCGCGGCCCGGGTCAAGAAGACTCTCACCGGCAGCGGCAAGGCACCCAAGGAGCAGATGCAGCGCGCCATCCAGACCGAGCTGAGGCTTGAGGAACTCCCCGAGCCCCACGACGTCGCCGACGCCTGCGCGCTGGCCCTCTGCCATTACCAGGTCGGCCGCAGCCTCCGGGGCCTGAAGGGGCTCTGACGCCGGCCCGGACCGATCGCCCCCTCTCCGGAAATTGGGTTCGTTTGCTCGGAAAACCCCTCGTCCCTTCGCCGGGCCGACGCACCTTCGGGCCCCTCGGAACCGCATTTCCTCCCCCGACGATCCGCGCCCGCCGGGGGCCTCGACGGCCGCCGGAATTGGGTTCGTTCTCGCCCGCTTTTGGACCGGTGTGGACGACGTAAAGCCTTTTGGGGTAATCGATTCGGCCGCGGATTCAGGCTTGGCTTCGTTCGGCCGAAAACGCGGTTGATAATGGGGGCGTCGGGGCCTCGTTCGGCACCGATCACCGGCAGCCGAGGCCTGTGGCCGCCGATCGTCGCGAGGGGCGGATCGGGGCACGGCGAATTGGGTTCTTCTGAAAATCTTCCGGGCCATGTGTCAGGCTGCAGGGGCTGGTAGTTGGCGTTCGCGGTAGTCGGCCCCGTTCTTGAGCAGGTGCCAGATCACCACCAGGATCTTGTGCGCCACGGCGATCAGAGCCTTCTTTTTCCCGAGTCGTGGGACCCATCGACGGTAGCAGATGCTGAAGGCGGTGTTCTTGGCGTGGCTGGCCGACCACGCCGACTGCACCAGGAGCGAACGCAGCCACGGACTCCCCTTGGTCGTCTTGCCGCTGCGGCGTTTGCCGGCGCTTTGGTCGTTGCCCGGGCACAGCCCCGCCCAGGAGCAGAGGTGGCCCGCGGTCGGGAACGACTCCACGTCCGGCCCGATCTCCCCCACGATCACCTCCGCCGCCCGATCCCCCACTCCGGGGATCCCCTGGAGCCGGCCCGCCGCCTCGTCGAACGGCCTCATGGCCTCGTCGATCCGCTCGTCCAGCCGCTCGATCAGGCGTTCCAACGCGTCGATCTGATCCGTCAGCAGCCGGAGCACGAAGCGGTGGTGGTCGGTGACCCGGCCCAACAGCGCCCGCCTCAGCTCGGGGATCTTGCCCCGGAGCCGCTGCTTGGCCAGATCGGCCAGCTTCTCCGGGTCGTCCTGGCCGTCGATGATCGCCCGGATCATGGCGCGCCCCGAGGCCCCCAGGACGTCGCTGGCCACCGACCCCAGCTTGACGTTGGCGTCCTCCAGCGTCTTCTGGAGGCGATTGGCCACCGCGGCGCGGTCGCGGACCAACTCGGTGCGCTGCCGGGTCAGGTCGCGAAGCTCGCGGATCTCCGGCTTGGGGATGAAGCTGGGCGACAGCAGGCCGTGCTGGAGCAACTGGGCGATCCACTCGGCGTCCTTGACGTCGGTCTTGCGGCCGGGGACCTGCTTGAGCCGCCCGGCGTTGACCAGCATCACGTCGAATCGCCCTTCCAGGATGTGGAAGATCGGCTTCCAGTAGACGCCCGTGCTCTCCATGGCGACCTCGCGGACGCCGTGGGCGTCGAGCCAGTCGGCCAGGGCCAGCAAGTCCGCGGTCATCGTGCCGAAGGTGTGGACCACCGAGGCGACCGAGCCGTCGGGGTTGATGTGGCGGACGCAGGCGACGACGGTCTTCTTGTGGACGTCGAGCCCGGCGCAGCGATCGTGAACGATGTCCATGACGTCCCCTCCAACTCGAGTGGTCGGAAACGAAGCAGTCCGAGCCGGTGGGACGACCTCGGGGCGTAAAGCAGTTTCTTCTACGTGCTCCCCCGCTTCCGGGGGGCGACAGGACGGGGTTCGACATGAAGTCGAGCCGAGGCCGGGACCAAGTTCCTTCGCGGGTTCGCGACACCAAAGCCAATGACGGCCTCTCGCCCAGGGCCGGACATCCGCAGCATAACCCAACCCGACCCCATTTTCATGGGACGGGTTGAGCCAAAGGCTCATGACCGTTCCTTCGTCGGTTTTTTGCGTTCCGCTCGCCCGCGCCGAGGGTTTTTTTCGTCGCATCGCGCATTGTCAAAGAACGCCGGGAAAGCCGATCGTCACCCCATAGTTTACGACAGGTCGCCCGCGACTCATTCAGTGATCGGATTGTGTTCTTCTGAAAATCTTCCGGGCCATGTGTCAGGCTGCAGGGGCTGGTAGTTGGCGTTCGCGGTAGTCGGCCCCGTTCTTGAGCAGGTGCCAGATCACCACCAGGATCTTGTGCGCCACGGCGATCAGAGCCTTCTTTTTCCCGAGTCGTGGGACCCATCGACGGTAGCAGATGCTGAAGGCGGTGTTCTTGGCGTGGCTGGCCGACCACGCCGACTGCACCAGGAGCGAACGCAGCCACGGACTCCCCTTGGTCGTCTTGCCGCTGCGGCGTTTGCCGGCGCTTTGGTCGTTGCCCGGGCACAGCCCCGCCCAGGAGCAGAGGTGGCCCGCGGTCGGGAACGACTCCACGTCCGGCCCGATCTCCCCCACGATCACCTCCGCCGCCCGATCCCCCACTCCGGGGATCCCCTGGAGCCGGCCCGCCGCCTCGTCGAACGGCCTCATGGCCTCGTCGATCCGCTCGTCCAGCCGCTCGATCAGGCGTTCCAACGCGTCGATCTGATCCGTCAGCAGCCGGAGCACGAAGCGGTGGTGGTCGGTGACCCGGCCCAACAGCGCCCGCCTCAGCTCGGGGATCTTGCCCCGGAGCCGCTGCTTGGCCAGATCGGCCAGCTTCTCCGGGTCGTCCTGGCCGTCGATGATCGCCCGGATCATGGCGCGCCCCGAGGCCCCCAGGACGTCGCTGGCCACCGACCCCAGCTTGACGTTGGCGTCCTCCAGCGTCTTCTGGAGGCGATTGGCCACCGCGGCGCGGTCGCGGACCAACTCGGTGCGCTGCCGGGTCAGGTCGCGAAGCTCGCGGATCTCCGGCTTGGGGATGAAGCTGGGCGACAGCAGGCCGTGCTGGAGCAACTGGGCGATCCACTCGGCGTCCTTGACGTCGGTCTTGCGGCCGGGGACCTGCTTGAGCCGCCCGGCGTTGACCAGCATCACGTCGAATCGCCCTTCCAGGATGTGGAAGATCGGCTTCCAGTAGACGCCCGTGCTCTCCATGGCGACCTCGCGGACGCCGTGGGCGTCGAGCCAGTCGGCCAGGGCCAGCAAGTCCGCGGTCATCGTGCCGAAGGTGTGGACCACCGAGGCGACCGAGCCGTCGGGGTTGATGTGGCGGACGCAGGCGACGACGGTCTTCTTGTGGACGTCGAGCCCGGCGCAGCGATCGTGAACGATGTCCATGACGTCCCCTCCAACTCGAGTGGTCGGAAACGAAGCAGTCCGAGCCGGTGGGACGACCTCGGGGCGTAAAGCAGTTTCTTCTACGTGCTCCCCCGCTTCCGGGGGGCGACAGGACGGGGTTCGACATGAAGTCGAGCCGAGGCCGGGACCAAGTTCCTTCGCGGGTTCGCGACACCAAAGCCAATGACGGCCTCTCGCCCAGGGCCGGACATCCGCAGCATAACCCAACCCGACCCCATTTTCATGGGACGGGTTGAGCCAAAGGCTCATGACCGTTCCTTCGTCGGTTTTTTGCGTTCCGCTCGCCCGCGCCGAGGGTTTTTTTCGTCGCATCGCGCATTGTCAAAGAACGCCGGGAAAGCCGATCGTCACCCCATAGTTTACGACAGGTCGCCCGCGACTCATTCAGTGATCGGATTGTGTTGATTCGGTTGGCTTTGGCGACTTCGCTGGAGATGCGGATTCTGGCGCGGTTTGCCTTTGGGCCGTCGACGGGCCGGGCCTGAATTCCCTTCTCCCCTGCGGGAGAATGTATGCTTGCGACAGCGCTTGGCTAGGTTACAAGCCCGAAGCGCCAGCGAGTGAATTCCCCGCTGTCCGACCGGAAATTCACTCGCTGGCGCTTCGGGCTCCATTCGGAGGCCGCCCGCGTGACTTCTCGTCAGCTCATTTTCATGAGGCCGGGTGTCGCCACGGCGTCATGATGGTTTGTATCGCCGGTCGACTGTCGAAAGCCCGCGGCTCAGAGATCGTTGGCGGTCGACGACTGCGCGGGGCCGGTCTGCATGGGGAGCTTGTGAGAGCGGGCGGCTCCCCTGGCGCCCGGCTTGCCTTTCAGGCCGGTTCGGACCGAGGAGTGAGCCACGGGCGCGGGGTCGGTCGAAGTGGCGTCGGGCTTGGTTTCGCAGCCCGTGGCGACCGCCAAGGCGGCCGTCGCCGCGGCGAGGAGGACGAACGTACGAATCGGCATCGAGTGGGTCCTGGAATCGGGGTCGTGAATCGTTGAGAAGCGTTACTGGTCGGCGCTGACGACTTCGCTGCCGGCGCGGGTGGCCATGGCGCGGTAGGCGGCGACGCTGACGCCGTCCTTGATGAACCGGACCGAGCCGTCGGCCAGCGCGAAGTTGGCTCCGCCGGGGTGCATGCTGCGGAAGCCCATGTTCCCGTAGTTCTGGCACGACGGCACGCTGATCCAGTCGGGCGGATAGAGCGCGGTCCCCAGGCAGTCGTAGAGCACCGCCGTCCCCGGATCGCGCGGGGCGTTGAGCTTGGGGACGGCCGTGGCGCCGCCGGTGATCCGCAAGTCGTTGAGCGTGCCGGGGACCTGGTTGGGGCCCGACCACCAGCCGCCGATCAGGTTGGTGTAGAAGTTCGACCCGGACGGCTCGTCGCGGAATCGCGAGGTCTCGCCGAACAGGAGGGTGTTGCTTGTCCCGTCGACGATCGAGGACAGTCGGTGGCACCAGTTCGTGCCGAAGACGCCGTCGCCCGGCACCTGGTTGCAGATCTGGAAATACTGGCCGGTGGGGTCGGGGATGTCGCCGGTGTTCGACCAGTTCATCAGGTATTGTTCGTGGAGTCCGTTGTTCGAACCGTACGAGGCCTGTGAGAACGGAATGACGTCGGCGCCCGTGAGCGGGACGTAGTCGGTGTCAGAAGGGCAGACGTAGGCGTCGGTTCGGACGGCCTCGCTGGTGAAGTTGGCCCGGCTGTTGTAGGGGCGGGTCAGATTGAACGCGTTGTAGCCGTTGTTGCCTTCAAGGAACGGCCAGATGTAGGCGAAGACCGTGTGCGAGAGCTGCGGCGTGAAGTCGCAGGGGGTCGGATAGCCCGGGCTGAACGGGGTGATCGAGATGGTCCGGCGGCCGAACGGCAAGCTCGCGTGGGCCGATTCGTAGTTAAGGGTCGCCAGCGCAATCTGCTTCAGGTTGTTGAGGCACTTGGCCCGGCGCGACGCCTCCCGCGCGGCGACGACGGCCGGCAGCAAAAGGCCGATCAAGAGCGCGATGATCGAGATCACGACCAGCAGCTCGATCAGGGTGAACGCCGTGCGTGGCCGGTTCATGGTCGGACCCTCGTCGCGAGAAGGAATCTTTCTGTGTTCGGAACAGTTGCGAAACGATCCTGAAAACTAGAGACGGCCGCCGGGGCGTCGAGCTTACAGGCGACTTTTTCGCGGCCCGAGGCGCGAACGGCGGCGGACGGTGACTTACCCTCCAGGAGGGAATCGTCGCAAGGCGGCGGGAGATTCCTCGTGAGACGGGGAGAACCGGCCTGGCGGGCGCGCGAGACGCCCTCGACTTCGAGCGGGACCGCGGAGCGACCGACTTCGCAGACCTGCACTCGCAATCGACTGGAAGTTTAGAGACGAGTCAGGAAATTTGCAAGCAAATCATCATTTATGCACGAAAAATGTGATGGCATGAAGAGTCGGTGAAATCGCTCGGCCGGCCGTCGGCGGTTCGGCCTGGATTCCGACTTCGATCGTCCGCGCGCGCCCGGCCGGCGCGGCGGGCAGGCTTGACCCCTTCTCCTCGCCCGCGATACGATGAAGCCGCGTCGTTCCGGACGTGCGTGCGGGCGTCTGGGGGCGGGTCGACTGGGTCAATCAAGGGGGGCGTCCGGGGGCGAAGTCGTGGGGCGTGGCGAATCGTCGTCCGCGTCTCGAAACGGCGGCCTTGGGACGGCCAGGCGGTGGGATCGATCGTGGAGATCACGCTCAACGGCCGGAAGCGCGAGGTGCCGGACGCGCTCAACGTGGCCCGGCTTCTCGGGTTGCTGGAACTGAAACCCGAGCACGTCGCGGTCGAGCTCAATCGCGGCCTGGTGACGCGCTCGAAGCACGCCGAGACCGACATCGCGCCGGGCGACACGCTGGAGATCGTCACGCTCGTCGGCGGTGGTTCGCCGTCCGCGCCTGCCGCGGCCGAGCCGGAACTGCTCTCGATCGGCGGCCATGCGGTGCGCAGCCGGCTGTTCGTGGGGACCGGCAAGTACACCACGCTCGAACTGATGCGCGATTGCCTGGAAGCCAGCGGGGCCGAGGTCGTCACCGTCGCGGTGCGCCGCGAGCGGCTGGTCGACCGCGACGGCCGCAACCTGCTCGACTTCCTCGATCCCGGCAAGTACACGATCCTCCCCAACACCGCCGGCTGCTTCAGCACCGACGAGGCGCTGCGGACGGCCCGCCTGGGCCGCGAGCTGCTCCAAGGGCTCGGCAACCCCGGGGCCGACTGGGTGAAGCTCGAAGTCCTGGCCGACACCCGGACGCTCTTGCCTGACCCGGTCGCGACCCTTGACGCGACGAGGGTGCTGGTCGCCGAGGGCTTTCAGGTCCTCTGTTACACGAGCGACGATCCGATCATGGCGCGGCGGCTCAAGGAAGCGGGCGCGGCGTCGGTGATGCCGGCCGGCAGCCCGATCGGCAGTGGGCAGGGGGTCCTCAACCCCAACAACATCCGGATCATCCTCGAAGATCTGAAGGGGGACGATCCGTCGTACCCCGTGATCGTCGACGCCGGGGTGGGGACGGCCAGCGACGTGGCGATTGCGATGGAGCTGGGCTGCGACGGCGTTTTGCTCAACACGGGGATCGCCGGGGCGAACGACCCGCTGCGGATGGCCCACGCCATGCGGTTGGCCGTCGAGGCGGGCCGGCTGGCGGCGGGGGCCGGACGCATCCCCAAGAAGCTCTACGCCACCGCGTCGAGTCCGACTCAGGGCCTGGTCGGGCGCGCCTGATCGTCGCTGAGCCGACGCTCCGCCTTCACTCGCTCGGGTCGTTTCCTCCCTCACGGACGTCGCATGGCAACAACCCGACTGGACCCCGCCTCGATTCTCGGACCCGACGGCGCCGTGGCGCGTCGGCTGAAAAGCTACGAGGTCCGCGAACAGCAGCTCCAGATGGCTGACGCCGTGGCGAAGGCGATCGAGGACCGCCATCACCTGGTGGTCGAGGCCGGGACGGGCGTCGGCAAGAGCTTCGCCTACCTCGTGCCGGCGATCATGGCCGCCGTCGAGATGAAGAAGAAGATCGTCGTCTCGACGCACACGATCGCGCTCCAGGAACAGCTCCTGAGCAAGGACATCCCGTTTCTGCGGTCGGTGATGCCCCAGGAGTTCTCGGCCGTCCTGGTCAAGGGGCGCGGCAATTACGTCAGCCTCCGCCGGCTCGACGTCGCAGTCAGCCGTCAGGCGACCACGTTCCAGAGCGCCGACGATCTCGACCAGCTCGCTTCGATGCGGATGTGGGCCGGACGGACGCAGGACGGGACCCGCTCGGATCTCGACTTCCGGCCGAATCCCGGCGTCTGGGACGCGGTCCAGAGCGAGAACGGCAACTGCCTGGGCCGCGAGTGCCCGCGCCACAAGGAATGCTTCTACTTCAAGGCCCGCCGCCGCGTCTGGACGGCCAACCTGCTGATCGTCAACCACGCGCTGTTCGTCAGCGACCTGGCGTTGCGGGCCTCGGGCTTCGGGCTCTTGCCCGATTACGACGTGGCGATCTTCGACGAGGCGCACACCCTGGAAGCCGTCGCCGGCGAGCACCTGGGGCTCCAGCTCTCGAACGTCGGCGTCGACTACACGCTGGCCCGGCTCTACAACGATCGGACCAAGAAGGGGACGCTCGTCTACCACCACATGCTCGAAGCCATCGAGCAGGTTCGCCGGGTGCGGACGGCCTCGGAAGACTTCTTCGAGGTCGTCGCCCAGTGGCACGCGAAGCAAGGATCGAGCGGCAACGGCCGGGTGCGAAAGCCGATCGACCTCTCCGCCGCGCTCGCCGAAGAGTTGCGCAAGCTCGGGAACGCCATCGATCGAGGCTCCGAGGACATTGCGGAGCTGGACACCCGCATCGAGCTCTCCTCGGCCGCCGAGCGCTGCGAGGGGCTCGCCGACCAGGTCCAGAGATGGGTTCGGCAGTCGGCCGAGCAGCAGGTCTACTGGGTCGAGTCCGAGAACAAGGGGAGGCGTCGCATCCGGTTGGCCTCGGCCCCGCTCGACGTCGGCCCGACCCTGCGGAAGACGCTTTTCGAGCAGGTCCCGACCTGCGTGTTGACCTCGGCGACGCTCTGCGTCGGGTCGCCCCCCAAGTTCGACTTCCTCAAGTCGCGGCTCGGCCTGACCCGCGCCGAGACGCTCGCGCTGGGGAGTCCGTTCGACTACCCGCGCCAGGTCAAGATCCACCTGGCCCGCAACTTGCCCGACCCGTCCGAGCAGCCCCAGGACTACGAGCGGCAGGTGATCACGGCCATCGCGCATTACCTGGAGCAGACGCAGGGCAAGGCGTTCGTCCTGTTCACGTCGTACCGGATGCTCGACGCCGCGGCCCGGGCCTTGACGCCCTGGCTGGCCAAGCGGAACATCGCCTTGTTCGCCCAGAGCGACGGCATGCCGCGGTCGAAGATGGTCGAGGCGTTCAAGGCCGACGTCGACAGCGTGATCTTCGGCGCCGACAGCTTCTGGCAGGGGGTCGACGTGCCGGGCGAGTCGCTCTCGAACGTCATCATCGTCCGCCTTCCGTTCTCGGTCCCCAGCCACCCGCTCCTGGAAGCCCGCCTCGAAGAGATCCGCCGCCGCGGCGGCAACCCGTTCGTCGAATACCAGATCCCCGAAGCCGTCATCAAGCTCAAGCAAGGCTTCGGCCGCCTGATCCGCACCCGGACCGACCAGGGCATCGTCGCTATCCTCGACCCCCGCGTCCTCACCAAACCCTACGGCAAGACCTTCCTCAACTCCCTCCCCGAATGCCCCCGGATCGTCGATCAGCACGATTTCAGCCGACGGCCGTCGTCGTAGGCTTGAAGCTCAGGTAGAACGACCGCTGACCCATAAGGATTTGTCCCCGATTTCTTCCCGCGATGCCGAGGACGGCGCTGGAAGGGACAGCATCGCTATGCTGCGCTTTTTATTTCTTTCTATGCCCACGCAATGTCCCTGTTTTTCGACTTCAACGGTTCCATGATGATTCACATCACCTTTCGTTGAAGGCCACCCCTCGTTGTGCCACGATTCCGGTCCTCGGTGTGACATCCACGCCTGAGATCTTGGCAAATAGCAATCAACGAAGGTGCAAATGATGACGAACTCGATGCAGAGGATCAGAGTAGCGACAGCGCTGCTGGGTGTTCTTGTTGTGACGGGGGCCTGCCCGACCCACGCGACCCCGGTCTTCGACCAGCCGACCAACCTCAACGGGGCGTATGCGAGCCAGAACGACCCCAGCGGCGGACTTGGCAATTTCGCCACCGTATACGACAATTTCACGATCGGAACGGGAGCCACGATCACCGACGTTTCCTGGGTGGGGAGCTATTTCAATGGAGCTCCCGCCGCCATATCCGGGTTCACGCTGACGTTTTACGCAGACAACGCCGGCCAGCCGGGCACCGCGCTGGCGACCGATTTTATCGTTGGGAACGCCAACGAGACTTCACTCGGTCTCGACGATCAGAGTGACCCGGCTTTCAGCTATTCGGCCATTCTAAACACTTCTTTCGCCGCTACGGCCGGCACGCAGTATTGGTTGTCGATCGTGGCCGACATGGGCTTCCCTCCGCAGTGGGGTTGGGAGTACGGCACCGGCGGCGACAACTCGGCCTACCAGGACTTCTTCGGGATCCGATCCCCCATTGCGAACGACTTCGCGTTCTCGCTGGACGGCGTCCCCCTCTCCGCCGTCCCCGAACCCGGGACGCTGACGAGTGCCTGCACCGCCGTCCTGGCGGGCCTCGGCTGCACCTGGCGCCGCCGTAGGCGAACCGCCGCTTGAGCTTCCAGCCGGTCATCGGGAGAAAACGGGGATGTGACGCGTTTTAGCCGCTTACCTGTTCTATATCCCCGTTTTCCTGTTTTTAGCAGACCTGGGCCGATATTCTTGCCTTGTCATCTGGCGACCTCGTAAAGCCGCAGACTGGCGTTGTCGTTAGGGGGGCGTGTTCGACGCCACGACCAATCCCTGAGCGGCGTCGAATTCCGCGCCAGGCCCTCGTCACGACCCGGCCGGCAGAGCAGGATCGCGGGCCCGGATGGCCGGTCCTGTACTCGCACGACCTCGCCCGCCTTCCGATAATAGCCCAGCGGGTCGGCGACCCAGTCTTCGGCTGCCAGGACTGGGCGGTTTGGATACTCAACGTCCAGGTACTCCGCCACGGCACGCCAAGGTGGCTTCGTATACATCGGGAAGGCCGAGGGCACCGCCGCTGTCAGCCATGCCAAGGCCCCGACGAGGGCGACCCTGCCAAGCCACCGGGGACAGTTCGCAGCCCAGAGGCCGACCAAGGCGACGAAGGCCAGCGCCGGTCCCATGAATTGACGCTCCGCCCAGACGGACTTGGGACCGTAGGCTGACAGGGCGAAGACGACCAGGGGCACGCCCACGCCGATCCCGGTCAGGGCGAAGGCGGGCGGGGACAAGCCGCGTCGAATCGCGGTCGCATAGTACGCCACTCCTAGGGCCGCCAGAGGGAGCAAGAGCCACCGGGAACGGATGCCAGGCACGTCGCCGAAAATTCCGGCGTAGAACCAGACCAATTCCTGCGGCGTCGGCTGCTTGATCCAGTCGATGTGCGGCAGCGGGTCGGTCCCGTGAAGTATATGACTGCCCATCGCAGTAATTAGCCACGGTAGGACGGTCGCGACGGCCAGAACGCCGCCGACGACCACGAGCACTTTTTCCCGGCGCGGCAGGACGAGCAGCAGGATGGCAATCTCAGCGGCGACGGTTAAGGCGGCGATGTACTGCGCCCAGGCTAACACGGCGCAAGTCACCGACCAAACGACGACCCGGCCGCGGACGGCTGGAGCGTCCAGCAGCCTCAGGAGGGCGAGCAGGTTGGCGGCCGAAAGGAGTGCGATGAGACTGTATGGACGGGCTTGCTGGCCGTAGTAGACGAAGAAAGGAGAGACGGCCACGAGTGCCAGAGCACCAAGGGCCGGCCCCGGCGGCATAAGTCGGCGTAGCAGGAGATGGGTGACGACGAGGAACGCCGCCGAGCAGAGTACGCTGAACGACCGCACGGAGATCTCTCCGACCTCGAACGCCCGCACCCAAGAGAACAGCAGGAGGTTATGCAGCGGCGGGTGGGGATGGTCCATCAGGGATTGCCGGATCATCCCCCCGAAGGGCTGCGCCGCAATCCGGGCGGAGAACAGTTCATCAATATCAAAATTGTAGTCGATCTGAACTGTTCGCAGGGCGAGGCCGATCATGCAGATCGCCAAGGCGGCGATGCGTTCGGTGCGGCCGGTCATGGGGGACACCCTCCAGGGAGAGCGTAACGACTGCCTTCAAGGCCGCCGTGAGGGCGGTCGACTCTCATCTCGGCCTTGACGCGTGCTTGTCCACTTTCATTCGACTAGCAACGATTCTGTTACCGAATTGTCGCACTAAAATCACTTGAATGACAAGAAAATCACCCGAATTATACGGCCGCAACCTCGGCGGAGGAGTTGGGGCGGGCCGGACCGGAGAACGCCGTTGCGGACGACGTGGGTGGCGCAGCAGCGGGATCGGGGCAGGGGCGAGCGTTGGGGGGCCATCCCATGGGGCTACGGAGATCCCCGCCATCGGGCCACTACCCCAGAGCGAATGAGTCGATACAATATTCGTGGTGACAAGGATGAAACGGCTTCAGGGGTGTCGGCGCTTGAACGACTCGGACGAACGACACGCACCCCTTGACGAGCCACGAAACGTCCCGAAGGAACTCGGTAGAGTGGCCGCCTTCATGGCCGTCGCCGTCGGGGGGCCGTTTCTGGTGCTGTGGTTCCTGGTGTCGGGGCCAACGGTAGAGAACGTTTCGTCCAAGAAGGTGACCTCCGCCGACTACATCGGGGCCAGGTCCTGCCGCGAATGCCACCCCGGCGAGGCGGCGTTACATTCGCGATCGGGGCATGCACGTACACTTCAGCCCGGCGCGATGGTCGATTTCGCTGGCTGGCTCGACGGGCGTACCGCCGTCGATCCCGAGCATCCGGAATCATCATGGGCTTACGCGTTACGGGATCATGATCTGATCGCGTCGCGAACTGAAGCCGGCAAGGTCGCCGAACACACGCTCGATTACGCGCTTGGCTCGGGAACACATGCCGTGACCTTCCTGAGCCTGACCGGTCGAGACGCCGAGGGGCGTGCGCTCGGCCTCGAACATCGCTTGACCTACTTTACAGATCGTCAAGAACTCGATGTGACACCGGCCCAGGAGGCCGGGGCGAACCCGATCGGCCGGTCCGCCGACGGACACGCGCTGACGGCCGATGAGACGATGAAATGCATGGGCTGCCACGCGACCCGGCTCTCGGCCGATGACGAGCGATTCATCGAACCCGCGGCCATCATGCCGAACGTTTCGTGTGAGCGCTGCCACGGACCGGGCCGATCTCACGTCGAGGCGGCGCGTCGCGGAGACAAGGCCCTTCGGATGCCGTTCGGCGAGTCGAAGCCCGCCACCGCCGAGCTCAATATCCGGCTCTGCGGCCAATGCCATCGCCTCCCCGAATACGTTCCCCGCGACCAGCTTCGCCCCGACAACGCGATCCTCGCCCGGTTTCAGCCGGTCGGTCTCATGCAATCCAAATGCTACACTCAAAGCAAGGGGACCCTCAGTTGCTCGACCTGCCACGACAGTCACGCACCGACTTCACGCGATAAAGTCGAGTATGAAGCAATCTGCCTATCGTGCCATTCCACCCCGCCGCAACATGCCTGCCCGGTCTCATCGCAATCCGATTGCCTCAAGTGTCACATGCCCCCGCGCGACTCGGGCAACGGAATGATGTTCAGCGACCACTGGATCCGCAAGGGCCCTTAGAGAGATTCACTCTCGTTTTACTCTGATGTGGTCCGTTCAATCGTGGTCATGCCTCGCTAGATCGCGCGGCGAGAATCGCGCCCGATGGCCTGGCTGGGTGCTTGAATGTAAGACGATTCAGTGATATAGTGTGCTAGTCAGCTAGTTCGCTAATTCGGTTCTGCCCCGTGTGAGCGAGCTTGTGGATCGAGCCGAAAGGCCACGTCTCGACTGAACTTCAGATCGTCGAGGCGACCCGGTCGAGATCGATCTCGGGCATGCGTCGCGCCGGGGAGGTCGTGTCCTCTTGTAGTGACGTCTCGGTCGCACCAAGTCCGGGAGCTCAGCCATGACTCGACGGAACGTCCCGCGTCGCGGGTTCACGCTGATCGAACTGCTCGTCGCGATCTTCATCATCGCGATCCTCCTCGCCCTGCTGCTGCCCGCCGTGCAATCCGCTCGCGAGTCGGCCCGGCGGCTGCAGTGCACAAACAACCTGAAGCAGATCGGGGTGGCGTTGAACAACTACGCGGCGTCGGCGGGGGGGCTGCCGCCCGGGCGGTGTTGGAACGGGTTCTCGCTATACGTCCCCCTGCTGGGGCACCTCGAACAGACGGCCCTGTACAACTCGCTGAACACGAACGCGTGGGTGTCGATCGCTTACGACTACCCGCCCGGCCTCCCGATCGATGCGCATCACACGGCCGCCGTCACCAGGCTGGCCGTCCTCGCCTGCCCGAGCGATTGGGCGCCTTCGTGGGTCTCGGCGACCACCAGCTACGCCGGCAATGTGGGATATGGTTTCCAAGGGGCCCGTACCGCCGCCGCCGGGGTCTTCGACGGGTTGTCCACGGCCTCCGTCACGCTCGCCCAGATCGTTGACGGGGCCTCGAACACGGTCGCCGTCTCGGAATGGGTCCTCGGGAAGGGAATGGGCGTCTCGTCAGAGCCCACGGCCAACATTTACTCGGTTCCCACCACCACCGATTTCGACCGCTTCGTCGAGGCGTGCGATTCGAGCGTCGGCGTCTACCCGCCCGGGCCGAACGGCAAACGCTGCTTCTGGCTGCAAACGGACCTGACGCACACCCTCTACAATCACAATCAGGGCGTTGGGAAGCCCTCTTGCGGCAACGGAAATAACATCCCAACCGGCTCATGGACCGCGGCGAGCCGTCACGCCGGCGGGATTAACTCCCTGGCCGTCGACGGGCATGTAAGCTTCTACAAGAACACGACGGCGCGCGCCATCTGGCGCGGGTTGGGGACCCGGGCCGGCGGGGAGACGATCTCCGCATCGGATTGACGGGTCGGCGGGCGAGAAAAACGGGGACGTAGCGCTTTCGTCTGGGCTATCCCCCGTTTTCTCGTTGTTGCTTCGACGTCCCGATCCTCAGCGCCGATCTGGGCTTCTTATTCGTCCCCCGACGGACCGTACATGCCGGGGACCGGGAGGTCGTTCAGGCGGAGGTAGACGCAGAGGTGTGCGCGGTGGTGCATCAGGTGGTTGAGGATGAAGCTGCGGATCATGGCCGAGCGCGGCATGGTGAAGATCGGATCGCCGCCTTTCGCCAGCGTCCACGGGGTGCCCACGTCCTGGTCCTTGACCTCGGTGATGGCCTTCCTCGCGGCGGCGACGTTGCGGTCGAAGAGTTCCACGATCTCACGGCTGCTGGTCAACTTCGGGGAGACGTAGGGTTCGCCGTCGACCGGGGCGATGTCAAGCGACGACGTCGTCAGCACCGCGACGAGCCAGTTGGGGATGTCCGCCACGTGGTTGGCGTTCCATCCGATCGTGTGCGACTTCGGGTGGGCTTTCCAGTCGAGCTTGTCGTCGGGGATTCGTTCGAGCACCTTGCGGGTGTTCGCCATCTCCTGATCGAACTCCGGCAGAAGGGTTTCCGAGTAAGTCATGAGGGCCTCCCTGGAAAACGAGTGTATAGGTGGTTTCCACTTCCACGTCAGAGGGGATTGGAACCAGACGTCGGTGTGTTTGTCAACGCCTGTACACTGATTTTTGGAGGGCAGGACGGAGTTTTCTGGAACCACCCACGCATGAAATAAAGGGGCAGATGAAACAGAGGGGCAGGAGCGTTGTTTGGCCTGCTCCCCGTCCCTTTCCCCATTTTCTTCCGCGTCGGGGCCGGGGCACGCCCCACAAATGGGTTGAGGCTAGCGGCGCGGGACGGTACTTTACTCTGTCCCAATCCCGCGAAACTCCAAGACAGGACCATCAGCGTGGCCAGACCGAGCGTCTACTTCGACATCAGCATCGACGGCAAGCCCGCCGGGCGTATCACCATGGAACTGTTCGACGACGTGGCGCCGAAGACCGCCGAGAACTTCCGCGCCCTTTGCACGCACGAGCAGGGCTTCGGCTACAAGGGTTCCTCGTTCCACCGCGTCATCCCCCAGTTCATGCTTCAGGGGGGCGACTTCACGAACCACAACGGCACCGGCGGCAAGTCCATCTATGGGGCGAAATTCGCCGACGAGAACTTCACGCTCAAGCACGACCGGCCGTTCCTCCTGTCGATGGCCAACGCCGGGCCGAACACCAACGGCTCGCAGTTCTTCATCACGACGGTGCCGACCGCGTGGCTGGACGGCAAGCACGTGGTCTTCGGCGAGGTGACCGAGGGTTCGGACATCGTGAAGAAGATCGAGGGGCTCGGCTCCGGCAGCGGGAAGCCGGCGGCGAAGATCCTCGTCGAGGATTGCGGCCAGATCTGATCGCGGCCATGGCGTCGGAGGGAGGCGGGCCAGCCAAGTCCCCGTTTTCCCTCCCAGACGCAGGACTTGATCGGGATGAGGCGGATCGCGAACTTCCGGCCGACTTCAAGTGTCCGTACGAGGCCGTAACACCGCCCATTCACTGAGGATGCGCGATGGAACTGTTCGCGATCGAGCCCCTATTCTTCGCCGTGGTGTTCGTGATCGTTTTCGGAACGATGGCCTACAGCATCGTCGCCGGAATCTTGGAGTGGTCGCGCAACAATAGCCTGCCGATCCAGGAGTTCCCTGCGCGCGTCGTGACCAAGAGGGCCGAAACGCGCGGGCGGTCGTATCAGCATTCGCATGGCCGCGTCTCGACCTTCTATTTCGCCACCTTCGAGCTGAAAGGCGGCGATCGATTCGAGTTCAGCCTCTCCGGGCCGGAGTACGGGCTGCTCGCCGAAGGGGATGAAGGTACGTTGACGTACCAGGGGACGCGGTATCACGGGTTCCAGCGGCGGGTGTGATTCAGCGCAAGAGCCGCCGCCGCCATCGCCGCGGCCAGGTCGGTCGTCCAGCTCATCCAGGTCTTTCTTGACCCTGGCCGCCGCCCATTCGGACAGCACGCCTTCAGCCTCCGCGTCGAACCGGTGCTGGCCGCGACTTCGTGGAAATCGCGCCGAACGGAAGTTCAGGTCCGGAAATTGGCCTGTCGCCGAAATCCGATCGGCAGTATGACGAGGGTCACGTCGCGTTACGGGCATGAATGTGGAGACTCGATTTCCTCGTTCGGCCCGATCCAAACCGATGGCCTTGACCCGACAAGAAAACCCTTCTGGCTGAATCTTCATCGCCGTCTTCGCCCCGCATGCCAGGCAATCACGCATTTCGGAGAACGGCAAATGAAGAGGCAGGAACGAACACGTCGTTCGCGCCCATTGGGCCAGGTCGAATATCTCGAAACCCGCGCCCTGATGACCATCGCGGCGGTGACGCCGTTGCCGGATATGAGCGTCGCCACCGGTGCCGCAGCGGCGCCCGTGAATCTGGGCTCCTACTTCAATGATCCGAGCGCAGCCCCCAATTTCGCGATTTTCGACACGACGCTCGGCACGATCCCGGTCCTGCTGACCCCCGCGACGACGCCGAAGACCGTCGCGAATTTCCAGAACTACGTGAACAAGGGCGCTTACACCAATTCCGTCGTGCACCGATCGGTTCCCGGCTTCATCTGGCAGGCGGGCGGCTTCCAGCTCTCCTCCAAGCCGGACATCGCGGCCACCCCGACGGACGCCCCGGTCCAGAACGAGTACGGCGCGTCGAACGTCCGCGGCACCATCGCGATGGCCAAGCTCGGCAGCGACCCCAACAGCGCGACCAGTCAGTTCTTCTTCAACGAATCGGACGCCAACGCCTCCAACCTCAACAACCAGAACGGCGGCTTCACCGTCTTCGGGCACGTGGTGGGAGCCTCCGGGCTGGCGGTGATGGACGCGATCGCAGCGGTGCCGGTTCCCTCGCCGGGACCCATGTCCTCGCCGCTGGATTCGGCGCCCCTGCAAAATTACAAGACCGGGGCGGCCGTTCAGCCTTCCAACCTGATCCTGATCAAGAGCGTGACCACGGCCGATGAGGCTTTCTCCGCTCAGAGCAACGCCCCCGGCGTGGCCTCGGCCTCGCTCCAGGGGAACAATCTGATCGTAACCCCGCTCGCGGCGGGCACCGCGAAGATCACCGTCACGGGGTACGGCTCGGACGGCGTCGCCGCGACGCAGACGTTCTCCGTCACCGTTTCTCAGGGGACGCCCCCGGTGACGACCCCCCCAGTGACGACGCCTCCAGGCACGACCCCCCCGGTGACGACGCCCCCGGTGGTTCAGCCCGCATCGGACCTGACGCCGGCCGCCAGGGGCGCTCTGCCCGCTTTGGTGGTCGCCGGTCAGAAGGCCAAGATCCAGCAGACGGTCACGCTGACCGCGTCCTCGATTCCCGTCACACAAAGAGTGCGGGCTTCATTGATCCTTTCCACGACGACGACCGGCTCGCCGAGCGACTTCACGATCGCGAGCGCCGCGGCGAATGTCAGGCTGAAGCTGGGCAAACAAGCCAAGCTGAACCTCTCGGCGAAGCAATTGGACGCGAGCGTGCCGGCCGGAACGTATCACGTGCTCGTTTCCGTGACCGACCCCGACGGAGCGAAGACGACGATCGACACGGGCAGGACGCTGGTCGTACGGGCGCCGCAGGCGAAGCCCGTCAGAAGATGAACCCGCAGCGCCAGCGAGTGAATCGATTCCAACGGCCACCGGAAATTCACCCGCTGGCGCACCGGGCTCGTGATCGGACCTGGCCGACCGGACGCGCGGGAGTCAGTGGCGGATCTCGAATCCAGGGGCGCCCGATTCTCTCAGTTGGTCGCGCGCCGTCCGCCAGGTCGCGTTGTCGAGGGACTGGATCGATCGTCGGGCGGCGTCGAGCCGTACTCCCGTGAGGACCTCCACCCGGGCGGCGGCCTGTTCCAGGTCGTCGGGTAGTTCTCGGGCGATCGGGAAGATCCGCGCGGTTCCGGCGATGTCTCCAGTCAGGAGCGAGCTGCCGTCGGGAGCGAAGCTGACGCACCAGACGTCGTGAGCATGCCGGAACGCCGGGCCGATCGGCTGTCCGGTGGCGGCGTCCCAGATTCGCGCAGTGCGGTCTCGGCTGCCGGTGGCGACCGACTTGCCGTCGGGGCTGAACGCCACGGCGAAGACCCAGGCCAGGTGCGGCAGGGGAGGGGCGAGGAGTTCGCCCGTGGCGGCGTTCCAGATGCGGGCCATGCCGTCCTCGCAGCCCGTGACGATGGACCTACCGTCGGGACTGACCGCGACGGTGCTGACCGCGCCCGGGTGCTGAAGGATCGGGCCGAGGGATTTCCGGGTCGTCACGTCCCAGGCCTGGGCGGCGCCGGCGTCGAGTCCGACGATGAGAGCCCGGCCGTCGGCCTGGAACGTCAGGGCGTCGACCGAGCCGGGGTGGACGGCCGGCTCGCCGATCGGCTGTCCGGTTGCGGCGTCCCAGAGGCGGGTCGTCCGATCCGCCCCCCCCGTGGCGACGGTCTTGCCGTCGGGGCTGAACGCCACGACGTCGGCGCCCTGCGGGTGCCAGAGGGGCTGGCCGATCGGCTTCCGCGTGGCGGCGTCCCAGAGCTGCGCCGGGGAGCCGCCGACGACGAGGGTCTTGCCGTCGGGGCTGACCGCGACGGAGCGGACCCGACCCAAGGAGGGCATGCCGCCCCCGACCTGGCCTGCCGAGGCGGCGTCCCAGATCCGCGCCGGGCCCGCGCCGGCGGCGAGGAAGGTCCTCCCGTCGCGGAGGAACGCGACGGTCTCGCCGGCGAGCGGCTTTTCCATGGCGGGCCTGCGATGGCGGCACGACTCGGCGTCCCAGACGCGCACAGTGTGGTCGCTGCTGGCGGTGAGGAGGGCCCGGCTGTCGGCGCGAAACGCCACGGCCACGACCGGCCCCTGGTGGATGAGGGGAGGGCCGATGGACCTGTGGGTCGCGGCGTCCCAGAGCCTCGCCGTCTTGTCTTCGCTCGCCGTGGCGTAAGTCTTGCCGTCGGGGCTGAACGCGATGCCTCGGACGTAGCCCCGATGCAGGTTCGGCTCGCTGTTGATCGGCTGGCCGGTCGTCGTATCCCAGACCCGCACTCGGCCTCCCCAACCGCCTGTGACGAGGATCTTGCCGTCGGGGCGGAACGCCACGGACAGGAGCTCGGTTGTATGCTCCAGCGGCCCGCCGATCGGCCCGCCGTCGGAGGTGTTCCAGAGTTGGGCCGTCGCATCCCGGCTCACGGTGGCGATCATCGCGCCTCCCGGATCGAACGCGACGGCGGTGACCGGCCGCTGAGAGGCGAGGGGCGCGCCGATCGGCTCGCCGGTCCAGGCGTTCCAGAGCCGGGCCGTCTTGTCCGCGCCGCTGGTGGCGACCATCTTGCCGTCGGGACTGAACGCCACGCAGAGAATTCCGCTTTTGTGCGTTAGCGGCGGTCCGACTGGTCGCCTGGCGGCGACGTCCCAGAACCTCGCCGCGCCGTCGCTGCCGCTGATCAACGCGGTCTCGCCGTTGGGGCTGATCGCCACACTCTGGACCGCGCCGGGAAATTGCAGGGGTTCTCCAATCGGCCGGGCCGTATCGGCGTCCCAGAACCTCGCCGTGCGGTCGTCGCCGCCCGTGAGGATGGTCTTGCCGTCGGGGCTGAAGGCGGCGGCGTCGACGGGGCCTTCGTGGGAGAGGAGGCTTTTCAGGCGCGGGAACCGTTCGCTCCAGGCGGACACGTTGGCGAGCGCGAGGTGTTGCCAGTCGAGGTCGGCCGCGTCGCGGGCCGACCGCCAACTCTCAAGCGTCCAGAGCAGCCCCGCGGCGATCTCCTCCTTCTCGAAAGCCGCCTGGCCGCGGTCGAAGTCTTGCCGGGCCAGGAGACGTTGGGTCGCGGCCAGCGACACGTGCAGGCTCTCGCGCACCTTGGTTTGGGCGTCCGCGAGTTCCTGGATCTCGCGAGCGGCCCTGACTTGCTCGGCCAACGCCTCACGCAGGCTCTCGCGCTCGTTGGAAAGGGCGTCGGCCAGGCCCTGGACCTCGCGCGCCGCCCTGCCTTGCTCGTAGGCGTAGATCATCGAGGTCGTCGCGGCGGTCGCCAGCGCCGCCGCGACGACGACGGCCGCGCCGGCGCCCGCCGGGTTGCGGCGGCACCACCGCCAGCTTCGTTCGATCCGGCCGGATCGGCGGGCGAGGATCGGTCGGCCCGCGACGAACCGCCTCAGATCCTCCGCCAACTGGCCGGCGGTTGCGTACCGCTCGCCAGGCGTGTTGGCGAGCGCCTTCATGACGATCGTTTCCAGGTCGCGCGGGAATCGACGGTCGAGGTGCCGAGGCGGCGTCGGGCTGCCGTTCAGCAGGCGATCGATCAGCCTGACTCGGTCCGGCTCGTCGAACGCCGGCCGGAACGTCAGAAGCTCGTACAACGTCGCCCCCAGGGCGAAGACGTCGCTCCGGGGGTCGGACCAGCCGCTGAACCGCTCCGGCGCCATGTACCGCAAGGTCCCGACGACGTCGCCGGTCCGCGTCAACTCGTCGCCGTCTTGAATCTTGGCCAGCCCGAAGTCGGTGACCCAGACGTGTCCGTTCGCGTCCATCAGCAGGTTGGACGGTTTGATGTCGCGGTGGAGGACGCCCTGCCGGTGAGCGTATTCGAGAGCCTCGGCCACCTGGACGCCGAGCCACGCCACGCTGTCGAAGTAGCGGGCCTCGATCCGTGGAGACGGACTGGTTCGGACGATCGGCGCGATCGGGGTCTCCGATCGCGCCTCGCTTGCGGAGTCCGCGACCGGGGTCGACTGGGGGTGGAACCGGCCGTGGTAAAGGTCCCGGGCCAGACCGCTCGAAAGCTCTTGGTCGGTCGGCGGATCGGCGGCGATGGGCTTGCGCCGCTGCCGACGGACTTCGCGGAGCACCAGGTCAAGCCCGAGCCCATCGATGAACTGCATGGTGAAGAAATGGAGGCCGTCGTGCTCGCCGAGCCCGTACACGGGCACGATGTGGGCGTGCTGCAACCGCGCGGCGGCGAGGGCCTCGCGGCGGAACCGCTCAAGGCCGGTCGTGTCGCTGGGGTGCTGGAAGGTGATGGTTTTCAAGGCCACGTGGCGGCCCAACGATTCCTGGACCGCCTCGTACACGACTCCCATGCCCCCCGACCCGACGGGGCGAATCAGGACGTAGTCGCCCAGCCGCTGGGGCATCCGAGCGAGCGCCGCGGATCGACCGGACGGAGGGCCGGCCTCGCTTTCGAGGCCCAGTTCCTCCATCGCCAGCATGGCCGGGATGAGCGAGCGGAGCCGCTCGGCGTGGTCGGGGTGCTCGCCGACGAATTGGGTCAACGACGGCCGTTCGCCCCCTCGATGTTTGTCGAGGAATTCGTCGATCAGGATCTCGAACGGGTCGAGGTCGGCGGACGGCTCGCTCATCGCGTCAACTCTCCGAGCCGTCGCCGGCGGGATTCATGATCTGCTTCAGCTTCTCGAGCGCGCGGAGATACCGCTTGCCGGCCGCGGCCTCGGAAATTCCGAGCACCGTCGCGATCTCGGCGCGGCTCAACTGCTCGAAATGCCGCAGCGCCAGCACCTCGCGATCGATCGGCGCCATGCCGTCGAGGGCGATGCGGAGCCGTTCCCTCGTCTCGGCGCGGATCGCGGCTTCGCTGGGGCGGGCGCCGTGGTCCACGAAATGAGCGGCCAACGCGGCCGACGAGGCTTCGGGAAACGCGCCCGGACGGAACGACGCCTCCTGGTCGACGCCTCTCATCCGGACGCCCAGATGGCGGCGGTGCAACGTCACCACCTTCTGGCCCGTGAGGAATCGGAGCCACAGGAAGAAGGGCATCGTGGGAGAGCGCAGATAAGACGGCAGTCGCGTCGAGGCCTCCAGGTACGCCTCCTGGATCACATCCGATGGGTCGATCCGCTTTTTGAGCCTCGGATCGAGCCGCGCGGCGATCATCCGGCGGAGCCGGTCGCGATGCCGGACCAGAAGCTCCTCAAGCACCTGAGGATCGCCCTGGGCCGCCTGTTCGAGCAACTTGTTCGTCTCACTCGAATTGCAGGTCATGGATGTTTCCACCAGGGTTTCAAGACCGCATCCCCCTCGCGCGCGAACCCCTAACAAGCATGAAACCGCGCAAACGCCCCCGCGCGGGACATCGATCACGAAAATTATGAGCCGAATCCGGGGCGGACCGGGGCCGCTCGGGCACCATCTCCGATCGAATTGTCCCGTCGGCGACGATTCGCGCGGTTCAAGGAAGTAAGGTGCGGTCTGAATCCCAGCGGTCTTGTGGAATCATTCGCCATGCTCCAATCATACAACGGCCGTGAGATGGAATCATGGACCCGCCAGACGGCTTTCCCCGGGACGGGACGCATTGTCCTGGTCCAGGGCGCGGCGACCGCCCTGATCGTCCTCCTCGTCGCGGCGATGACGTGGGCGGCCTGGTTGAGCGCCGATTCGACTCGACCCGATGAAGGGGGGGCGACCTACGAGTATCCCGGCGCGGGCATGATCGTCCGTTCCGAGACGCTGCACCTCTGGCTGCCCGATACGCTCGGTGAGTTGGCGAGTCCTCAGGTCCAGCGCGAGGTCATGCGGGATTTCGAGGGCTTTCGACGATTCCTCGAGCACCGAGGCCAGCAGAGGATCCGCATCGCGGTGACCTACCGAGCTTATCAGGTCAACGGCGGCTGGACTGACATCACGCTCGTCCGTCGCCCCTACGACGAGCTGAGCTATTTTCAGGAGCTCTCGGCCATCCTGGCCGGCGCCGGCGGAGAGCCCGACCACAACGCCGCGGACCGCCTTGGCGCTTTGGTTCAACTCGTCCCCGAAGAACTGCTGAGTCGCGAGCCGTCGGCGATGGGCGCCGGGATGCGACGGATCGTCGATTAGCCCGACCTCAGTCCACGGCCGCCGTCGTGGCGAAAGGCCGTTCGCGACTCGCCGATTCGCCGCCGATCACCGGCGTCGACCTCTTCCGCAGCCGTCGCAAGAGTGGGCGCTGGACGAATTCGGACCAGGTCAGGGCGGCGGCGAGAGTGACGATCACGAGAGCCGCGAGCTGGCCCGTCGTGCCGGTCGATCCTCGGAAGACGGCCAACGCGAACCCGAGACCGACCGGCATCTGCAACGCGAACAGGCCGAAGCCGGCGTCGGCCAGGCGGTCTTGCCAGGAGCCGGAAAGCTGGCGGCTGAGGAACCCCTTCCCGGCGGCGAGGTCGGCCAGGACGACGAGCGTCAGCGGAGCCAGGAGGCCGTGACGGAGCAAGACGTACGGCACGGGCGCGAAGGCCAGAATTCCGAGGATCGCCGCCGCCGCCAGGTCGCCGCGCGCGATTCCCGACTTCGGCCCGTCTGCCGGTTCGTTCGTCCTCAGAACGACGAGCCGGCCGAGGACCACGCCGGCCAGGAACTGGGGGAGCCAGACGAGCGGATCGAAACGAAGGACGTTGAGCCAGAACCCGCCGAGCGTGATGGCCGTGGCGTTCCAGGCGTCGCCGTAAGGGTCGACGATCATGTACGCGCACGCCGGGGCGATCGAAGCGGCGAGCAACCCGCCGAGCATCCTGCGCAGCGCCGGAGCTTCGAAGCCCGCGATCCATCGACTGAAGCCCGGGAACACGAGATAGAGCGGCACGAAAGCCGAAAGCGCCCACGCCGGGGCGTTCCAGGCGATCGCGTACGACGGGAACCACGACTGGATCAAGGTCAGGTTCGTGGCGACCATCGCCGCCATGTCGCCCGGGGTCGTCGGCTTCGCCGTGATCGGCAACAACGCAGGAGCCGGTGCCAGCAGGATCAGCGAAAGCAGATAAAGCGGATACAACCGGAACACCCGCCCGACCCAGAATGCGCGGTCGGAAACCTTGGGCCGGCCGTCGGGACGAAGATACGCATAAGCCAGCAGAAACCCCGATAGCTGGAAGAACACCCCCGTCGAGATGAAACCTTGACTCAGAATCCGCGACACCGGCGTCGGCAGCCGATCCAGGATTTCAAACGTCATCAGCCCGGCGCGATGCGCCTGCATGATGTGGAAAACGTAGATGTGCAAGCAGGCGACGAGCCTCAGCCCCGAGATCGCCGTGAGCCGCGGGCGCGAGGTCGAGGTTGAACCGGGCCGGGCGTCGGGAACGAAGTGCGTTTTCATGAAACCAAGCGGCCTTGTCAGGTCAGCACGAGTGCAGCCCCGCGCGGCGGGGAACCGGAAGCCGGCGAGCACGCGTCCCGCGACGCCGACGCTCTATTGATTCCGTCGCCGCCGGGAAGGGTCAAGGGCAATGTTACGTGAGTCGATCGATTTGGTGTGGTATCAAGCTGCGCCGGTCGTCGCGGCGAGGGAGCGTCGGAAGGCCGGGGAGGGGGGAATGAGATCTTTCAGCGAGCCACTAGGATCGACGGAAGGAGTGTTATAGAATACCTCGACGTCCTCTTGCAGGATTCGGTCGTAACTGTACGTGACAGGATCGGTTCGGGCGCGGCTCGCGGGGTTCCTCCGACGGCGTCCCGAGAGGGGCTCTGCATGCTGTCGAAGCGGATCATCCCGTGCCTGGACGTGAACCAGGGCCGCGTGGTCAAGGGGACGAACTTCCTCAACCTGCGCGACGCGGGCGACCCGGTCGAGGTCGCGCGGCGGTACGACGCCGAGGGGGCCGACGAGTTGGTCTTCCTGGACATCACGGCGAGCCACGAGGAACGCGAGATCCTCATGGACGTGGTGCGTCGGACGTCGGAGGTCTGCTTCATGCCACTGACGGTGGGAGGCGGGATCAGGACCCTGGACGACGTCCGGGCGCTTTTGAAGGCGGGCGCCGACAAGGTTTCGATCAATTCGGCGGCGGTGCGCAACCCCGACCTGATCCACCGGGCGGCGCGACGGTTCGGCAGCCAGTGCATCGTGGTGAACATCGATCCCAAGCGGGTGCGGCGCGACGGCCGCGAGGTCTGGGAGGTGCACATCAACGGCGGCCGGATCGCGACGGGCCTGGAGGCGGTCGCCTGGGCGGTCGAGGTCGAGCGGCTGGGCGCCGGCGAGATCGTCCTGACCAGCATGGACGCCGACGGCACCAAGAACGGTTATGATCTGGAGATGACCCGCGCGGTGGTTGACGCCGTCGAGGTGCCGGTGGTGGCGTCGGGCGGAGCGGGGAGCCCCGAGCACCTGCGGGCCGTTCTGGCCGAGGCCGGCGCGAGCGCGGCACTGGCGGCGAGCATCTTCCACTATCGCGAGTATTCGATCCCGGAGACCAAAGACTATCTGGCCGCCCGCGGCGTCGCGGTCCGGCGGCCCCGACCCGCCTCGGCGGCGGGCTGACGACGGACGGTCCGAGGCCGCGACGACCTGGCTTTCGTTCCGCCGTTGAAGTCCGCGAACCGCCCGACGCCCGGCGGAAAAACCCACTGGAACAGACCTCGCCGCGATCCATCCTCAACGATCATTTTCGCATCCCGAGGAGAGCCTGCCGATGTCGACCGCCACTGACTCCAGCGCCATTGAACCCAACGTCGAGGTCGCCCCCACCGAGCCCGAGGCGAACAAGCTGTTCCGGATGTGCATCAAGTACAAGGGCTCGGACCTGCACCTGAAGGTCGGGATGCCGCCGTCGATGCGGCTCGCGGGCGTCCTGCGGCAAATGCAGCTCCCGCCGCTGACGGCGTCGGACATGGAACGGCTGATGTACCCCCTGCTCACCCCTCGCCAGCGGGGGATTCTCGACGAGGAAGGGGGCGCCGACTTCGCCCACATCATCTACGACGGCGACACCGAGACCCGGTTCCGCGTCAACCTGTTCAAGCAGCGCGGTCGGCTCAGCCTGGTGGCCCGCCGGGTCAACAACAAGATCCCGACGTTCGAAGACCTCCACCTGCCGGCGGTCCTGGCCGAGATCACCCAGTACGACCAGGGGATCATCATCCTGGCCGGCGTGACCGGGTCGGGCAAGAGCACGACGATCGCCTCGATGCTCCAGTACGTCAACCAGCGCGAGCGGATGCACATCGTGACGATCGAGGACCCGATCGAGTACACGTTCAAGGACGACAAGTCGATCATCAACCAGCGCGAGATCGGCATCGACGTCCTCAACTGGGACATCGCGCTGAAGCACGCGGTGCGGCAGGACCCGGACATCATCCTGGTGGGCGAGATGCGCGACAGGGAGACGTTCAGCGCGGCCATGCACGCGGCCGAGACGGGGCACCTCGTGTTCGGCACGATCCACGCCGGCACGGCGCCCTCGACGATCAGCCGTCTGCTCGACTTGTTTCCGCGCGAGATGCACGCGCCGCTCCGCCAGTCGCTGGCGTTCAACCTCAAGGCGGTCGTCGCCCAGAAGCTGTTGCCGACCACCAAGGAATGGGCCGACAAGGGAGTCGGGCGGGTGCCGACCAACGAGATCATGCGGATCAATCCGACGGTCAAGAAGCTGATCCTCAGCGAAGAGGACACCAAGCTCGGCGATGCGATCCGGATCGGCAAGGACGAGGGAATGCTCGACTTCACCGAGAGCCTGCGGCTGCTGGTCGTGGGTGAAAAGATCGAGCGCGCGACCGCCTTCGAAGTGGCTCCGAGCCCCGAGGCTTTGAAAATGGCGCTCAAGGGGATTACGATCAACCAACCTGGTATTCTCTAAGGGGCACGGCGTATCGATCCGAGGGCGTTCCGGCGGCCCCCCATCGCCGGGACGGCCGCGCGTGGCCTGGGGCGTCGCCAAGTGAGCGTCGTCCGGGGCTCGTTCCCCGATCTCGGCGAAGTCGGCCGAGTGGGGCGCCGGTCCGGTCGCGGCCTCCCACACCCGGGGGCCGATTCGTGTTTGGCCTGGGACATCGCACGCAAGAAAGGTCTTCAATGATTCGTCCGTTTCCGGTGCTCGCGACGTTCCTGATCGTGACGCTCGGCGTCGTTGCGGGGGCCGATGCGGCCGACGTCTTGACTCCGCTGTTCGCCCAGGCTCCCGCTGGCGATCCCGCTCCCTTCGTTTCCCCGCGCGGGCCGGGGTTCTACCTCAACCTGTTCAAGTTCATCCCGGTGGTCTTGATCTACCTGCTGTGGACCTGGACGACCGACTGGGTCGAGCACGACACCAAGAGGCTCAACAACCTCAAGTTCGCCACCTGGAACTGCGTGATCTTCTTCTCGGGCGTGCTCGGCATCGTGATGCTCTTCGCGATCCCGATCTATCCGGTCGGGCTGACGCTCCTGCTGCTGGCCTACCTCATTCCGATCCTGACGTACGTCTTCGTCCGCAACCAGACGGTCGCCGACGATCAGAAGGTGCTCACGCCTTACCACTTCGGCGAGGTAGCCAACAACATCCTGGCCTCGATGGGCACGCGGCCGTTGTTCAATCGCGACGTCACGACCATGGACCGCGCCGGCCCGCCGATCACGTTCGTGGGCAAGAGCGCCGGGATGGCCAAGGAAGACCCCAGCCGGGTCCGCCAGGCGGAGGAGTCGCGGTCGTTCATGGCGGCCAAGGAGCTGGTCTACGACGCCGTCTTGCGGCGAGCCTCCGACATCCACCTTGAGCCGACCTCCGAGCAGCTCTCGGTCCGCTACCGGATCGACGGCATCCTTCACGCCGCCGAGCCGTTCGACCGGCCGACGGGCGACGCGGTGGTCAACCTGATCAAGGTGCTCTGCGCGATGGACATCTCGGAGAAGCGCAAGCCTCAGGACGGCTCGTTCGGCGCCAAGCTCCAGAACCGCGACCTCGATTTCCGGGTCAGCACCTCGGGGTCGAAGGCCGGCGAGAAGTTGGTCATGCGAATCCTCGACAACACGTCGGCCGTGACCAAGATGGAAGACCTGGGCATGCGTCCCAAGCTGGTCGAGCAGGCGCGCAGCCTGGTGACCCAGCCCCACGGCATGTTCCTCTGCTGCGGCCCGACCGGGTCGGGCAAGTCGACCACGCTCTACGCCGCGTTGCGGGAGATCGACCGCTATCAGCGGAACATTATCACCGTCGAAGACCCGATCGAGTACCAGCTCGACAACGTCACCCAGATGGAGATCAACACCAAATCGGGCCAGACGTTCGCCACCAGCCTGCGGTCGATCTTGCGGCAAGACCCCGACGTCATCATGATCGGCGAAATCCGCGACCAGGAGACGGCGACGATCGCCTGCCAGGCGGCCAACACCGGCCACATGGTCTTCTCGACCGTCCACTCCAACGACGCGGTCACCGCCTTGTTCCGGCTGCTCGACCTCGGCGTCGAGCCGTTCATGATCGCCTCGGCTCTCACCGCGGTTCTCGGCCAGCGGCTCGTCCGGCTCCTCTGCGAAGGCTGCAAGGAGCCCTACAAGCCCAAGCCCGAGTTCCTCAAGAAGGCCAATCTGCCCGCCGACAAGGTCGACGTCTTCTACCGACGGCCGGAGAACCCCGAGCAGGTCTGCCCCCAGTGCGGCGGCACCGGCTACTTCGGACGGGCCGGCATCTTCGAGCTGCTGGTCATCACCGAGCCGATCCGCGACATGCTCCGCGAGAACCCGTCGCTGACCAAGATCAAGGCCGAGGCCCGCAAGAGCGGCATGATCTACCTCCAGGAAGACGGCCTCCGCCAGGTCATCCAGGGGCGGACTTCGATCGAGGAACTGCTCCGCGTCGTCAAATAACCGACGTCCCACGGCTGAAACGGTTCGTCATCCCCCAACCGTAGAACGAGATCCTTCCTATGTCCGTGCCACCAGCAGTCGTCGACCTGATCTTCGCGGCGTTGATCTTGTTCATGACCTACGTCGTTTCCAGCGAAGGCGCCTGGGGCGCGGCGCTCATGTTCTTCAACGTCGTCTTCGCCGGCATGATCGCGTTCAACTTCTACGAGCCGCTCGCCCAGTTGATCGATTCCACCGGCATCGGTTGGGGCTTCTCCGACACCCTCAGCATGATGCTGATCTTCTGCGTCTCGCTCTTGCTCCTGCGAATGATCACCGAGACCATCGCGCCGGCTCAGGTCCGCTTCCCGGCGGCCGTCTTCCACGTCACCCGGCTCATCTTCGCGCTGGGAACGGTGCTCGTCACGTTCTCGATCATCCTCCTGTCGTTCCACGCCGCGCCGATCCACAAGCAGATGTTCGGTTACATCACCTACGACCGCCGGCCGCCGTTCGGCCTGGGCCTCGACCACCACTGGCTGGGCTTCTTCCAGCACACGACCGGCGACATCTTCGCCCGCTACGGAGTCGGCGCGCGCGACCCCTACCGCTCGTACGGCAAGACCGCCGGCAATCAGCTCGTCCCGGTCCAGATCTTCGATCCCCGGGGCCGCTGGCTGCTCGACCGCCAGGAAGCCCGTCCATACGGTGAAGGGGCGATCCTCCGCGAAGAGGCGGGAACCGCCGCCGCCGCGCCCGGCGCGGGAGCCGCCGGCGGGCCGCCGGGCCGACCGCCGGGCGCGCCGAACTGAGCCGGTCCAGGCGGGATCGAATGGTCAGGGCTGGGAGGGGGGCGCCGCCGCCGTCGGCGGGCTCACCGCGCGGAGTTCGAGCAGCTCGAACTTCATCTGATTCTTGATCCCGACCGTTTGCTGCTGAATTCGATACACGGCGACCTGGCCCGAGTTCGTCTCGAACACGAACAGCGGCGCCCATCCCGCGCCGAAGGTTCCGAGCTGGCCGGTCGTCATCAGGAAGTGCGGGCGCGGGCCGTTGTCGACGTCGACCTTGAAATCGGTCACCAGGTCGCGCTCGGCGAACGGCTCCAGATATCGGGTCGAGTTGAGCGTCTGGCGGAACGTGGGGATCGTCGCCAGCAACTTGCCCGCCTTGTAATCCAGGTAGTACAGGGCGTCCTGGGGGATCTGGGTTTTGTTGCCCTCGTCGTAGCGGATCGCGATCGGTCCGGTGGTGACGGCCGACTCGCCCGACCGATCCCCGCCGCCCGCCCGAAGTTGCGGCGGTCGGCCGTTGGCGAGGGCCAGTCCCAGGGCCAGTCCCACGATCAGCATGAGCACATTCGCAAGGCGAGGACGCGACGAGTCCATGGCCGGTCGTCTCCGTTTCCCGTTGGTCGTCTTCTGATCCGCCGGGGACGCGCAGCCCGCCCCCGGGCCGCATTGTGCGAGCCTTCGCCCGGGCCGTCCAGCCCAACCCGTCTCGCGCCTCCAGCCCGTTTTCAAGTGGCGTCGGCGGCCGCGGGACCGAATAATATCGGAGGGCGTTCGTCTTTCCCTGATGAGCACCCGTGCATGCGTGTTCGGTTCCGCGATCCTCGCCACGACGCCCCGGGGACCCTGGCATGACGTCGACCCTTCTGCTCGCCGGCCTCGCCTTGACGCTTCAAGTTCCCTCGCCCACGGCGACGGCCGACCTCAGCGCCGAGCTTGGCAAGGCCTCGGCGGCGATTCAGACGCGCGAGGCCGTAGCGCTTCGCGCTCTCGCCGACCGCCTGCAAGTTCGGTCCGAGACCAAGGCGGCCGGCGCGGTCCGGGGCCTTCTGCCCGCGCCGCCGACCGGCGTGGCGACCCGCATCAAGCCTCTGCCCCCGGTCGTCGAGCCGCATGCCGGCCTGGCGAGCGTGCCAAGTCGCCCGGCCGAGACCAAGTCCAAGGCACCGGCCTCACCGTCGTCCGACTGGGAGAAGGAGCTGAAAGCGATCCGCTCGCAGTCGGTCAAGGATCTCCTCGACCTCGTGCGGAAGGCGGCCAAAGCCGACCCGCCGCACCTGGCCAAGGCGGGGCTCTACCTCCGCATGATCCTCGAACGCGACCCCGACCACGCTGAGGCTCGTCGGCTTCTCGGCTATGTTCCCTACGACGGCGGCTGGGCGCGGCCGTTCGCCGTCGACAAGCTCAAGAACGGCTTCGTCGCGCACCCGGTCTACGGCTGGATGCCCGCCGACTGGATCATGCACCTTGAGCTGGGGGAACTCCCCGCCCCGACGATCCGAGGCCAGAGCAAGACGACCTGGCTGCCGGCGGACGAGGCCGACAAGCTGCGGGCCGACTGGCGGCCCCCCTGGACGATCCGGACCGAGCATTTCGAGGTCCAGACCAACGTGCCGCTCGCCGAGGCGATCGTGTTCAGCCGCCGCTTGGAGGCGTTTTACGACGTCTTCTTCGCGTTGACGGCCGACGTCGTGGGCGAGAACCTTCACCTGGCGCAAAGGCTCCGTTCCCCCTCGCTGACCGGCGTCACAACCTATCAGCAGCACCGGATTCTCTACTTCGCCGACCACGACGAATACCTGCGCCGGGTTCGCACGGTCACGAACGACGACGTTTCCAACAGCCTGGGCTATTACGATCCTCCCAAGCCGGGCAAGGGGAACCGCGCGACGGCCTACTTCTTTCGCGACGTCGACGGCCAGCTTCCGGTGACGGCGACCCTCTATCACGAGGTCTCGCACCAGCTTCTGTTCGAGACGGCCGGCCGCAACGCCTACACCCGGAACGTGGGCAACTACTGGGTCTTCGAAGGGCTTGGCACCTACTTCGAGACCGTAGAGACCTTGCCCGACAAGTCGATCGAGGTCGGCGGGCTCGTCGGGGCGCGGCTTGAAGAAGCGGTGCGGTCGCTCAAGGCCGGCAAGTTCATGCCCCTGGCGGAGTTCCTGCAACAGGATCAGCAGGCCTTCAACCGCGAGGAGCGGATTTACGTCAACTATCAGCAGGCGATGGCCCTGACCGTCTTCTTGATGCAAGCCGACCAGGGCGCGCACCGCGAGCCGTTCCTCGACTACGTGCGCGACGCCTACCGGGGGCGGATCAAGCGGTCGTCCGGCCGTTCGCTCGAAGACCGGCTGGACATTCCCGTCGATCAGCTCGAACGCCGGTTCAAAGCGTTTTACGCGAACCCGCCCGCCTCATGAGGGAAGGGTTCGCGTCGCTTTGAGCTTACTCGCCGACGTACGGCAGCAGGCCCATGAACCGAGCCCGCTTCACCGCGGCGCTCGAAGCCCGCTGGAACGCGGCGCAATTGCCGCTTCGCTTGCGGGAGAACATCTTGCTCTGATTGGTGCACAGCTTCTTCAGCAGGCCGATGTCCTTGTAGTCGACATAGGCCGGACGGGGACAGCCTTCAGGAGTGCAAAACCGGCAGCGATTCTTGCGGTTGCGTCCAAACTTCTTCCGGGGCATAAACCTTCTGTCCTCAGCCGCTTACGTAAAAAAGGTCGCTCGGTGCGGGCCGTGACCAGCCCCCCCCGGCGTTGTCGCGCCGACCAGGTGCGAAACAAACAGCTTATGTGACATCCTCGGCGGCGTCAAGCCGCCTTCACCGCGCCGACGCGATGTCGCGCTCTACGGGGGCGGTCCGTCGTCGTTTCCACCTTCGCGCAGGGCCTCGGCGATTCGGACCCGGGCTTCGGGGGAAAGGGTCGCCTGGTCGAGCACGCCGACGCGGGAGCGGGAGCGGGCGGCGAGGCGCATCCAGAGAAGTTGGCGCTGGAACCGGCGACAGGACCGGCAGATGAGGATGTGCGCGCGGAGCGCCAGGTGGTCGGCGAAGCCGAGCGGCTCGTCCATCTCCTGGGACGCGAGTTCGGAGGCGGTCTCGCAGTGCAGCGTCAGGATTCGGGTCCATCGACCGTGCCGGCTCACGTCGTCCTCCTGGGGTCGTCGGCGGGCTCGCCGAAGCCATGCTTGCCGAGGCAGTCGCGCAGCAAGAGCCGGGCGCGATGGAGCCGGATGCGGAGGTTGCCCGAGGCGATCGCGAGCCGCTGGCGGACGACGTCCATATCCAGGCCCTCGACCTCGCGGAGGAGAAACGCGGCGGCGAGGGGGCCGGGCAGCCGTTCGAGGCAGGCGTCGAGGAAGTCGAGGAACTCGCGACTCTCGATCGGGTCAGACGCGATTTTCCAGGCCGAAGGGGCGCGGCGCCAGGTTCCGTCGTCGCGGAAGAAGCGGTTGAGGATGCCGCTGCGCGGGCCGTCTTCCTCCAGGTCCCATGCCGACTCGACGCGAACCGCCGCTCCGCGCCGGTAGTGGTCGACGAGCTTGTGGCGGAGGATCGCCAGCAGCCAGGTGCGTTCCGAGGAATCGCCGTCGAATCGCTCGCGGGCGCGGAGCGCGGCCAGGAAGCACTCTTGGACGAGATCCTCGGCCGCGTCGCGCCGGATTCCATGCGCGAGCGCATAGCGGTAGAGCGCATCGCCATGCTCATCGAGCCAGCGCTCGGGGTCCGTCGGCGATTCCGGGGGTTCCCGGGAGTCGGTCTTCCGGCCAGGCTCGACCGTCATGCTCCCTCATTCCGTCTTGCGCCCGCGACCCTCGGCGACCGCCGAGGCCAGGCCCATTGTAGGGCGAAGACGCGGGGTTCGAGGAAAAAAATCGGAACGGCTCGTAACGCTCGCCCCGGCGCTGCGACTCATCCCGGAGACGTCGGCGATGGGCCGCGTATTCGAGGTAGTCCGGAAACGGACTCAGGAAGCAAGGAGCACTGATGCGACTTCACAACCAAAGAGCGTGGTTCCCGGCCGTCGCGGCCGTGTTGGCGCTGGCATTCTCGGCGCCCGCGACCGCGGACACTCTCCAGATCACCGTCACGAACAATCAGCCTGCCGGCGGGTTCGCGTTTGCGCCGGTCTGGTTCGGCCTTCATGACGGCTCCTACCAGACGTTCACGGCCGGCGGCACGGCTTCGTCCACGATCCAGACCACGGCCGAACTCGGGAAGCCTTCGGCTCTGCTGGCGGCGTTCGCCGGCCACGGCGACCAGACGGTCGCCGGCTCGGCCCCGATCGGGCCCGGCTCCGGTGTGACTGCTTTGTTGAGCGTCGCCGATCCGTCGATGAATCGGTACCTGAGCTTCGCCTCGATGGTCGTTCCCTCCAACGACTTCTTCATGGGCAACGCCGACCCGAAGGCGTTCGAGGTCTTCGACGCGTCCGGCGCGTTCCTCGGCCCCAAGACGATCCAGGTCTATGGCAAGAACGTCTGGGACGCGGGGACGGAGGTCAACAACATCGCCTTCGGCGCCGCCTTCATCGTCGGCGACAACATCAACGACCACGTCGCCCAGGGAGGCGTGATCGCCCTGGTCTTCGGCGGCCCAGACCAGACCGACTATTTGAACAGCATCCTCGGCAAGGCGACCCCCTACGGCTACGACATCTCCCACATCATCTCCCCGGACGACCTGCTCGCCACCTTCCAGATCCAGTCGGTCCCCGAGCCTTCCAGCCTGGTCCTTCTCGGCGCCGGCGCAGGGGGATTGCTGATCGCATCGGTTCGGAAGGCGTCGCGGCGACGGGCCTAAGGCCAGGCCGTTCCGAGTAGAGATGAACCGCACCAGAGGTCGCGCGGGGGGCGTTGGCTCCTGTCATTATTCGTTGGCTCCCCTTAGATCATTCCAGCCAGGGGACCGGCGCCTTCCGCTCGCCCCGACGTCTCACGGCACGCCGAACCAGTAGAGGAGGCCGACGACGAATCCTCCCGCAATCGCGACGACGACGCCGGGGACGCGACGGAGTTTGAGGTAGAAGATCAAGATCAGGCCGGAGAGGGAGATGACGACGAGTAGCAGGGCGGAGACGTCGACGACCAGCGACCAGACGGGGCCGGAGTCGCGGCCTTTGTGGAGGTCGTTGATCACGCCGACGAGGCCGTGGGCGGTCTGGCTGAGGGTGTACTTGCCGTCGTCGCGGTTGATGAAGGCGTCGGCGGCGTAGCCGGGGCCCTTGAAGGCGACCAGGCACTCGGCGTCGTCGACCTTGAACTCGACGAGCGCGCCGCGGACGTCGTGGGCCTTGCGCAGGTGCTCGACCACTTCGAGTTTCGCGACCTCGCCCGAGGGGGATGCGGGGATCAGCAGCTTGGGATCGATCCGTCCCTCGACGTCGCTCCGGCTCTCCATCTCGCCGAGGAACCAGTCGGGGTGGTTGAGCGTCACGCCCGTCACGCTGAAGAACAGGACGGCGATCAGACCGAACATCGAGACGTAGATGTGCAGCCAGCGGATGAAAGCCGCGAACCGGATCGCCAGCCGGCGGCGTCGAGGACGGCCGGCGGCCGGCGTTTCGGTCACGATCACGGTCGCGGGCTCGTTCGCGTCGTCGTCACTTCTTGGGCTCGGGCTTGCGACGGTACGCGATGGTGGCGGATTTGATCTCGACATTCCCCTTCAGGTCCTCGGTGAACGGCGTGGCGGCGAGAGTCACGTCTTTGCGGATGCTCTGATACGTGCCGTGCTCGCGCACGGCTTCGATGAAGATCGTATAGTCGCCCTGGGGCGCGAGCTTGCCCAGGTCGTTCTTGCCGTCCCAGACGACTTTGTACTTGCCCGGCGCGCGGGTCGCCCGCGCCATCGTGAAGATCATCTCGCGTTTGTCGGTCTGCTTGCGAAGCTGGTCGGCGCGATACCACCGCTTGAGGTCGGGGACCCACTGGAACGGCCCGGCCCCCCCCTGCGAGAGCCACAAGATCAAGTTGCGGACCGGCCGCCCCTCCTTGTCCTCGACCCAGACCGCGACGTACGGCCGCCGATAGCGACGCCCCGCGTCGGACGGATTATTGATCTCGAAATCGACCGCCAGCTCGTAGTCGGCGTTCCACGGCGCGGCGGCCGGCTTCTCGGCTTCGGTCGATTTCTCGGCTTTGGCCGGCTTCGGCTCCTGGCCGACCGGGCTCGCGGCGGACTGCGCGAAAGCGGGATGTTCGTAGCGGGTCCATCGGGCGCTGCGGACGGTCCGGCCGTCGGCGAGCACGATCAGGCAGGCGGCGTCGGCGGTCGCGTCGACCAGCCCGAGGCTTTCGTCGGGCGTGAGGACGTTGCAGATCGTGGCCAGGGCGTCCGCGTCGGCCGATCGCGGCGCGACGACCGTGGCCCCGGCGACGGCCTCGACCGGCTGGCCCGTGCGCGGGTCGAAGATATGCGAGTGCCAGCGTCCGTTGATCGAGAACCCGCGCTGCGAACGGCCGCTGGAGGCGACCGCGCGGTCGGGGACTTCGATCACGGTCAACGGCGTCGACGATTCCGAATCGGCCAGTGGGTCGACCACGCCGATCGCCCCGACGGCCTCGCCGACCGCGCGAAGATCGCCGCCGACGTTGAGCACGAGGCCGCGAACGCCGCCGAGTTTCATCGCGGCGTCGCACGCCCGTTCGACGATGTAGCCCTTGGCGATCGCGTTGAGGCTGAGCGGACACTCCGACAGCGGCGCGGCCGTGCGGGCGTCGGCGTCGAGTCGCCAGGCGGGGCTGGCCAGGACGTCGAGCGCCTGCCGGGTCGCGTCGGCCGAAGGCTCGCGTCCGTTCGCGGCGGATTCGGTCCAGAGCTTGCTGAGGATTTCTACTCGTGGGTCGAAGGCGCCGGCGGATCGGGTCCGCCAGGCGTCGGCGGCTTGCAGCAGGTCCCAGAGCGGCGGCGAGACGGCCATCGGTCGTCCCGTCGCGCGTCGCCATCGCGAGAACTCGCTGTTCGGGTCGTAGCCGCTGAGGATCGCCGAGAGTCGGTCGATCTCGCCCAGCACGCGGGCCTCGGCGTCGCGAGCAAGGTCGCGGCCGTCGGCCCACACGCGCAGCTCCAATGAGGTTCCCATCACGCTCTCATGCGAGAAGACGTGCGGTTCGTCGGCCGACGCGCCGGCGGTCAGGCAGCCGAGGCCCAGGACGAGGCAGGTCAGGAGCCGGAACGGACGTCGCGGCGGGGCGGTGTGAGGGTGTTTCATGAAGGTGGGCCGGAGGCGGAAGCCGCGGTTCCTCTCCGGGGCGAGAAGGGCGGGCGACGCCCGAGAGGTCTGGCGCTCCTAGGTGTGTTAGGTTCTCGACCGCGAGCACGGAGCATTTTATCCCAGGGATCAAGGGGGATCAATCAAGGGGGCGAGACGCTCGACGCGATCGGGCGTTAGCTGTTTTCAGGCGTGCGCGGCTGGGCTATGATGGAAGCTTTGCGACGCCGTCGATCGGCGTGAGCTGGGAATGCTCGTTTCCGGCGGAGACGGCCCCGGACGGACGGCGGGTCGCGGCCGCGAACGCCTCCGACCTGAATTTCCGAGAATCGCATGACGCTCGACTACCTGATCCCGATCCTGAAGATCATCCTCTTCGATCTTGTACTGTCCGGCGACAACGCCGTGGTCATCGGCCTGGCCGCCCATCGTCTCCCGCCCGCCCAGCGCAAGAAGGCCATGTTCTGGGGCTGCGGCCTGGCGATCGTGATGCGGATCGGGTTGACGTTCGTCGTCTTCTACCTGCTCATGATTCCCGGCCTGCGATTCTTCGGCGCCGTCTTGCTCGCCTG
The DNA here is from genome assembly GCF_001956985.1 of Paludisphaera borealis. Classification (NCBI taxonomy): domain Bacteria; kingdom Pseudomonadati; phylum Planctomycetota; class Planctomycetia; order Isosphaerales; family Isosphaeraceae; genus Paludisphaera; species Paludisphaera borealis. The sequence continues at coordinate 5,243,041 of NZ_CP019082.1, forward strand.
GATCGCCTGCAAACTGATGCAGGAGGAAGGGCAGGCCGCCGCAGACCCTCACGCCGCGCCGACCTCAATGCTCAAGGCAATCCAGCGGATCGCGATGGCCGACCTCATCATGAGCCTCGATAACGTGCTGGCGATCGCCAGCGCGAGCGATTCCAATCCGTGGCTGATCTTTCTCGGGCTGATCCTGTCGATCTCGATGCTGCTGGCCCTGAGCGCGGTCATCACCGAGATGATGAGTCGCTACCGATGGATCGCCTATGCCGGAGCGGCCGTCCTGGCCTGGGCCGCGGCCGACATGATGGCCGAGGACCTGGAGACCTTCTTCGCCGCCGGCTACGTCTCGGGCTTCCCCGCATTTCCGCACTGGGGCAAGTGGGCGTTGCGCGTGTTCTTGGTCACGCTCTGCCTGACGATCAACTGGTGGCTGCCGCAATCCAAGCAATCGCCTCAGCCCGTGGTCGACGACAAGACCGACGACGGACGAGCCACCGCCGACGCCCAACTGGAACGCATCGCCGAGCAATAATCCAACCAACAGGGGTCCGAGCATGTCCGCAATCCAGGCGACGGGCGGCGAGCTGACGCGAGTCGAGGACTCCGAGGCGATCGGACCGATTCCCAAGGAGCTGGCGATCCTGTTTGTGGTCGCCGGCGTCGGCGGCGTGCTGCTGCCGGGACCGATCGGCACACCGTTCCTGATCATCGGTGCCGTCGCGCTCTGGCCCCAGCTTCTCGAGGCGGCCGACCGAGGGATTCGCGAGCGGTTTCCCAGGGCTCACCACTGCGGCGTGCGGCAAGTCAAGCGATTCGTCGCCGACCTCGAACGCCGCTATCCGTAGCGGCGTTGGTGAACTCGGCGATTACTGCGTCGGGGCGTCGAGCGCCGCGGCGCGAACGGCGGGACGGGCGCGCGGCGGGATTGGCTTGCGGGGAAGCTTCTCGTCGAGCATGGCGGTGTTGTAGACGAACGCGGCCATGATCACGGCGGCTTGCTTCAGGTCGTCGGCCTGGGCGCGGTCGTAGACGTCCATGTTCGAGTGGTGGGTGCGGGTGCCGTACTCGACCTCGTCCTGGATGAACTGGAAACCGGGCAGGCCGACGCCGTCGAACGACAGGTGGTCGGTCCCTCCGGTGTTGGAGCTGGTCAGCGTCGTGGCGCCCATCTCGCGGAACGGCTGGAGCCACTTGCGGAAGATCGGCCGCGCGGCTTCGTTGCCCTGAAGGTAGACGCCGCGGATCTTGCCGGTGCCGTTGTCGAGGTTGTAATACGCCGAGAACTTGTCGTACTCGGGCTTGCTCGCGACGTTTTCCCGCGTGTCCACGTCTTCGCTCGCGGCCCCGCCCCGGTCCTCGGGCGCCTTGCGGAAATGCTCGGATACGTAGGCGCGCGAGCCGTGGAGGCCCTGCTCCTCGCCGCTCCAGAGGCCGATGCGGACGGTCCGGCGCGGCTTGAGATCGAGCGCCTTGAGGATGCGCATCGCCTCCATCGCGACGGCCACGCCGGCGGCGTTGTCGGTCGCGCCGACGCCCCCGTGCCACGAATCGATGTGGCCGCCCAGCATGACGATCTCGTCCTTCCGATCGGTTCCCGGCAATTCGGCGACGGTGTTGTACGCGTTGAGGTCGTCGCCGTGGAACTCGACGGCGAGGTCGACCGCGACCTTGATCTTCTCGCCCTGCTGGATCATCCGGACCAGGCGGTTGTAGTGCTCCTTGGCCATCACGAGCTGGGGGATGATCTTGGGGGCGTCCTTATCCCAGGGAGAGATCCGCCGTGGGGGAGGGGTCCGGGCGGCGTCCGGGGAACCCTCGGAGGGCGGCAAGGGGGGCGGTGATCCGGGGACGCTCGCCGACTGGACGAACAGCGTGCCGCCGTCGCCGGTGCGGCTGGGGTCGATCAAGAGCGCTGCGCCCTCGTCGGCCAGAAACTTGGTTTTCTTCGACGCCAGCTCCATCTGGGCGCGGAGCTTGGGGTCGAACGTCCGGCCGCGACGGCCGCCGGGTTCGGGGGCGTCGGCCAGGTCGAGCAGCTCCTTGTCGGTACGGCGACTGGCCAGGGGGGCGAACCGGGCGAGAACCTCGGGCGGAGCGCTTGTAAGGACGACGGCGCCCTTGAGCTTGCCCTTGTACTTCTCGAAATCGGCCTCGGTCTTGGCGTCGAAGTAAACCACCTCGGCGGTCAGCGTCCCCTCGATCGAGGGGGACCAGGCTTTCGGAACGGCGATCAGGGGGATGCACTGGGGCTCGATCACCTGGGCCGAGAACCGCTTGAGCGTCCAGCCTTTTCCGAACGGCCCCCAGGCTTCGAGGTGGGCGTTTTCCAGGCCCCAGTTCGCCAGGGCGTCGCGGGTCCATTCGTTCGCCCGCTTCAGGTTCGGCGACCCGGTGAGGCGCGGGCCGATCACGTCGGTCAGATAACTGAGCGTCGCCATGACCTGCGAACGTTTGTCCCCTTCTTCCTTGATGCGATCGATCGGATCGGCCGGCGGCTTGGGCGGCTCGGGCTTCGCCTCGGTCGGAGTCTTGGAGGGCTCGGGTTTCTTTGCGTCCTGAGTGGCTTCGGCCTTGGCGGGGGGCGGCGCCTGGGCGCGAAGGTCGGACGTCCACAGCCATCCCGACGCGGCCAGCGCCAGGACGATTCCAGAGGTGCGGGGCATGGAGTTTCTCCTGAGGTCGGTCGAGCGGGAGAACGGGCGCGGGAGGAGAGCCGAGCCGCGGGAGGCGATTCCATCGTATCGCCCTCGCGGTTCCGATTCCCAGGGTTTTGTGGGAGATTAGCCAGAGGCGTAGGTAGCAACGGAGCAGAAAACCGGCGTAAGCCTCGAAGCCGCCCGGTGACAGATAGGGTAAGACCTATCTGGCATTGGTTCTTGACCATCGCACCCCTGTGTTTTCAGGCGGTTTCGACTCGGTTCAGGCGAGAACACGATTTGGCAGCCACATACGGCCTGAAAGGGGGAGGAAGCGCCGCGTGACGTGGTCGAAGACAACTCCATAGCGAGAGAGGTTGGGGCGACGTAGACTCTATCAGCCGCCAGGCTGGGTTTTGGTTGCCAAGGAGGGCCTGTCGAGCGTCACCTCTCCAAGTTCATTGGTCGGTCAACGAAAAGAGGCCGTCATGTGGAGCGCCGCGAGAGTACGAGTGCCGGTTTTGCTTGGGATGAGCGTTGTATTCGGCTGGATGGCGGCAGCCGGCCCCTCCGCGGGGAATCCGGCGGCGACGACTCGCGAGGAGGCGGCATACAACCTGGACCGAACGGCGCTGCCGATCCGGGAGCCTTCGTCTCCGCCGATCACGACACTCGACGCTCGCAACGCGAAAGCGCCGCCGCGCTTCGAGGTGAAGGCGCCGCATGGCGCGCCCAATGTTCTGATCGTGCTGATCGACGACATGGGGTTTGGCCAATCCAGCGCCTTCGGCGGGCCGATCCACATGCCGACGCTGGAGCGGATGGCGAAGGGCGGCCTTCGCTACAATCAGTTCCACACCACGGCACTCTGTTCGCCGACCCGTGCGGCCCTGCTGACCGGCCGGAACCATCACGTCTGCAACATGGGCTCGATCACGGAGACGGCCACCGCGTTCCCCGGCCAGACCGGGCAACGCCCGAACAGCGTGGCTCCGCTTGCTGAGATGTTACGGCTCAACGGCTACAGCACGGCCGCCTTCGGCAAATCGCACGAGACCGCCGCCTGGGAAGTCAGCCCGTCCGGCCCGACCGACCGCTGGCCCACCCGCTCCGGCTTCGACAAGTTCTACGGCTTCATCGGCGGCGAAACGAATCAGTGGTCCCCAGCCATCTATGAAGACATGACTCGGGTCGAAATACCGAAAGATCCGAATTACCATCTGATGACCGACCTGGCCAACCAGGCGATCAAGTGGACGAGCGCCCAGAAATCGCTCACGCCGGACAAACCGTTTTTCACCTACTTCGCGCCCGGGGCCACGCACGCCCCGCACCACGCGCCGAAGGAGTGGATTTCCAGGTACAAAGGCAAGTTCGACCAGGGCTGGGACAAGCTCCGCGAAGAGACGCTGGCCCGCCAGATCAAGCTCGGCGTCGTTCCCGCGGGCACCAGACTCGCGCCCAAACCCGAGGCCATCAAGGATTGGGACACGCTCAGCGCCGACGAGAAGACGCTCTTCGCCCGCCAGATGGAAGTATTCGCGGGGTACGGCGAATACGCCGACTTCGAAGTCGGCCGCGTCATCCAGGCCGTCGAAGACCTCGGCCAGTTGGATAACACGCTCGTCTTCTATATGGTCGGCGACAACGGCGCGAGCGGCGAAGGGACCATGAACGGCTTGTTCAATGAAGCGACCTACTTCAACGGCGTGCCCGAATCTGTCGCGGACGTCCTGAAGCACTTCGACGATCTAGGCGGACCGAACTCGTACGGCCACTACGCCGCCGGCTGGGCCGTGGCCGGCGACGCGCCGTTCACGTGGACGAAGCAGGTCGCCGGCAGCTACGGCGGCACCCGCAACGGCATGGTCGTCCACTGGCCCAAGGGGATTACGGCCAAGGGGGAGGTGCGATCGCAGTGGCATCACGTCATCGACGTCGCGCCGACCATCCTCGAAGCGGCCGGCTTGCCCGAACCGAAATCGGTGAACGGAACGCCGCAGACGCCCATCGAAGGCGTGAGCATGCTTTACACGTTCGCCGACGCCAAGGCCAAGGACCGGCGCCGGACGCAGTACTTTGAGATCTTCGGCAACCGCGGCGTCTACCATGACGGCTGGCTCGCCCACACCGTCCACCGCGCCGCCTGGGAAAGCACGCCACGGCATCCTTTGCTCGAAGACAAGTGGGAACTCTACCACGTCGAGGAGGACTTCAGCTCGGCGAACAACCTGGCCGCGAAACACCCCGAAAAACTGAAGGAGTTGCAGGATCTCTTTCTCACGGAAGCGGCCAAGAACCACGCCTTGCCCCTTGATGATCGCGTCCTCGAGCGCGTGAACGCCGCCCTCGTCGGCCGCCCCGACCTGATGGCCGGCCGCACTGCGCTGACGGTCTACGATGGCATGCGTGGAATGACGGAGAACGTCTTCATCAACATCAAAAACCGGTCGCACGCCATCACCGCCGAGGTGGAGATTCCAAAGGGGAGCGCCGACGGTGTGATCCTGGCCCAGGCAGGCCGGTTCGGCGGGTGGAGCCTCTTCGTCAAGGATGGCAGGCCGATGTACGCTTACAACTATCTCGGTCTCGGCGTCTCCAAGGTCGCTTCGCCCAAGGCGCTGCCCGAGGGCGCGGCGACGATCCGCTTTGAGTTCCAATACGACGGCGGCGGCCTGGGCAAGGGCGGCACGGGCACGATCCTCGTCAACGGCGAGAAAGTCGCTGAAGGGCGGATCGACAGGACGCAGGGGTACATCTTCTCGGCCGACGAAGGCGCGGACGTCGGCCTCGACGGCGAGACGCCCGTGACCGACGACTACAAGGAGCGTGAGAACAAGTTCACCGGCAAGATCGGCAAAGTGACGATCGATCTGAAATAGCGAACCGACGGAACCTGGGCCGGCCGCCGTCGTGGTTCGCCAAACCCGCTCTAGGCAAGGTTGGGGGGTTGTGGTAGAGAGTGCCGCTCGGAGCCTTGAAAGGGTTCCGGATCGACATATCGAATCGAGAACGAAAACGATCGCCAACGAGCCGCCGGGCGTCACGTCTACCGGTCGACTCGTGTTCGTCGGCTGCGCGATCAGCCGGTAAGCATCCAGCGCCGGGGTTCCGGACCAGTCGCTTGAACGCAGATATCCGCAAGGAGAGTGGTGCGATGGACCGCCGCCGTTTCATACCCCGGTCAGAAGGCATGGAGACTCGGATGATGCTCTCCACGGCGTCGGCCGCGTCGGCCGCTTCGGCCCTCACCGGCATGACGACGCCGGCGACCGGTCAGATTCTGCCAATCACGATCCAGGACAAGCTCCATCGGATCGAGAGGCTTCCCGGCACGCTCAGGACCCTCTCGCCGAACCGGTTCCTGCCCAAGGACACGATGTCCGAGATCCAGGCCGGACTGACCTCGATGGTCAGTTTGCTGCACCCCGCGCCTTCGAGTGCGCTGCAAGCCTACAACTTCGCGATGCGCGACATCGTCAGCCGGCCGTCGTTACGGCCGCAGGACGCCCGCGTCTTGAACAACGCGTTCATCAGCGTGCTGCAAGCCTCGGGGGCCACGCCCGAGGCGACGTCGCAGGTGGCGACGGCCATGAATTCGCTGGTCACGAAAGTCGACACGGCGAGCATCCAGCCGGTGTTCCTGGCGACGAACGACTACGCAATGGTCCTTCAGCTCGCGCAGGTGGTCGGTCAGCCGATGCCCGCGCCCGGGGTTCCGACGATCACCAAGGCGACGGGCGCGCAGGTCGACTCTCGTCACTCCGTCAGCCCGCTCAGCCAGCCGACCTTCGGCGGCACCTATCAGGCCAACGCGCTGCTCCAGATCTATAATCAGGACACGGGAGAGGTCGTCGGCACCGGTACGCCCGAGAAGAACGGGCGGTACGCGATCCAGCTCTCGACGCCGCTCGCGGTCGGGTCGTACAAGCTGCGCATCCGCGCGGTCGACGAGGCCGGACACCTCGGCAATTCGAGCCAGTACTTCACTCTGTCGATCGTCCCGCCCAAGGGGCACTCCAAGGCCGAGCCCGCCGTGCAGATCGCCCAGGCGACGCCCCAGGGACCGGTCAAAGCGTTGAAATCCTGAGCGAGTCGATCGACTCGTCACCGGGCCCGCTCCAGTTCGCCTTGCATCAGGAGGGCCGAAGCGGGCATAATCGTCCTTCTTCGAAATCGATGATCGCGGTTGCGCGCTCCGGCCCGCCGTTGGGTTGGTTTTCCGGGGTGTTCGTTCCGCGTCGACTTTTAGAAAATGGTGGGCGTGATGAAGGTCAAGACGAAGCATCGCAAGAGTGGCAAGTGGAAGCGGCGGGCCGACAGTTCACCGACGGCCAAGGGCCGGCGCGTGAAGCACCACGGCGTCCGCAACCCCCGCAAGCGCAAGCACCTCGGCGGCAAGGGCCTGTAAGGCCGGAACCGCTTCCGGCGTCGGCCTTGATCTCGATCAGACCGTCTGGCGATGCACCAGCTCTTGAAACGGGCCGGGCTCGGCGACGAGCTGGTCGTATCGGCCCGCCTGCGCGATCTTGCCCGCCTTGACCACGTAGATCCGATCCGCCTGAACCACGGTGGTCAGGCGGTGCGCGATCACGACCCGGGTGGTCCCTTTGAGCTCGCGCGCGAGGCTCTCGGAGACGATCGCCTGGGTGACGTTTTCGAGCGAGCTGGTGGCCTCGTCCAACAGCAGAATACGCGGGCGGCGGACGACGGCGCGGGCGATCAAAAGCCGCTGCCGCTGACCGCCCGAGAGGCTCCCTCCCCCTTCGCTGACGAGGGTGTGCATCTGCATGGGGAGCTGGGCGATGTCGTCATCGATCCCCGCCAGCCGGGCGGCGCGCCAGGCGTCGTCCATGGTCAGGTCGGGGGCGAAGCCGACGATGTTGCTGTACAGGTCGCCCGGCATCAGGTCGGCGTTCTGGAGCACCACGCCGATCTGGCGGCGGACCTCGCGGAGATCGAGCGTCGCCAACTCGCGGCCGTCGAACAGCACGGCGCCGACGCCGGGCGTCTCGAAACCCATCAGCAGCCGCATGATCGTCGACTTGCCCGAGCCCGAGGCGCCGACGATCGCCACGAACTCGCCGGGCCGCACCTGGATGTTCACGTCGTCCAGCACCTTGGCGCCGCCGCCGTCCTGACCCGGATAGCGGAACGACACCCCGTTCAGCGCCAGCGAACCCGATAGCTGGATGGGCTCGACCGCCGCGGCCGGAAACTCGGGCACGGCTTCGAGGATCGGCCGCACGCGTTGGTACAACGGCGGCAGTTCGAGCAAGCTCAGCAGCGTGAACCCCACCGCCAGCACCGAGCCCACCACGCCGGACAGCGCGATCGTGAACGCGAGGAAGTCGCCCGTCGTCTTCGGTCCGTCGACCAGATGGACCGCGCCCAAGTACACGACCATCGCGACCAGCATCGGAAAGATGGCGAAGAACCGGTGCAGCCGGTTGGCGTACCGCCGCGCCTTGACCGTCAGCCGAAGCTGCTCGACGTAGCGCTCGGCCCAACGGCCGAACGCCCGGTTCTCCGCGCCCGCCGTGCGGAGCTTCGACACGCCTCCCACGAGTTCCAGCAAGAAGCCGATGATCGAGCCCTCGACCCTGCGAATCGCCGTCTCCTGGCGAAGCTGGCCGGCGAGAATCGCCATCGTGACCACGAACATGAGGCCGACCAGCAGCGAGGCGATCAGCGCCAGCCGCCAGCTATACCAGAACAGCAAGGCGAGGTTGAACAGCGACGTCAGGCCGGTCACGACGGTCGTGACGGCGGCGCCCGAGGCCTTCTTGAAGATCGCGTCCAGGCCCATCGCCCGAAGGGCCAGGTCGCCCGAGGAGTAGTCGGCGAAGAACCGGGTCGGCAGCCGGAGCAGGCGGTCCCAGACGGCGGGGACGACCGAGGGCGTCAGCTTGCCCTCGATCCGGAGCATCGTGAGGCCCTGGAAAACCTGCAACATCGTGACCGAGTAGGCCAGGGTCAGCAAGAACGAGCAGAGGACCACCAGCCGCGACCAGCCGGCGGTCGGAAGGTCGGCGTCGGGGATCACGTCGTCGACCAGAACGCCGACGCCGATCGGGATTCCCAGCCCGAGGAGGCCCGCCGCGAAGGCCAGGGCGAAGACCAGCCGGACCTCGCCGCGAACCCTGCTCCGGCAGAACCGCAGAAGGTCGATCATCCCCAGTCGATGATCGGGCAGCGTGGCGTAGAAGCTCCAGGCCTTGAGCGAGATCCGCCCGGCGACCGCCGCGTCGATCGGCCGTCGACTCCCCTTGGCCGGGTCGACCATCTCGTACGAGCGCCGGAAGAGGCGTCGCCAGCCGGAAGGGGGTACAAGCGCGACGGGCCTCGGCTCGCCGTCGTCGAATTCCGCCAGGAGCGGCCCGCCTGGCGTCCGATCGTGCCAGCCGGGGGGGAGCGTTACCGGGCGGATCAGGAAGCCCGAGGCGCGGGCGAGTTCGGCGAGGGGATGGCCCCCGTCGTCGGGCTCGTCGTCGGACCGCCGCCGGGGGGCGCGGACGTCGACGCCCAACTCGCGGCCGACGGCTTGGCAGGCCGCGAGCAACGGGTCGGCACCGGGCTCGGCGCGAACGCCGGCCGCGTTGTTGGCGACCGCCGCGAGCTGGATCGAGAACCGTCGCGTCAAGGCCGACTCGGCGGCGACGGCGCCGGTCAGCTCGGCCTGGGAACGCTCGGCCTCACGGTGCTCGATCCGCGCGAAGTCGTCGAGCACCGCGCGATGGAAATCCATCAAGCCCGCCCACGGGTCTCCCGTCCGCACCATCGTCAGCGTGTCGCAGGCCGTCACGCGGCAGTCGGCCAGGGCCGTCAGCCAGAGGTGTTCGGACAGCGGGAACCGCGACTCGCGCTCGTCGGCCGGCAGCGGCTGGGCGTCGAGGAACAGCGAGCCGCCGTCGAGCCGGCGGACCCAGGCGATCCCCTTGGCGACGCCGTAACGAGCGCCTTGCGCGACCTCGATATCTTCGCCGAGCGTCAGGTCGATTTGAGTCCGCCGCGTGATCGACTCGCCCAGGGCGCGGCTGACGCGGAAGATCCAGTCGTCGATCAGAAGCGCGACCTGCTCGGCGAGCGACTCTTCAAAGCTGAGCCGCATCAGGTCGCCGCGCGCGAACTTGCGGAGCAACGCCGAGCCGACCCCGACGGCGAGCAGCCCGCCCCCGGATCGCCCTCGCACGCCGCTGACGGCGAAGATCGACCCCCCTTCCTCGACGCGGCAGAGGTGCCGCCTCCGGCCGGGGCCGCCTGCTCCATCGGGCTGCGTGAAGAAGACGTCGACCTGCCCGCGCTCCACCCACCAGACGGATTCGGGATCATCGAGCGGCAGCGGGTTGTTGGCGGCCGTCTCCTCGGGGCGGCTGAACGACTGAAGCTCCTCGATCAAAAACTTCGGTCCGGACGAATCGTCGTTCGAGGGGTCGTCCGAGCCGACCCATGAGGCTGAGGCCAAGACGGAGACGGCCGCCCCCTGGCCGTTGCGGGCGAAGGCCGACGTCCGATCCGAGGCGAGCAAGGTCGTCAGCCGCGAGCCTCGGGGCGCCGGCGTCGACTGCTGCGAGAGCAGCCGGGCGTATTCGCCGTCGGGCTCGCGGATCAGGTCCTCGTGCGTCCCGCGCTGGACGACCCGGCCGGCGGCCAGGACGATGATCTCGTCGCAGTCGCGGATCGTGCTGAGCCGGTGGGCGATGATCAGGCACGAGCAGCCTCGACGGCGGAGGTGGTCGTCGACGATCGCCTCGGTCTTGGGGTCGAGCGCGCTCGACGCCTCGTCGAGCACCAGCAGGCTGGGGTCGCGGACGACCGCCCTGGCGATTTCGAGCCGCTGCCGCTGGCCCCCCGAGAAGTTCCGCGCCTGCTCAGCAACCGCCGCGTCGTAGCCCCCCCGGCGCTGGAGGAGGTCGCCGTGGATCGCTGCGCTCAGGCCGGCGTGCGACAGCCTATCGACGCTGATTCGATCGTCCCAGAGCGTCAGGTTGTCGCGGACCGTGCCCTGGAACATGCTGATGCGTTCGTCGACCATCGCCACCGAGTTGACGAACACCTCGCGGGGGATCTCGGCGATCGGCCGGCCGTCGTGAAGCACTTCGCCGCTCCAGGGCTGATGCAGCCCCACGATCAGCCGGGCGAGCGTCGACTTGCCGGCCCCCGAGCCTCCCACCAGGGCGACCCGTCGGCCCGGCCGGATCTCCATCGAGAAGTCCTTGATCAGCGGCTCGTCGACGGTCCGGTTGTAGCCGAACGTCACCGACCGCAGCTCCAGGCGGCCGTCGAGCCGCGGCGGCCAGGCCGTCGGCGAAGCGGGCGCCGGACGCGGCGTCAGCAGCGGGTCGAGCCGGTGGGAACGGACGTCGTCGATCCGATCGAGGTCGGCTTGCAGCTCCTGCACCTCGGAACCCAGCCGCGCGAAGTCGCGGAACGGCTGGTTGAAATGGGCCAGGAGCGCCTGAAACGCCACGAGCGCGCCGATCGTGAGGCTGCCGGCCGCGACCTGCCGGCCGCCCAGGCCGAGGATCACGATCGACGTCATCACCGACAGGAACGGCGGCAGGATCATCAGCACCGTATCGTACGCGCCCAGGTCTTGCTCGGAGCTGACGACGCGGGCCTGGTGGCCGGTCCACCGCGCCAGGAGGTCCGACTCGGCCCCCGTCGCCTTGACGGTCTCGATGATCTGGATCGCCCACATGAGGCTCGCCGCCAGCCGGCCGCGCACCTGCTCGATCGTCCGGTTGCGGTCGATCCGCCAGCGGCTCAACCACCGGAGGACCAGCAGGTTCACGCTGCTGATCCCGACGCCCACGACCGTCAGCAGCGGGTCGTACGGGAACATGACGGCCGCGAAGAAGATCACCGTCAAGAAGCTCACCGCCGTGGTGGCCAGCTCTCCCGAGATCAATTGCGCCACGCGGACGGTGCTGACCGCCCGGCTGACCAGATCGCCCGCGTAGCGGTGCTGATAGAAGTTCATCGGCAGCCGCAACAGGTGTTGCAGGAACTTGACCGACTCCGAGAGCGCCATCCGGATTTCGAGCCGGGTCAGATACACCTGCTGGAGCGTCACGGCGGCCAGCCGGACCACGGCCGTGAGGCCCATGCCGATCAGCAGCGGCTTGAGCCAGTCGCGACGGCCCTCGACGAGGATCTCGTCGATGAACACGCGCTGAAACGAGGCGGCCACCAGCGCGGGCGCGACCAGAACCAGGCCTGCGAGGATCACGAACCAGAGCGCGGTCTTGGAAGTCGAGAGCCGTCGGGAGAGTCCCTTCAGAACGCCGGGCCGGTTCCCCTTGCGCTTGAAAGTCTTCCCCGGCTCGAACGAAAACGCGATGCCGCTGTACTGCTTCTCGAACTCGGCGAAGCTCACGACCCGACGGCCGCAGGCGGGATCGTTGAGATACACCTTGCCGCGCGCGAAACCCTCGACCACGAGGAAGTGGTTCCACTGCCAGAAGACCATCAGCGGCGGCTTCTTCGTGGCGAGCCCCGCCGCCGGCTTGCGGAAGGCCGACGTCTCCAGCCCATACCGTCTGGCCGCTTCGCGGATGTAGTAGGCGTTGCTGCCGTCGCGCGATACCCCGCAGTCTTCGCGCAGGACGTCCAGCGGCACATACCGGCCGTGGTATTCGAGGATGATCCCCAGCGCCGCGGCCCCGCACTCGGTAGCCTCCATCTGGAGGACCGTCGGCGTGCGGACCGGCCGGTGTCGTCGCTCTCGATCGCTCGGCATACTCGATGTTTCCGGCTCTCCGCGGAGCCTGCGGGGTCTAGGTGGAATAGTGAGTCGAAACCTATTATGCCATCCACTCTTGCCTTGTGGAGAAAAGAGTCGGTTGTGACGATCGTGTGGAATCGGCAGGTGAACTGCGGCGTCAAATTTCGGGATCCGTTCCGAGGATTCTCGGCGTCGATGTCACGGAATCTCGACCGTCGGCGTCCTTGCTGCTGATCGGATCGGGCTCGGGGAAACCGTGAGGCAAGATGTGGACCAGGAACTCGCCATGAACGCCGACCTGGAAACAAGCGAAACGGAAGTCGAGCGGATGCGGCCGAGGCTCCTGGCCCTGGCGTATCGCATGCTCGGCAGCGCGGCCGACGCCGAGGACGCCGTGCAAGACGCCTATCTGCGCTATCAGCAGGTTTCGGACGTCGCCGCGCCCGACGCCTGGCTCGTGAAGGCGACCACGCGGCTTTGCATCGACCGTCTCCGGCAGGCCAAACGCCGCGAGACGTACTTCGGCCCCTGGCTCCCCGAGCCGGTCGCCGAGACCTGGGCGGGGGCCGGCGACGACAGCCTGGAACTGGCGGAATCGCTGTCGATGGCGTTTCTCGTCCTGCTCGAAACCCTGTCGCCGTCGGAGCGGGCCGCCTACTTGCTGCGCGAGGTCTTCGGCTATGAATTCGAGGAGATCGCCGCGCTGCTCGACAAGACGCCGGTGAACGTCCGGCAGATCGTCGCCCGCGCCCGGAAGCATGTCGACAACAAGGATCGGCGGTTCCACTCGACGGCGGAGCAGGCCGAGGACCTCGCGGCGCGGTTCTTCGACGCCTGCCGGTCGGGCGACGTCCACGCCATCGAATCACTGCTGACGCCCGACGCGGTCCTGTACTCCGACGGCGGCGGCAAGGTCCACGCGGCACCTCGGCCCCTTACCGACCCCCGACAGATCGCCAAGCTGCTCGCTGTGACTTTCCGCAAGTTTTATCTCCACTGCGACGAGTCGGCGACCATCGTAAACGGCCGACCGGGCGTGTTCTATTCGGCGTCAGGAAAAGCCGTCTCGCTCGTCACGTTCGCCGAGAATCGCGGGAGCGTCGGAACGCTTTACGTCGTCCTGAACCCCGACAAACTCGAACGGTGGTCTTTCTCAGGACCGGAACCCATTAACGATACGGCAAGTGAACCTCAATCCTAGGAGACGAATCATGAACCAGCGCATGGAATACGCGAGCGCGTCGCCCGAACCGATGAAGGCCATGTTCGCCCTCGGCTCGTACCTCGAACGCTGCGGGCTGGAGTCGAGCCTTCTCGAACTGGTCAAGATCCGGGCGTCGCAGATCAACGGCTGCGGCTTCTGCCTCGACATGCACACGAAGGACGCCCGGGCCGCGGGCGAGACCGAGCAGCGGATCTACCTGCTGAACGTCTGGCGCGAGGCGCCGCAATTCACCGACCGCGAGCGCGCGGCGCTCGCCTGGACCGAGGCCGTGACGCGGATCGCCGACGGCGGCCCGTCCGACGAGGTCTACGAGCAGGCGCGCGGGCAGTTCAGCGAGAAGGAGCTGACCGACCTGACCTGGGCCGCAGTCGTCATCAACAGCTACAACCGCCTCGCCGTCAGCTTCCGGATCACGCCCGGAACCTACAAGGTGGGCCAGTTCAAAGTGTGATCGGAACGGGCTCGTATTCGGGGCGGTCCAGCTCACGCGAGCCGCTCAGTCGGCGCCCAGGAGTTTTCTCGTCCAGGGGACGACGAGGTGGATCAGTCGCTGGCGCTCGACGACGACGGCGGCCTCGCACATCGTGGCGGTCTTGAGCGTCTGGGCCGAGCCGGATCGGGACGACCAGCGGAAGCGGTTGTTGCGAGGGCCGTCGTCGGCGAGCCGGCCGGCCGGGCGTTCCTCCAGATGGATGTGGACCCGCAGCAAGACCCCTGGCGCGTACTTTTTCAAGAAGCTCTCGACCAGGTCGGGGTGCGGCAGGGCCGTCTCCATGGCGAGCTTCGTGGCGGGCATCTCCGACACGGCGGCGACGCGGCCGTGGATGAACCCGTGCTCTTCGCGCTTGACGGTGGCGGGGACGACCTCGACGTGGTCGCCGACGTTGATCTTCTTCCCCTCGCCGGCGGCGACGAACACGATGCATTCAGAGGGGCCGCGGACCTCGTCGGCGGCGGAATCGGTCCGCTCCGTCGACAGCAAGACCACCGGCGAACCCTCGTGGACCATCTCGTTGACGGCCGTCAGGATCTGGGTGACTTTCCCCTCCACCGGCGCGATGATCCGCGACGTGCGATCGAGCTTCGCGCGCTCGAGGTCGAGCTTGGTTTCGAGCCGATTGATCTCCAGCCGTCGCTGGAGCGCGGTCTTGCGACGCGCGTTCTCGGCGGTGAGCCAGGTGAGGCTCAGCTCGGCGATCTTCGTGCCGCCGACATCGACGTTGTTGCGGATCTCGTAGAGCTTTTCGAGTGATTCGAGCAGGTCGAGGTTGCTCAACTGGTTCCGCGAACGGAGCCGCTCGGACCCGTCCTTGATCATCTCGGCCACCTTGAGGCCGATCCGGTTGTTGTCGATCGTCGTCTGGAGCGTCTGGCGAAGCTGATGGACGGCCAGCTCCTGCGTTTTGCGCTCGTCTTGCTCGAACTCGGTGAGCCGGACGTCCTCGTTCCTCAGCTCGTCGAGGCGCGTCTGGGTCTCATGGATCTCGTCCTTCAGGTTTTCCTGCGACAGCAGGCCGATTTTGAGGCCCTTGGCGACTCGATCGCCGAGCTTGACGTCGAGTGAAGCCAGCCGGCCGTCGCCGTGCGAGCGGACCTGGGCGAGCGTGTCCTTGTCGATCAGCAGGATGCCGTCGCCGTGCACCTTCTTGGGCACTTCATACAGGAACGCGAACGTCACCGCCGCGCCGCAGATCAGGAACAGGGTCGTCAGCGAAGCCCAGGCGTGGGGCGACGTGACCTCGACCAGAGCGTCGAGATCCTCGAGCGCGGGGCCGTGACTCTCGATCGCCGGCTTGGGGGCTGCGGTTTCGGTCGCGGTCATGAATCATCCGGCCCCAGGCTCTTGGTCCCCGACCGCGTGCGGCGGTTCAGGAAGTGATCCCGGCTCAGGTGTTGGGATTCGGTGTATTGCCGTTGCCCGGGGGTGTGGGCGGAGGAGTCGGCGTCGGCGGGATCACGCCGATCTTGGCGCCGCCGGAAATCCGCCGCAGCTCGTCGGGCGTCAGATTGACGGTGTCCGAGGACTTCTTGGGCGAGTTGTCCGAATCCTTCGGCGGATTGTGGCTCGATGCAGCCATGGGGGAATCTCCTACTTCCAGAGACGGGATCGTCAGCCATTTTCCTTGCCGGAAAGATACGCGGATTCCAAGTTATTCTTACACATCGCGACGGCCGTGCGACGAGAAAAGAATCGCTTGGGAATGCGCCGTGTTCATTGGTTCATTATGGCGCAGCGAACGGCCGTTCGGGGAAGTCGAGGTCGTCGCGAAGGGCGCGGAGGGGCTCGCGATCAAGGATCGCGTTGAGATCGTGGTCAGCGCGGATGCGCGGCCCGTCCCGGAACCCGAGGGCCCACGCGAGTCGAAAGTCGTCGACCGCGGCTTGGATGAACAGTTCCCGCACGGCGTCGCCGCGTGGGGGGAGGGGGGCGCGGCCGTAGCCGACGAGACAGGCGCGGGCCGCCGCTTGCGAGGCCAGGGTCGCCAGCTCGTCGCGGTTCGCGCGGTTCCAGAGGGTCAGGCGTTCGGCGGCGGCGCGGGCCGAGGCGTCGGGCCGACCTTGGAGTCGGCGGACGCGGGCGAGATCCTGGAGGGCCTCGGACAGCCCCCGCCGCGTGGCCGGCTCGTCGGCGGGACCCGCCTGCGACCGCTCGGTTCGCATCAGGGTCGCGGCCTGTTCGAGGACCGCCTCGGCCTTGGCCAACTCGTTTTGATCAGCCAGGCAGCCGGCCTGCTGGACCAGTTGTCCGCTCAACTGGCATTGCAGACTCGACTTCCGGGTCGAAGTCGGGACGGCGGATTCGATCATCCGGCCGGCTTCCTTGAGGTCGTCGAGAGCGCGCGCCGGCTCGCCGAGTTGACGTCGAAGAGCGGCGAGGCTCGACAAGGAGTCGACCACGTTGTTCCAGTACTCGTCGTTGTCCGGATTGACGCTCAGAAGCTCCCGGAGCGCCTGGAGCGATTCTTCGAAGTAGGGCAGGCTCTTGGTCGGGTCTCCCAGATCGACGTATTGCTCTCCCAGATTGCCGAGCGAGATGGCGAGAAAGTACTTGTATTCGTGGGCGTCGACCGATTCGGCGACGGCTCGACGGTGCTCGACGACGGCTTCCTGGAAGTGGACGAACGCCTTGCGGTTGTCGCGCTGCTCGTCGTGGATGTAGCCGATGTTGTTCAGGGTTCGGCCGAGTTGGTTGTGGAACAGAGCGCGTCGGGGATCGTTCTTGACGAGGGGTTCGAGGATGGTTCGAGACCGGTTGAGCGAGTCGAGCGCGTCCGCGTCTCGGCCGGAGAAATGCTGGGCGAAGGCGATCTCGCGATGGCTCTTGCCGAGTTCGACCTGGAACCGAGGGACCGACGGGTGCCCTTCCACCAGCGCCGAGCGGTAGATGATCGACTGGTCGTACGACGCCAGGGCCTTCGTGAACGCACCATCGTGCGTCTGGATGTTGCCGATGTTGTAATAACTGATCCCGAGCAATTCGAGATCGCGGATCGGCTTGGGGCCCGGCGGCGCGCGGTCGACCAGGCTCAGGCAGATCGCCTGCGACTCCTGGAACGCCTCCAGCGCCTTGGGATAGTCGAGTCGCTTGAACGAGACGAAGCCCTGATTGTTGACGACTTCCGCAAGGGCTCGCTGATACAGGATCTCGTTCGGAGACTGATCGATGAGTCGACGAAGGACTCGATGCGCCTTGGCCAACGACGCGAGGGCGCCGTCGGCTTGCTCCTGCGTCGCCTGGATCGCGCTCATTTCCGAATAGCAGGCGGCCAGCTCCATGAGGAGGTCGGAATTCGACGGGGTCAGGCCGGTCTGAACTTCGAGCACTTCCGCCGCTTCTTCGAGCGACCGCATCGCCTCGCGCGGCCGGTCGATCTTGGCCAGGACGTTGCCGATCTGGATCAGGGTCTGGGCGCGCTTCGCCTGGAGGTCCAGGTCGTGCGGGGCTTTTTCGAGCAGCCCGTCCCAGACGGCGCGGGCCTCGCGCAGGGGTTCGAGGGCCGTCTGGGGGGTGTCGATCTCGCCGCGGATGATGCCGACGCGATGATAGGCCGAGCCGAGCTGGCGACGGAGCCGGGGATCGCTTTTCCGCTCCTCGACGAACTTCTGGTAATAGCGGAGCGCCGTCTGGAGCAGCTCCTGACGGAGCCGTCGCATGTCGAGCGAGTCTTCCTCCTTGAGTAGGGTGCTCTCGCTGACCTTGGTGAGGTATTCGTCGACGGCCGCTTGCGCCAGACTGAAGTTGTCTTCGGCTTCCTTGTGGGCCTCGACGGCGTTTCGCCGGGCGGCGTCGACGAAGGCCACGGCGATCAAAGCGATCAGGCTGAGGCCGACCAGGGCGGCGGCGGCCGAGTAGGCCCAGGTGCGGTGCCGCCGGATCCACCGCGAAAGCCGTTCCGAACGCCCCTCGGGATAGGCCGAGACCGGCTCGTCCCCCAACCAGTTCTCTAGGTCGCGGGCCAGCGCCCCGGCCGTCTCGTACCGGTCCTCGGGCTCGTAGGCCATCGCCTTGCGGCAGACGGCGACGAGCGGCGGCGGGGCCGACGGCGCCAGAGCGAAGGGAGAGGTCAGGTTGCCCTTGAGGACGGCGGCGATGATCAGCGGCGCCCGGTCGCCGCGGAACGGGACGACCCCCGTCAGAAGCTCGTAGAGCGTGGCCCCCAGGCTGTAGACGTCGCTGCGCGGCCCGATCTGGTCGAGGTCGCCCCGAGCCTGTTCGGGGCTCATGTACGACGGCGTGCCGATGCTGGTGCCGGGCCTCGTGTCGCTCGACGACGTCGGGCCCGAGTCGTCCGGCTCGGGCTCGTCGTCGCTGAGCCCTGACGCGGCGTCGGGCTTGTCGATGATCTTGGCGAGCCCCCAGTCGACGACCAGCGTCTCGCCGTAGGGGCCGAGCATGATGTTGCCCGGCTTCAGGTCGCGATGGATCACCCCCCGGCTGTGCGCGTAGGCGAGGGTGTCGCAGGTGTCCAGAAAGCGGCGGAGGATCGCCTGGAACTCGATCCCCCAGGTGGGGGGCGACTCGCCCGCGCCGGCCTCGGCCTCGGCTTTCTTGCGGGCCTCGTGGAACCGCTGGATCGTGACCGCCAGGCTGTCGCCGCGAATCAGCCGCATCGCGTAGAACGGGCGTCCCTCGGCGTCCTTGCCCAGGCTGTAGACCGGCACGATCCCGGGATGCTCAAGCTTGCCGGTGATCTCGGCTTCCAGGAGGAACCGCGCGCGGAGGTCGCCGCGATCGGCGTATCGGCCCTGAAGCTTCTTGAGCGCGACCTCGCGTTGAAGTTCGCGGTCGCGAGCCACCCAGACCTGCCCGATCCCCCCCTTGGCGTGCGATCGAAGGATCTGATAGCGCGTGTCGGAGGCCGAATCCGGAAGTTCCATGGGGCCCGGAGCGCCCTCGGCCTCGATCGAGCCCTGAGCCGGCGTCCGGTCGAGATACCGCGCCAGGAAGTCGCCGAGCTGGGGGCGGCTCTCCACGTGTTCGACCTCGGTCCGTCCGTCCGGCAAATGCGTCGCGACGCTCCAGGCTTCCAGACTGCGCCCAAGGTCGTGGTGACAGCTCTCCCAATGGGCCGCGACGATGCGCCGCAGAACCTGGAGCTGGCGCTCGTCCAGGCCGCCTTGATCCTTGAGCAGCTCGGCCAGGGAACGGGTAGAATCCTGAGCCCATTGCGTCACCACGCTGGCGACCGTCTCCTCCGGGATCGTGTCGGTCAACGTCGCCAGGACGGCCACCAGCAGTTCTTGATCGACGTCGGTCACAAAGACCCCCCAACCTTGCCCGTGTCGTTTCGACGCGGGTCGATCGCTTGCACGATCATGCATCCTCGCTTTGTCGGAAGCTCGCTTTCCATCATTGAGTTTGGTCGATCCCGGCGGCGTGTTCAATTGGAGATGCCGTCACCCCGCGCCCGGAATTCTCGAACCGTCGCACGGCCCAAGCTCGTGGAAGAAACCCGGCGGCGCGATTCTCGTCGCGCGGATCGATTTTTCGCAATTCTTTTTGTATAAAAGGCGAGAATGCGGCCGGGAGTCATGGACGAGGGGGAGCCGCGACCCGTAGAATGGAGTTCTGCCGTACCTGTGAACGCCGTGTGGGGAGGCGGAGATGATGTCCGAGTCGTCCGATCGAAGCCTGTTGGACTTGATCCGCCGCCGCGGTCCCTTGACCGTCAACGAGATGGTCGCGGAGATGGGCGTGACCGGCACGGCGGTGCGCAATCGGCTGGCGCGGTTGGTCGGCAACGGCTTGGTGGAGCGACGGTCGCGCCAGGACGGGCGAGGCCGCCCCAAGCACACGTACGAGGCGAGCGTCGAGGCGCATAAGCGGCTCGGCCAGAACTACGCCGACCTCGCCGTCGCGCTCTGGGAGGAGATGATGGGGACGATGGCCGACCGCAAGCTCAGGCGGCATCTGTTCCTGAGAGTCACCGAACGGCTGGCCGACGTCTACCGGGCGCAGGTCAAGGGGGACGAGTGGGAGGGCCGCCTGGTTCAGCTCAGCGGCCTGCTTCAGGGGCGCGGGGTCGAGGCCGAGGTGGCCCGGGACGACGCCGTCGTGCTGCCGTTCCTTCGTCAGCACTCGTGCCCGTATTACGAGCTCGCGGAGATGGACCGGGCGATCTGCGGCCTGGAACGAAAAATGTTGGAAAAGATCCTGGGCGCGGGGCTGAAGCTCAGCCAATGCCGTCTCGACGGCGACCGCTCGTGCGATTTCCAGGCCAAGCCGGCCGTGAGCCTGGCGGTCGGAGGATCGTCCCAGGGATTTGGAAGCCTGTCTTACGAAGACGATCTCAACAGGGTGTAATTTCGATGAGCAAGGTACTTCGGATCGAGAATCTACGAGTCGCCATCGAGGGCAAGGAGATCCTGAAAGGGGTCGACCTGACCATCAAGCAGGGCGAAGTCCATGCGCTGATGGGCCCCAACGGCTCGGGAAAGAGCACCCTGAGCTACGCTCTGATGGGCCACCCGAACTACGAAGTGACCGGCGGCACGGTCACGATCGACGGCCAGGACCTTCTGGCCCTGGAACCCGACGAGCGGGCCAAGGCGGGCGTCTTCCTGGCGTTCCAGTACCCCACGGCGATCCCCGGCGTGACGGTCGCCAACTTCCTGCGGCACGCGGTCACCAACGTCCGCAACCCGGAGCGGAAGGAAGGCCAGGACCTGATCCCGATGCGCGACTTCCGCAAGGAGCTGCGCCAGGAGATGGACGACTTGGGCATGGACCAGGAGTTCGCCCGCCGCTACCTGAATGAAGGGTTCTCCGGCGGCGAGAAGAAGCGGGCCGAGATCCTTCAACTGGCGATGCTTCGGCCGGCCTTCGCGATCCTCGACGAAACCGACAGCGGCCTCGACATCGACGCCGTCCGGATCGTTTCCGAGGGAGTCAACCGGGTCGCCGCCAAGCACTCGACCGGCGTTCTGGTCATCACCCACTACGAACGCATTTTGACCTACATCAAGCCCCAGTTCGTGCACATCCTCTTCGGCGGCCAGATCGTCGAGGAAGGGGGCCCCGAACTGGTCAAGCAGCTCGAACGCGAAGGCTACGACTGGGTCCGCGCCAAGTACCCCGAGGCGGCCCGCGACGAAGACGAATTGGAAGCCGCCAACCCCAACCCGCAGGGCGCCGGCCAGTTGGTCAAGTGACCCGACGGCCCCGTGACGCCCCCGCGCGTCGTTGACGAGACCCGGCGAGACAGACGATTCCCAACGAGAACAAGAGGAAACCGCGATGGCGACCGATCTGAATCTTCAGGTGGCAGGCATCAAGGACGAGTATAAGTACGGATTTCGCGACTCCGACGAAAACTACGCCTTCAAGAGCGGCAGGGGGCTGTCGCGCGACGTCGTCAACCAGATCTCGGAGATGAAGAACGAGCCGTCGTGGATGCGCGACTTCCGCCTCAAGGCGCTCGACGTCTTCCACAAGAAGCCGACGCCCACCTGGGGCGGCGAGCTCTCCGAGCTGAACTTCGACGACATTCACTACTACATGAAGGCCGCCGACCGCCAGGGTAAGTCGTGGGACGACGTCCCCGCCGACATCAAGAACACGTTCGACAAGCTCGGCATCCCCGAGGCCGAGCGCAAGTTTCTGGCCGGCGTCGGCGCCCAGTACGAGTCGGAGGTCGTCTACCACAGCCTGCGTGAAGACCTCCAGAAGAAGGGCGTCCTGTTCGTCGACACCGACACGGCGGTCCGCGAATACCCCGACATCGTCAAGGAGTACCTTGGGACGATCATCCCGATCGAGGACAACAAGTTCGCCGCGCTCAACTCGGCCGTCTGGAGCGGCGGCTCGTTCGTCTACATCCCCGCCGGCGTCAAGGTCGACATCCCGCTCCAGGCCTACTTCCGGATCAACGCCGAGAGCATGGGCCAGTTCGAGCGGACCCTGATCATCGTCGAGGAAGGCGCCCAGATCCATTACGTCGAAGGCTGCACGGCCCCGATGTACTCGTCCGAGAGCCTGCACTCGGCCGTGGTCGAGATCGTCGTCAAGAAGGGCGGTCGCTGCCGCTACACGACGATCCAGAACTGGGCCAACAACATCTACAACCTCGTCACCAAGCGCGCGGTCGCCCATGAAGACGCCCTCATGGAGTGGGTCGACGGCAACCTCGGCAGCAAGCTGACGATGAAGTACCCGGCCGTCTACATGGTCGGCAAGGGCGCCCGCGGCGAGATCCTCTCGATCGCCTTCGCCGGCAAGGGCCAGCACCAGGACGCCGGCGGCAAGGTCGTCCACGCGGCGCCCCACACCAGCTCGCGGATCATCTCCAAGAGCATCAGCAAGAACGGCGGCCGGGCCAGCTACCGCGGCCTGCTCAAGGTGGCCCCCGGGGCCAAGGGGTCGAAGTCGAACGTCGTCTGCGACGCCCTGATTCTCGACCCGCTCAGCCGGTCCGACACCTACCCGTACATCGAGATCGACGAGGACGACGTCAAGATCGGCCACGAGGCCAGCGTCTCCAAGATCGGCGAGGAGCAGCTTTTCTATCTGAAGAGCCGCGGCCTCTCCGAAGCCGAAGCCTCCACCCTGATCGTCAGCGGCTTCATCGAGCCCCTCGTCAAGGAGCTGCCGATGGAGTACGCCGTCGAGATGAACAAACTGATCCAGCTCCAGATGGAAGGCTCGGTCGGCTGAGGTCGGGCGCCGGACGTTCTTGAAGGGGGGGGCGCCGCCTACTTTTTTCACTGCCCACACAGCAACGAGTTCGGATGGTGGGCGATGCCCACCATCCGAAGATGCAGAGGCCGCCCACCGAATGGTCTACATGAGCCCTAGAAACCATACAGTTTACCAGGATCGGCGATCTCGACGTCGTCACCCGAGTCAGCGGCCCCCATCGTCATTTTTGGGGAGTCGCGTTGTCCACCGGGGGAGAGTCCTCGACGCCCGTGTTGGAGAGAGTCACTTTCGAAAACTCCGAAGTGACGATTGAGGCTTCGGACGATCGAATCGACCTCCGACGCGAGGCGCAGGAAGCTCTGTTGGAAGCGAACCGCCGGCTTGGGACCAATTTCAGGGTGATGAGGATACGGTACTGCGGAGACGATGCGTCCGTCCCCGGAATCTATGGGCGACTCGCCCGTTCACTGGTGGAACACGTCGCGCGAGAACAAGACGAATCTGGAGCGAAGACGCCTCGTTCTGATGGGTCATTGATTGAGATAAATTCCTGATGACAACTGCAGCTTCTTCCAAGACGATCACCGGCGGATTCACCGAAGAGGCCTTCGAGGCCTTCCTCAAGGGGCGCGACGAGCCCGGCTGGTTGACCGACCGGCGGCGCGAGGCGTTCGCCCGGTTCCAGGCGTTCGCCTGGCCGACCATGCGCGACGAGGAGTGGCGGCGGACCGACGTCCGCGCGCTGAAGATGAACGAGTTCGGCCCCGCCTCGGCCGTCGAGCCGAGCGCCCGGGCCCGTTCGGCCTTCGACCCGCTCTGGGAAACCCTCAGCTCGCATTACGGGACCGGCGTCGAGCACGTCGACGGGGCCCTGGTCCGCAAGGCCGATCCCGCCAAGCTTGGCGGCGCGGTCTTCGTCGACCTGGATACGGCCGCGAAGGATCATCCCGAGCTGCTCAAACGGTACCTCCACACCGAGGTCGTGAAGCCGTCCGACGACGTGTTCGCGGCGCTGCACGCGGCCTTCTGGAGCGGCGGGACGCTGCTTTACGTCCCCAAGGGCGTGAAGGTCGAGCTTCCGTTGTTCAGCGTGGCCGGCATGACCGAGGAGGGCCGCGTCGACTTCAGTCACACCCTGGTCGTGCTTGAGGAGGGTGCCGAGGCCACGCTCGTCCGCGAGACGGCTAGCCAAGGCCGAGGCGACGCCCCGGCTTTGCACGTCGGGGCCGTCGAAGTGGTTCAAGAGGCGTCGTCCCGGCTCCGCCTGGTCAACCTCCAGAACTGGGACGCGGCCACCTGGCACTTCACCCGCGAGCGCGCCCTGGTCGGTCGCGACGCCTCGTTGCAGTGGACCGTCGGCGCCCTGGGATCGCGGCTCTCGAAGGTGAATCAAGAAGTCGCGCTGACGGGGCAGGGGGCCAGCGCCCAGGTCAACGGCGTCATGTTCACGACCGGCAAGCAGCACCTCGCCTACTTCACCCGGCAAGACCACATGGCACCCCACACCACCAGCGACCTCCTCTACAAGAGCGGGTTGAAGGACCGGTCGCGGATCGTCTGGAAGGGCATGATCCGTGTCGAGAAGGACGCCCAACGCACCGACGCCTACCAGAAGAACGACAACCTCATCCTCTCCGAGGCGGCCCGCGCCGACTCGATCCCCGGCCTGGAGATCGAGGCCAACGACGTCCGTTGCACCCACGGCGCCACCGCCGGAAAGGTCGACGAGGAGATGATCTTCCTCTGCCAGGCGCGCGGCATCCCCCGCGAGACGGCCGTCCGGCTGATCGTCGAGGGCTTCTTCGCCAACGTCTATGACCGGATCACCGTCGAGCCGGTCCGCGAAACACTTCGGCAGGCCGTCGCCGCCAAGCTCGGAAATTCCTGAGATTCCTGGTCGTTCGTTTGCTTCCGGAAGGAAGGAGTTCGTCTGATGGGGGAACCTTACGCGCATCCCGACGCGCTCGTCTCAGCCGATTGGGTCCAGGAGCACCTTCGCGATCCCAAGATCCGGATCGTCGAGAGCGACGAGGATCTGTTACTCTACGACGTAGGACATATCCCGGGCGCCGTCCGGATCGACTGGCAGGGCGACCTCCAGGATCAGATCGTCCGCGACTACATCAACGCCGAGAGGTTCGCCGAACTCTGCTCGAAGAACGGCATCGCCGCAGACACCACGGTCGTCTTCTACGGCGACAAGTCGAACTGGTGGGCCTGCTACGCCTTCTGGGCGTTCACCCTGTTCGGCCATAAGAACCTGAAGATCATGAACGGCGGTCGCAAGCTCTGGATCGACGAGGGCCGACCGGTCACTCGCGAGGTCCCCAGCTACCCCAGCACGAACTACAAGGCGGCCGGCGACGGCGAAGCGGCCATCCGCGCCTTCCGCGACGACGTCTCGGCCCACCTCAAGGCGTCGAAGCCCCTGATCGACGTCCGGAGCCCGAAGGAGTTCACCGGCGAGATGCTCCACATGGAGGAGTATCCCCAGGAGGGCTCGCTTCGCGGCGGCCACATCCCCACCGCGCGGAACGTCCCCTGGAACCGCGCGGTCAACGACGACGGCACGTTCAAGTCGGTCGACGAGCTGCGCGCCATCTACCAGAAGGACCTCGGCTTGAAGCCGGCCGACGACGTGATCGCCTACTGCCGGATCGGCGAACGATCGAGCCTGACCTGGTTCGTCCTGACTTTCCTGCTCGGCTTCGACCGGGTCCGCAATTATGATGGTTCGTGGACGGAGTGGGGCAACCTGGTCCGCGCCCCGATCGCGCGCGGGGCCTGACGAACCCGCCGGGATCGGCCCGCGCCGTCCCGAACCGCAAGCTACCGAGGAACGCCATGCCAGCCGCACTCGACGCCATCATCGCCGAGCTTCGCGACGCCGACCGCCAAGAACGGATCGAACTGCTGATCGACTTCGCGAAGAACCTCCCACCCCTGCCCGCCTCACTCGAAGCCAGGAAGGACGCCGAGCACCGGGTCGAGGAGTGCCAGTCGCCCGTCTATCTGTTCGTCGACATGATCGGCGACCGGGTGGCGCTTTACGCCGACGCGCCGATCGAAGCCCCGACGGTCCGCGGGTTCGTATCGCTGGTTCTCGAAGGGCTCAACGGCTCGACCCCCGAAGACGTTTTCAAGGCGCCCGCCGACCTGGTCGACCAGTGCGGCCTGACCGAAGTGCTGGGAATGCTCCGGGTCCGGGGGCTCAGCGGCGTCCTCCGGCGAATCAAGCGCGAGGTCGCGCGCGCGGCCGTCGCCCAGCACGGCTCAACTTCTACCTGATAGGATGAACAGTATGCCCGAACCGGTCAAGGCGGCGTCCCGCTCGGAACTCGCGCCCGGCGGCAAGAAGCTTCTCGACGTCGACGGCCGCGCGATCGCCCTGTTCCGGGTCAACGACGATACTTACTATGCGATCGACGACGTCTGCACTCACGACGGCGGACCGCTCGCCGAGGGGGACCTCGAGGGCGTGGAAATCGAATGCCCGCGCCACGGCGCACGGTTCGACGTCCGGACCGGCAAGGTTCTCCGCTTCCCCGCGATCGAACCGGTCGCCGTCCACGAGGTCGAACTTCGCGGCGACGACGTCTATATTCGCATTCAGGACTGACTTCAAGAAACCACGTAATCAGCGAGGAGATTTATCCATGATTGAACAAGAGGCCTTGCTCGACGCCCTCCGGACCGTCAAGGACCCCGAGCTGAACGTCAACATCCTCGACCTGGGCTTGGTCTACACCATCCAGGCCGAGGACGACCACGTCAACATGGAGATGACCCTGACCTCGCCCGCCTGCCCGGTCGGCCCCGAGATCCTTCGTAACGCGGTCACGGCCCTGGAGAAGGTCGAAGGCGTCGCCAAAGCCAACGTCAAACTGGTCATGTCCCCCCCGTGGTCGCCCGACCGCATGACCGACGCGGCGCGCGACGAGCTCGGCGTCTACTAAGAAGAACCAGGATGCGGGTCGTCCGGCGGCACGATCAAGCCGGTCGCCGACCCACGCCCCGGATCTCATTGCCAAGTATTGGTTTGCGCTCGGTGGGTTGGCTCGCGACACCGTTCTCCGCGAGGTCGCGAGGAGCGAAAAAAACGCACGAGAGCGAGGTTTGTTGTCATTTCTCGACGTGAGAGGGTGCTTTAGTAGAACAACGGCTCATGCCCGTGACTTATTGATCGATTTGTGCTAGGTTGATCCGTCGACGCCGCGGGAGGAGTTCGACGGACGGCTCAAGGCTGTTGGAACCCATTTCACAGTCCTCACTTCAGGACTTTGAGGTCGGTTCAGGCTCCGCTCACTCCCAGGCCCCAAGACGATCAAAATGGACCTGGGAGGTTCCCTTTACGGGATCGAGCGCCGTGGCTCGGAAGAAGACTCCGAAAGTACGTGTCAGCCTGAAGGCGTCGCTCTCGCGCCGATTGCGAGAGATCCGTCAGGAACTGTTCGGCGACCATGGCGGCCCTGAGCTCGCCCGTCGACTCAGCCTGCCGGCTCGTACGTGGTACAACTACGAGACGGGGGTCACGGTCCCCGCCGAGGTCTTGCTCGCGTTCATCGAGCAGACCGGAGCCAACCCGATGTATCTGATCTCGGGCGACGGTCCCCGATACAGCCCGGCCTCCGACGACCGCATGCTCTCCGACCTGTCGCCCGTCGAGCTGATCCGGCGCGGGCTGGAGAAGCTTGAGCGGGCGTCGCAGAAGGCGATCGTCGTCGCTCCCGAGAACTTGCCCGCGCGGTTGACCTCGGAATTCGAGGCCGTGAAACTGTTCCCGCTCGACGCCCTGGCCAAGCCGGAACTGGACGCGTCGCGGATCGAGGGCCACGTTCTGGCGTACCGCCACTGGTTGGCGAATCCCGCGCAGACCGTCGGCGTTCGGATGATCGACGATTCGATGAATCCAATCCTGCCGTCGGGCTCGATCGTGGCGATCGACCGCAGCATCACCAATCCGATGGAACTCCGAGGCCGGATCGTCGCCGCGTGTCCCGACGGCGTGCCGATGATCCGGTGGCTGGACGTCAGCGGACGTCATCTGATCCTCCGGCCTAATCAGGCGGGGCGCGAGTTCCCGTTGGTCCCCGTCGAGATGGGGGAGGCCAGCCCCAACTTCCTGATCGGCCAGGTCGTCTGGTCGTGGAGCCGGTTCTCCGAGTCCTGAGCCGATCGCCGATGGGTCGTCGTTCCGATCCACCCCGTGGGAGTGTCCTCGAATCATGCCCCCCCCACGCGCCTCGGCGTTCCGGCCGGATCAGCTTTGGCGATCGGCGCGCGAGCCGATGTTCTGGCTCGATTCGGACCTTCGCATCATCTGGGTGAACCACGCCTGGGAGGGTCTGACCGGTCACAAAGCCGAGTCCATCCTGGGAACGGTCTGCTCGTCGTACGGGCCCTCCGAGGCGGGCGACGCGGCCGACCTCGCCGCCAGCTTCACCCCACCGTCCGAGGTCCTGGCCGGCCGCGCCGCGACGAGTTCGACCCTGATCCTCCGCGCCAGCGGCGAACGGCTTTGGCGGGGGGTCGCGTTCTGGCCGTTCCGGGGGCCGGACGGCGCGCTGCTGGGACTGCTCGGCCAGGTGCGCGAGGCCGACGACCCATCGGCCGTGGTCACGTCGCAGTCGCATCGGCTCCGCGTCCGGCTGCTCGAACTGCGGCAGGCGCTTTACAAACGCTTCGGATTCGACACCCTGATCGGCGCGGGACCGGCCCACCATCGCCTGCTCGAACAGGTGCGAGTCGCCTCGTCGTCTCGCGCGCCGACCCTGATCGTCGGCGAGCCGGGAACCGGAAAGCGGCACGTCGCCCGCGTGATCCATCAGCTCGGCGCCGCGTCGGGCTCGCCGCTGTCGACCTTCGACTGCCAGGCGCTGCCGGCCGACGTCCTGGAGCGCGAGCTGTTCGCCACGGCGGAGCCGGCCGCCGACCACCCTCGCGGCGCCGAGGCCGCCGCGCCTTCCCGACTGGCGGCGGACGACGGCTCGACCCTCCTCGTCGGCGACGTCCTGGCCTTGCCGCGCGACGTCCAATTGCGGCTTGTCGAGGCGCTCGACGGCCGGGTCCGCCTGCTGTGCTTCACTTCGGGCGATCCGGAGGCCGCCGTCCGTTCTGAACGGCTCCGCTCCGAGTTCTACTACGCCGCCTCGGTCCTGACTATCCGGCTCCTTCCCTTGCGCGAGCGCCGGGGCGAGATTCTGCTGCTCGCGCAACATTTCCTCGAACGCGCCAATCAGCGTGGAGGGCCGCAACGGTCGGGCTTCACTCCCGCCGCGGAGTCGGCGCTCTCGGCCTACGACTGGCCTGGAAACCTTCGCGAATTGGGCCGCGTCATCGACCACGCGCACGCCTCCGGGACCGATGCGAACGACCATCACGTCCCGGCCGTTCCCATCGACGCCGACGACCTGCCCGCCGGCGTCCGAGGCGACCTCGGCGCCGCGTACCTGCCCCCTCGCGCCGCCCCTCCCAAACCCCTCGACGAAATCCTTACGGACGTCGAGCGGCGTCTGATCGAAAACGCGATGGCCAAGGCCCGTCGCAACAAGTCGCGCGCGGCCGAGATCCTCGGCGTCTCACGACCTCGGCTCTACCGTCGGATCAAGGAACTGAACCTCCCCGACGAGCCCGAGCCCGACGCGTGAGCGCCCGCCCCGAGTGTCCCCTCCACACCCGTCCATCAGCCCATGTCTCCCCAGCGAAGCCCGCGCTGGAGTTTTTTCATGGCTTCGTCCGGATTTAGATGTGCTTATTAAGGCTTAATATCGCAGCCTTTCCAACGAGATCGGCGGACTTTCCCATTTATTAGGAAGATCCGTCGAGTAGCTGAATTCTCTAATATGTCCAGGTTGTAAACGCGTTTTAATTTTCGCCAGCGGCCGCCGCTTGGCTCTGGGGGATTTACAGGTATTGCGTCGTGGCTATGATGCGCGAGGTTGATGTTTTTTAATCAACTTTGGTCATCGAGATCTCGCATCTATGCTGCCATGGAGCGATTCATCCCCATGCGACGACAACATTTGACAAGAGTCGTGAACCGAGCGAGCGCCACGCGGTTTTTCCTCGGGGTCGAGTGGTTGGAGCCGCGTCTGGCCCTCAGCGGCGTTCACGGCGCCGCCTGGAAACCGGTCCAGACGATCTCGGGGCAGATCACCAACGACGCCAACGGGCGCGGTCTGGGGAGCGTGCTCGTCCAGTTGATCGGCTCGAACGACCAGGTCGTGGCCCAGACCCGCACGGGGCCGCGGGGCAACTATCAGTTCCGGGTCAGGAACGATGGGACGTACGTCGTCCACGTGGTAGCCCCAAGGGCGTTCACCCAGACCTCGCCGACGTTCACGTTCAGCGCGCCGACGGGGTCGTACGCCACCAACCCGGTGACCGGCAAGCCGTACAACGGGACGAACTGGAGCTACCACACGGGCAACAACAATCCGGCGAACGGGCCGGTGGGGCCGGCGTCGTGGTCGACGGTCGCGCCGGCCGGCGCCCTGCCGTTCGAGTCGCCGATCAACATCACCGGCGCCCCGATCAATCTCGGCAAATACCTGACGATCAACTATTCCGACGCGACGCCTTCGGCGATCATCAACAACGGAGCCCAGATTCAGGTCCAGTTCAGCTCGACGGCCAGCAATTCCATCGACCTCGACGGCCAGTCGTTCCACCTCGTGCAGTTCCACTACCACGACACCGCGGAAAACCAGGTCAACGGCTAAACGTACCCGATGGAAGAGCACTTCGTGAACGTCAGCGCGGCGGGCGCCGAGACGGTCGTCGCCGTCTTCATCCAGCTCGGGGCGCATAATTCGGCGCTCCAGCCGATCCTCGACGCCGCCACGGCCGACCTGACGAGCCCGAACACCACGACGCCGGGCACGAGCCCGATCGATTTCGCCGGCCTGCTCCCCACCAGCCTGGAAGGTTGGTTCTACGAAGGCTCGCTGACGACGCCGCCGCTTTCGCAGACCGTCAACTGGCTCGTGCTCTCGACGCCGATCACGCTCGATTATCAGCAGCTCGCGCAGTACGAGAAGGTCGCCGGCGGCTCCGGATTCCTCCTCAACAACCGTCCGATCCAGCCGACCGACGGCCGCCAGGTGAACCAGTTCAACATCAACCTGGACTTCCAGGGGCAGTCGATCGGCGGAAACGATTTCTCGTTCACTCGCGGAGTGGCTTCGGCCGGTTCCAACGTCTCCACGGCCGCTCCGGCCCTGTCCACGTCGGTAGCTGCCGCGACTCCGCTTGTCGCCCAGATGTCCGCTTTCAGCGGATCGATGCGGACGAGCTGAACCGGTTGGAAGGCGCGATAATTCCTCGGCGGCCGTTACAGGGCGTTCACGAACCCCCGGCGACCGCCGCCGAGGAAGTCGCGCCTCGCGCTGGTCTTTCCGGTTCGACTTCCCGGCCGCGGCGATTTCTGGTAGGGATTTCACGCCCGCGCCCGAACGAGTCGGTTCGTCCCCTCGCTGGGGCGTGGATTGAAACCAATGAGCACGGAAGCGAGTAACCACGGATGCGCATCTTCATCTCGGCCGGAGAGCCCAGCGGCGACCTGCACGCCGCCAACCTGATCCACGCCCTCCGCGAGCGCGCGCCCGACGCCGAGTTCGTCGGCTACGGCGGTCCCAAGATGACCGAGGCCGGGGCGACCTTGCTCTATCCGCTCGTCAACCTGGCGGTCATGTGGTTCCTGAGCGTGTTCCTCAACATCGTCACGTTCATCCGGCTCGTCGTCCGGGCCGACCGCTATTTCCGCGACGAGCGCCCGGACGCCGTCGTGCTCGTCGACTACCCGGGCCTGCACTGGTGGATCGCCAAGCGGGCGCGGGCCAGGGGGGTTCCGGTCTTCTACTTCGTCCCTCCCCAGCTCTGGGCGTGGGCCGGATGGCGGGTCAAGAAGGTCCGCGAGAACGTCGACCTCGTGTTATGCAGCCTGCCGTTCGAGCCGGCCTGGTATCACGACCGCGACGTTCCCCAGGCGGTCTACGTCGGCCATCCGTACTTCGACGAACTCCAGGATCGCGAGCTTGACGAGGACTTCCTGAAGGATCAGGAGGCCGACGGCCGTCCGGTGCTGGCGATCCTGCCCGGCTCGCGGACCCTGGAGCTGAAGCGCAACCTGCCGATCCTGGCGAGCGCCGCGGCGAAGCTCGCCGAAGCCCGTCCCGACGTGCGGTTCGTGGTGGCCTGCCTCCACGATCGGCACAAGACGTTCGCCGAGGAGATCATCGGTCAGACGTTGGCGAAGGACGGTCGACCCGGCCCGAAGCTCGAAGTGATGGCCGGCCGCACCCCCGAATTGATCCGGCTCGCCGACGTCGCCTGGTCAGTCTCGGGCTCCGTGAGTCTTGAGCTGATGATGGAAGCGCTGCCGACCGTCATCGTGTACAAGATCCGGCCGTTCGACCTCTGGGTCGCGCGTTGGTTCATCAAGTCCAAGTACATCACGCTGGTCAACTTGCTGGCCGACGCCGAGCTGATGCCCGAGTACCTGACCGCCGTCGACGTTTCGGCCGATCTCGCTCGCTGGGGGCGAACCTGGCTCGACGACCCGAAGGCCCGCGCCCGGGCGACGGCCGACCTCGCCGCGTTGCGACACACCGCCGCCCAACCCGGTGCCGCCTGCCGCGCCGCCGACCACATCCTCGCCTGGCTCAGCGACCGCCGCGTCGCCGTCGCCGGGCCGTCCGCCACCGCCTATCGCGGCCCACACGACCGGGTCGTCGACCTGGAGTCGATCGAGGATTCGGCCGAACGGGCGTGAAGTCGATCGGACGGATCGAGGAAGGAGCCCGACCAATGGCCCGACCCTGGCGGCTGTTCTGGCTGCTGGTCCTCAGCCTCCACGCCGTGGCCGCCTCCGCGTGGTGGTGGCTCACGCCCGGGGGCTTCCCGTTCTCGCACCCGCGCTTCTGGAGCAACAGCGTCGCCCCGATCGTGGTCCTGGCCGTCGTCGTCGCGGCCGTCATGGCGGCCCGGCGCGAGCGACTTGAACGGCTCCGCGCGAGCCTCGCCGCGTTTCCGGCCGCGTGGTGCGCCTCGGCCCTCGTGGGCCGGTTCGTCTTCCCGATCACCCTCGGCCGTTTGTTCGTCGTGCCGCTAATCGGGGCCGCCCTGATGGCCGGGGCTCTGGTCATGACCTTCCGGCGCAAGGCGCCGGCGGCGGTCTGGCCGGTCTGGGGCGTCGCGCTCGTCGCCGCCTTGGTCGGCGCCGTCTTGCCGCTCTCGCAACGTCCCCCCGCGCCGGACACCCGGCCGCTCAACCTCGCGATGCCCGAGACGGTTTCCGGGACCGTCGCACCTTCTCCAAACGGCCGGCTGGGAGAACGGTTGTTCGTCCACGTCGGCGACGGGTCGGCGACCGTGAAGGCCGGGGGGCTGACGCTGTCCGTCCAGCCGCTCCTGCGGTTCCTCGCCCGATCGCCCGACGGCTGCCTGACGATCCTCGCTCCTCCCGCGATTCGCGAGGGCCCCGACCTGCGACTGACTTCGGCCGCCCAGGACGAGAACGGGCTGTCGCTGACTTACCGCGCCGATTACGACGCAACGCTTCAGGTCGGGCCGGACGCCGGGGCCGGTCCGATCGTCCTGGAGTCGACGGCCCGCTTGCCGTGCCCGATCGAGTCGCACCTGAACTCGTTCTGCGACGTTGAGGTCTCCGGACACAAGCGGCTTTCGCTGTCGTTCTCTCCTTGTCCGAATCAACGCATCGAAGTGCGTCCCGCCGATTATCCCGTCGGCCGCCCGCTGCGGTTCGCGTACATGGACGCCGCTGGAGGTTTTCACGTCGTCGAGGGGACGAGCGGCGAGAAAGGGCCGTTCCGCGAGCTGGCCGGCGGCCGGCTGACCCGTTCGGAGCCGCTGGCGATTACGCTTCACGACGGCGATGCGGCCGTCGCGCGGATCACGCTGGACGATTGGTCGGCCCAGGCTGGGACGGTCCTCTCGCCGACCGCCGGCTGGGGCGCGCCGGTCAACGCGATCGAGTTCAGCCTGGAGGGCGACGCGCCCGGTTCGAGGGCCGCGATCTACATCACGCTGGCCGGCACATCGGTCGGTCGCGGCTGGGACTGCGTCGGCCATGCCGCGGGGACGTATCGGAACCGGCTGAGGATCGAGACCCTGGGCGTTCGGCCTGCTGCTGAAGCGGCCCGGAATCCCGACTTGAAAGCGCCGCTTCCTTGACACGACGGCGTCGGCGTTCGATCATGGAGGCTCGACGTGGACCCAACCGCGCCTCGTCCATCCCGCCACGAAAGCCGCCCGCGTGGAAACATCCCGACCCTACCCCTGGACGCGAAGGTTCGCCTGCAAGTTGTTGCCGGCGGTCGTGCTCGCGCTCAGCCTTGGGCAAGGGCGGAGCGTGGATGCGATGCAGGTTTCCTCAGCTCCCCCCTTCGACGCGGAAGAGCACAGCGAGCACTGCAACTGCGGCAGCAGGTGCAAGAAGGCGTCGTGCTGCTGCGGGCCGAAGGCTGCGAAGCCTCGTCCCGCTTCACCGTCGCCGGCGCGAGCGGATGCGGGGCCGTGCCTGAATTCCGCCCCGTGCGGTGATCCGATCCTGCCGAACGCGCCTCCGGCCGGCCCTAGCGCCAAGGCCGCCGCGCTTGCCCTGTGCGGGCCGCTCACGCCCGTCGTCGCGGAACGGCTCTTTCCTTCCTTCACGCGCTGCATGCTCCCTCCTCGGCGGTCTTCCCGCCTTGACGATCCCCCGGAACGCCCGGCCGTCGCCTGATTCCAGTTCATCGCCCTCGATGTCAACGGACTCCGTCCGCGCGCTCAAAACGCAGGCCGGGGCCAGGCAACGTCCGTCACGTGAATATCCACGGTCGTCGTGAACCGCGCCCTTTCGGGCCGTCGGCTTCGCGCCGGTCCGCGTTCCGAGTTTTTCTATTCAGGGATCAAGACATGCATCGCCGTCGCGGATTCACGCTCATCGAGCTGCTGGTGGTCATTGCGATCATCGCCGTGCTCATCGCCTTGCTGCTGCCCGCCGTTCAGGCCGCCCGCGAAGCGGCCCGGCGCGCCCAGTGCACC
This sequence comes from Paludisphaera borealis, assembly GCF_001956985.1. Classification (NCBI taxonomy): domain Bacteria; kingdom Pseudomonadati; phylum Planctomycetota; class Planctomycetia; order Isosphaerales; family Isosphaeraceae; genus Paludisphaera; species Paludisphaera borealis. Next base: position 5,277,807 of record NZ_CP019082.1, read on the forward strand.
AACAACCTGAAGCAGATCGGGATCGCGCTGCACAATTACCACTCGGCCTTGAACACCTTCCCGGTCGGCTTCCTCTACCCGCGTCCCACGCAAGTTTATCCGGGGGTTCCGGCGTTGCATTATCGCTGGTCGGTGCTCGCCCAGCTCACGCCGTATCTCGAACAGTCGAACGTCTACAACGCCCTCAATATGAACTGGCCGATCGCCGCCGGTCCGAGCAGCGTTCTTGGCACTTCGCCGTGGACGCCGTTTCCGGCCAACACGACGGTGATGGCGTCCAAGGTGAACTTCTTCCTCTGCCCCAGCGACTCGGCCGAGCCGCCGACCACGCTGCCGGGCGGCGTCACGTCGGGAATGAGCAACTACCACTTCTGCACCGGCGACGGGTCGCCCGCGACCGTGAATCCGGGCGACGCGGGGGTGACGGTGCAAGCCAACGGCGCGTTCGTGCTTGGATCGGCCCAGTCGATGGCCTCGCTCACGGACGGATCGAGCAACACGGCCGCGGCTTCCGAGCAGCTCATCGGCCCGGCCGGCGGAGGGGCCAGCACGCAAACCGGCGCGACGCCGATGCCGCAGGACGTCCGGCGCGCGGCGGCGATCGGCTCGACGCCGCTCTCGGACGCGGGCTGTGCGAGTCCCTCGGGCTGGCGGCTCGACAAGGGCTACGGCTGGTGGGACGGCGACTATCGCACGACGCTTTACAACCACTATCTCACGCCGAACTCCAAATCGTTCGACTGCTGGCAGTCGAGCCCGCCGCACAACCCGGCCTGGAAGGCCGCCCGCGGCAACCACCCGGGCGGCGTGAACCTGCTCTGCTGCGACGGACACGTCCAGTTCGTCAAGGACGCTGTCAACCTGACGGCGTGGCGGGGGCTCAGCACCCGCAGCGGCGGCGAGGTGATCTCCGCTGACGCCTATTGAGCGGAGGCACGACTATGAACCGTATCGCCGTCGCGACGTTCTGCGCTCTCATCGCAGTAGTGGGCGGAGTATTCGCACTGGCGCGGCTCCGCTCCGAATCGGGCGGGGCTGTCGCTTCCACGTTGATGATCATTGAAGGCTCGACGAAACACCTCGTCACGAAGGAGATGGCCGACGCCAGCAAGGCGATGGTTGAGCGCACGGCCCCACACTTCGAGGCGGTGGCCGTCGATGGCCGTACCTACAACCTCGGCGAACTGCGTCGTCGCGGGCCGGTCGTCCTGACTTTCGCCAAGTTCGGCTGCCCGTGCAGCGAGGCGGCCCAGCCGTTTTTCAATCGATTGCACGCCGCCTACCCCGAAGCCGGGTTTTTCGGGGTGATCGACGTCGAGGCGGAAAAGGCGACGCGGTGGGCGGAGAGATTCCGGATCGACTATCCGCTCTTGCTCGACCCGGCCTTACAGATCGTGCGAGCCTACGAGATCGAGAATTCCGCCTATGTGGTGGTGGTCGACGCCGACGGGCGCATCCTAAATCATTGGCCCGGCTACTCGTCGGGAATGCTCCAGGAACTGGGGGCGACGCTCGCGAGGTTGTCCGACACGGCTGAACGGCCGATCGACGTCGTGGACGCGCCCGATCAAGAGTATTCGGGATGTCCGTTCGACCTGTAGTCCAAGAGGAAGCCCCACGCGGTGCCAGGGCTGCGTCTGGCGGAGATCACGGAGTATCTACAAAAGTGCCCAAGAGACGGGCGGAACGGCCTGTCGAGAGTATCCCAATTCACTGGAGATTTGATATGAAGCGACTGGCATGCGTGGTGAGCGTGATCGCCTTTTCGGCGGTTTCGGTCTGGGCCGGCGGTGACGACGACAAGAAGCCGGCGACGATCAAAGAGGTCATGAAGAAGCTGCACAAGGGCGCTGACGCGCCCCTGAACAAATTGAAGACGGCCTTCAAGGCGGACTCGCCCGACTGGAAGTCGATTCAGGATCTCAGCAAGGGCTTCGTGACCCTGGGCGCGGACTTGCCGAAGAACGACGCGCCCAAGGGCGACAAGGCGGACTTCAAGAAGTTGGCCGAAGCCTACTACGAAAACGCCAAGGCGCTGGACGCCGGTGCCAAGAAGAAGGACAAACCGGCGGCCGAGGCGGCGTTCAAGAAGGTCTCGACCTCGTGCATGGCCTGCCACAAGGACCACAAGCCCGACTGACGGCCGCATGAGGCCCGTGGCCCGGCGGTATGCTGGGCCACGGACTTCGCTGGATCGAACAACCCATCCGCGACTGTGACCACATCACGACGGCTTTCCACGACTCACCTAACGGAAACCACCATGACGAAACGCCTGATTCTGCTTCTGGCCTTCACGACGCCCGCATCGGCTCTTGCTCATGATACATGGGTGCAGACCAATACGAACATCGTCCGCGCCGGGGACGTGGTCCACGTCGACCTGATGCTCGGCAACCACGGCAACGAGCATCGCGATTTCAAGTTGGCCGGCAAGCTGTCGCTGGAAGGCGCCAGTCTGGACGTGGTCGGGCCGGACGGGACACGGTACGACTTGAAGGATCGGCTGATCGACACCGGGTACACGCCGCAGGAAGGCTACTGGACGACCCGGTTCGAGCCCGCCCAGCCGGGGCTTTATCTCATCGGCCACCGATCCGACCGGGTGATGAGCTACGCGCCGGAGCGGTCGATCAAGGGCGCGAAAACGTTCTTCGTCGCCTCGACGAGCCTGGACAAGCCGTCGGCTGACAATCCCGGCTTCGACAAGCCGCTCGGGCACGACCTGGAGCTGGTGCCCGTCGTCAACCCCGTCACGCCGATGGGGCCCGGCACTCCGATTCAGGTCCGGCTGCTCTACAAGGGCCGCCCGCTGGCCGGCGAGCGGGTGTCGTTCATCCCCCGTGGCGCGACGCTCAAATCCGGCCTCGACGATCGTTACGAGCGGCTCACCGACGAGAAGGGCGAAGCGTCGTTCGAGCCGACCGAGGCGAACAGCTACCTGATCGCGGCCCACAAAACCGAGCCCAAGCAGGGGGGCGTCCTCGACGGCAAGCCGTACCAGTTCACGAAATACGGCGCGACGCTGACCGTCTTCGTGCCGCGAATCTGCCCCTGCTGCGGCGGCTGATTCGTACCCGCCTCGGCTCAGAGGCCGCGTCGGCTCACGGTGTCGATCTCGGATTCCTCGAACGAATGCTTGGAGGGGGCGAAGTGGTTGGCCGTTCTGCCGTTCTGCATCGTTGCGCGCACGGCCAGGATGGTGCCGCAAATCACGCCTGTCATTCCCACGCAACCGGCCGAGACCCAGATGGCCACGTCGGCGGCTTCCGAATTGTTTGAATCCGTCGTGGCGGCCAGGGCGATCCCCAGGGCGCAGATCGGGACCCAGACGCCGATCCCCGTGCCCGCGCCCTTGGGCGAGTACTCGGGTGTGGATTCGCCCGGCAACGGTCGGCCCATCTCCAGCGCCTTCAGCCGCTCGGCATGCTGGAATTCCCGGTCTTTCGCGGCGTGGCGCATGCTCAGCACGACCGGCAGAGCGACGACGATCATGAGAATCGCCACGGCGGCGAGCGCGGCAAGCACGCTCAGACTGAACGCATCGTGAGACATGTATCATTCCTTCTGAAAGTCCCGGACCCGGATGGTGTTCGTCGCCGAGCCGGGAATATTGTGGCGACCGTCGCGTCAGTCTTTCTTGTCGTGACAAGCCAGGTCGATGACGACCGTCGCCGCCAGGATCAGGAGGTCGTCCTCGCCCTCGGCGACGTCCACGCCGTAGGTGTCGGTCCAGGTGAACCATTGCTTCGAAACGGTCGCTGCAACCCGTCCGCCCCGCACGAACGTGTACTCGTGATCGGTGAAGCCGCCGGACGCTTCCAGGTCGTCGGGGCCGGGCACGTCCACGCTGAATGTGCAATGGAAGAACGTAAACAACGACTTCTTGACGACCGCCCGAAGCTCGCGCTCGCTGAAGATCTCGTACGTCGGCCCCCAGGCCATCAACTTCTGCCGGATGAAGGCCAGCTCATTGCCCTGCATATCCTGAAACGAAAGCTGGTCGCCGAGGCTGAAGACCGTGCCCTTCACGAAATACACGTCCTCGCCGGACTCGTTCTGGATGGTGAAGTCGTCGCCCCAACTGAAGAACTTCTGCCGCATCACGTACCGCATGGGCGTCTCCCGTTTCGTAGAGTCGGCCAGCCGCGCGCCGCTCCCTCCTGGACTCCGACGTCTTGGTCGGATAGTTGAGGCTTCGGCCGAGCCAGCCAGCCAAGTCGGCCAAATCTTGCTCTTATTCAATAGGGGGACATCTCAAGAGTCACCGGATCGGTCGTGAATTGAAGTGGGAGATCGGGAGGCGGGAGGAGTCGCTCGGCGGGGATGTCCGGCTCGACGGGAGGCATAAGGTTCCAGGGGCTGCGCGTGGCGTTCAGGCATAGATCCTTCAAGAGTCGATAGGACGCCGCGAGATTCCTGTTCCGCTTTCTTTGCATCGACCACCAATCCCGTTGTTCCTTCCATTCCGACGAGCGGCCCGACTCGCCCTGACCAACCTTCTCGGCGGCGAAGGCCTCGCCTGCATCGGCGACCGAGGCCCGGAAGACGTGATCGGCCTCCAGGCCGGCGTACATCGCGGCAAGCCTCTTGAAGCGCGCCGACCTCCTTCTCATGACCTCGCTACCGCAGAGGACGGCGACCACCGCGATCGCGATCATCGCGGTTTTCAGGTTGTATGATTTCATGCGAATCCGCGTCTCCTACTCAAGGCCGTCGACTCCCGCCGTCGCGGCCTCCGGTTTTCATCTCAGGAACGCGCCGCGCTCTCGAGATGCATCCGGAGGTACGACCGGGGCTCGACGTCGGTCAGGGTGAGGAGCTTGGCGAGTTCGAGGACGGCGCGCTGGGCGCGGGGGAGGTCGGCGGCGTCGGCGGCGATGGCTTCGATCTCGGCGAAGTCGCCGAGATTCTCGGCGCGGTCGAGGGCGATTTCGAGGTCGTGGTCTTCGAACCGGAGGTGGAAGCTCTCGCGCTGTTTGCGGATCGTGGCGACGCGTTTGAAGCCCAGGGTCTCGAACAGCCGGACGAGACCGCCGAGCGGCTCGGGGCCGGCGGCGAAGGGGATCTCGATCTCCTCGCGGGTCTTGGTCGGGCCGGCGTGCTTCGGCCCCTTGTAGGTGATCCGGTTGTCGTCGCCGACGCGGCGGATGCGGAAAGCCTCGTTGGTGACGGCGAAGTCGCGCGACGGGTGGTTCATGTAAGAGTCTTCTTGCTCGACGCTCCCCTTCGCCTCGGCCCCGAGTTCAGCGAGCCTGCGGACGAGCCGGTCGTGATCCACGCGGCGGTACTTGACCTCGACTTCAAAGCTCATGGAAGCAACCTTTCGGGCGCGTCGGGCGCGGAATGCACTGGGTGCGGATTCCGCGAGGTTTTAAACCGAGATCCTTGAATATTTCAAGCCGAATGCGAATATACGTCAAATACGGCGGAGCGTGAACGTCTCCGCCGCGCCCGATGTTCGTCGGGCGTCTTGCACGAGGCGTTGGCGCTTCACGGTCGTCCCGTCGTCAAGCGAGCCTCGCGCGATCGTTCGCCCTGGAGTCGCAACGTGGGCTCGCCACTCTTCGTGTTTGTGGCATCGCACTTCGTTCCTTCCTTCAACCTCCCGAACGCCGCTCTGTTCGCGGACTTCTCGGACGTCCCCGCCGGCCTGTTCTGGCTCGTGGGGTTGATTCTGGCCCTCGCCGTCTTCTGCGAGCTGCTGGGCCTGCGGTACATCGCCAACAATCGGGTCGGCGTGGTCGAGAAGCTCTGGGCCGGCAAGGGCTCGGTTCAAGAGGGCCGGATGATGGCCCTGAACGGCGAGGCCGGCTTTCAGGCCGAGCTGCTCCGCGGCGGCGTCCACATCGGACTCTGGCGCTGGCAGTATCGGATTCACAAGCTGCCTCTCGTCATGGTGCCGCAAGGTAAGATCGGCTACGTCTACGCCCGGGACGGCGTGCCGCTGGCGCCGGTGCAGACGCTGGGCCAGGTCGTCGACTGCAACAACTTCCAGGACGCCCGCGCCTTCCTCGTCGGCCCGGCCGCCGCCGCTGATCCCGAGCAAGAGCCCGCGCTCGGCCAGCGTGGTCGGCAGCGGTCGATCCTCCGCGAAGGCGTTTACGCCGTCAACCTGGCCCTCTTCTACGTGATCACCGAGGACATGGTCTACCGTCTCGAAGTCGGCGGCCAGCACGAATTCAAGACGCTCGTGAGCTGGCAGCGCCAGTTGGCCGAAGAGTTTGGGTTCGACCCGGTGGTGATCGGTGGATCGATCGAGGCTCCCGACCCGCTCAACCCCGAGCGTCGCGTGCTGGTCGACAGCATGGGCATCGTCACCGTGCATGACGGCCCCTCGCTGTCGACGGGCGAGATCATCGCGCCAGCGGTCGGCAGCGAGCGCAACGACAAGGACCACCACAACAATTACCAGGACCCTGAGGCGTTCCTCCGGGCCGGCGGCCGTCGCGGTCGCCAGTATGCGACGTTGATCGACGGCACGTACTTCATCAATCGATGGTTCGCGACCGTCGAATCGATCCCCAAGACGATCGTGCCGATCGGTTACGTCGGGGTGATCGTCAGCTATTACGGGCGGACCGGCAACGACCTCTCGGGGCAGACGTTCCGCCACGGCGAGCGCGTCTCGGAAGGCGAGCGCGGCGTTCAGGAAAAACCGCTGGGGCCGGGCAAGTACGCCTTCAATACGTATGCGGGCAACATCATCCTGGTGCCCACGACGAACTTCGTGCTCCACTGGGTCACCGGCCGGACCGAGAGCCATCGCTACGACGAGAGCCTGAAGTCGATCGACCTGGTGACGCGCGACGCCTACGAGCCCATGCTGCCGCTCTCGGTGGTCGTCCACATCGACTACCAGAAGGCGCCCAGCGTGATCCAGCGGTTCGGCGACGTCAAGAAGCTGATCACCCAGACGCTCGACCCGATGCTGAGCGCTTACTTCCGCGACGTGGCCCACAAGCGGACCATGCTCGACCTGCTCCAGGAGCGCGACTCGATCCAGCACGAGGCCCAGGACGAGCTGAGCCGGAAGTTCCACAACTTCGACATCGAATGCGTCGACGTGCTGATCGGCAAGCCCGACACGGCCGAGGCCGGCGGCAAGATCGAGAACCTTCTGGAACAGCTCCGCTTGCGTCAGCTCTCGCTCGAACAGATGGAGACGTACGGCAAGCAGGTGGTCGCGGCCGAGAAGCTCAAAGCGCTTAAGGAGGCGCAGGCGACGGCCGAGATGCAGACCACGCTGACCAACTCGCTGATCCAGGTGCGGATCGTCGAGAACGAGGCCGAGGCCCAGCTCGCCAAAGCCCGCAAGGAAGCCGAGCAAGTCGTCGTCCGGGCCGAGGCCGACAGCCGTCGGAAGATCCTCGCCGGCCGGGGCGAAGGCGCCCGGCTGCTCCAGGAAGGTCTGTCCGAAGCGTCGGTCTTGCTTCGCAAGATCCAGTCGTTCACCGACCCCCGGCTCTACGCCCTGTCGGTCGTCGCACAGAATCTGGCCTCCAGCACGCAGCCGCTGGTTCCCGAGCGCGTGTTCATGGCGCCGGGGAGCGGCGGCACGGCCGACGGCGGCTCGGCCGTCGGGACCGGCCTCATGGGCATGCTCATGAGCCTGCTCGTCGCCGAGAAATCGGGCTTCGACCTCGCCAGTTCGCCGAACGGGAGCGGCCTCCAAGACTTCACCGACGCGATCGCCAAGCAGGCGATGGAGAACATCCAGGCGGCCATGGCGACCGGCGGCGTCGACGGCGTCCCGAGCATCGAACCCGCCCCGTCCGTCGACCCGATCCGCGCCAACGGCATGGTCGTCGAGACGACCTGAGGCCGCCGGCACGGGATCGTTCAACCCCACGGAAGCGAACGCCCGCCCTCGCCAGGCGGGCGTTTTCGTCGACGACGCGCGCGTCGGACGTCTCATCATCGCATGGAGAGATGGCACGAGATGCGGGCCGGTAGTACTATTGAAACGGCAAGACGAGAGAGATCGTACTTCGAATCCAAATAATTAAAGCGAACGAAGATATGCCGATTCATTTGTTGCCGACTCGTCGTGATTTCCTCTCGGGCCTCGCTCTCGGCGGCGTCTCGACGGTCCTCGGCTGCGGGAACGCCGAGCAACCCGTCGCGGTCGGCGAGCCGACGCCCAGTGCGTTGCCGTCGGGGTACATCGCGCTCCTGTCCGACACGCACATCAACGCGGACCCGGTCGTCGCGGAAAACGGCGGGCCCAAGAACAACATGACCAAGAACCTGCGGGTCGCCATCCTCGACATCCTCAAGCAGCCCGAAATGCCGAGGGCCGTGGTCGTGCTCGGCGACCTCGCCCACAAAGACGGGCAGCCCGGCGATTACCAGCAGTTCCTGTCGTTGATCCGTCCGCTCCGCGAGTTCGGCGTGCCCTTTCACCTGGCGATGGGGAACCACGACGACCGGGCCCAGTTCCTCCAAGTGCTCAAGCCCGAAGACCCCGGGCTGGGCCTGGTCGACGATCGCTACATCGGAGTCGTGAACGTCGCCGGAATCCGGCTGGTGATCCTCGATTCGCTCGACAAGCCGAAGCAGGTGACCGGCAATCTCCGCGAGCCCCAGCGCGCGTGGCTGGCGAAGACGCTCGACGCCGAGCCGCAGTCGTCGACGGTCGTCCTGGTTCACCACAACCCCAAAAACGCGTCGGAAAACGCCTGGCAGTGCCTCTGGGACACCGAGGAACTCCTGGCGATCCTCCGCCCTCGCAAGCAGGTCAAGGCCCTGGTCTTCGGTCATTCGCACAGGTGGGATCTCCGACGCGACGGCGACCTGCATTTCGTCAACCTGCCGGCCGTCGGCTACCCGTTCGCCGCCGACCAGCCACTGGGCTGGTGCCGGTTCGAGCCCACGGTCGACGGCGCGACGATCGAGCTGCACCGCGTCGACGGCGGTCTCGACAAGGATCTCGAACCCGTCGATCTGAAGTGGCGCGCGACCTGATCGACGCGGCCGTTCCGCGCCTCGGGGCCGCCGTCGGGGGCCCGTCGCGAATCGGAAAATCGCCTCGGCGAACGCCGCAAGCCGGTACGTTCAAGGGGCCTTCGCCAAGGTCGTCGGTAAGCGATTGACGGACTAGGGGCCGTCGATACAATCAGGTGGTCGTTCCCGACCGTCGCCTCCGAGGCATCGCGACGTCGGGCCTGATTCAGCCTTCTGAACCTAGCAACGAGGTGCATAGTGATCGTCATCCCCAGGGAAGAGGGCGAAGGCGTCATGATCGGCGACGACGTCATCGTCACGGTCGTGGAGATTCGGGGCGACAGGGTCAGGCTGGCCATCGAGTACCCCGAAGACATGACCCTCCAGCGGGGTGAAGCGCGCCCTCGGGTGCGCACGTATCGCGACGTCCTGCTCGAGCCCTCGTCCCGCTTCTGACGATCGGGGCCGCGGCGATCGGAACCCGTTCGCTTCGCCGCGGCGACCATTCCCGACTCCCCCATCCCCCGCACGCCGCCGAGACTCGCGCGGCGTCGTCCTCCCCTCGCTCGCCTCCCATCTCGCGATTGGCCTTCCCTCGAACCCGGGGGTCTGATTAGAATCCACTTGATCGTTCACCAAGTCGGCGTGAACGCACCCCGCCGCGGCATCGGGAACGAAGTCGGTTCCCCTCTTTCTCCGAGGCTGAGAATGACGGATCGCGAGTTGGAGCTTTTCGCGACCGAGGAGTTGATCGACGAACTCCTCCGCCGCACCACGTTTCAAGGCGTCATCGTCCACTCCCAGGAAGAAGCCAAGAACCAGGATTGGGACGGCGAGCGGACGTTCAGCGTCCGGTTCAACGGCAACCTCGAAACCCAGGAAGCCGGCCGGCTGCTCGAAGTCGTCAGCCGCCGCCTGGCCGACCCCGTCTGAATCCCGCTCCGAGCGAAGCGAATCGGACTCGACACGTTGGAATTTCCCGGCATCATAGGGGCCGGGAACCCACGAAGTCGCCTCGCGCCAGGAGAGACGGCATGTCCACGGATGAAGAGCGCAAACGGGCCTACAAGGCCTTCAAGAAGCGCCTTAAACTCGCACGACTCGACGACCACTCGGGCCTCAGCCCCGGCTCCAAGACCTCCCATATCGGCGGCATCACCCCCCCCGCCGGCCACCCCGTGGGGATCTGGGACGAGCTGGTCGCCGAAGGCAAGCTGAAGCCCGAGGGGCACGGAATCTACAAGCTGGCCAACGAGATCTAAGGCGGCCTGCCGTTGGATTGCAGGCGGGACGGAGTCGAACTCCCTTCTCCCCTTGCGGGAGAAGGCATGCTCGCGACAGCCTGCTTTGATGGCTGTCCGCGCCCGCCGGTGCGCCGCTCTGAGGCCTCGCCCGCGCGCCGACGTTGACCTTGTCGCCGGTTCCGGCCTAGAATTCGGGCATGTCATCAACACACGCAGACTCCGATCGTTCCGGCTCGCACGCGCACCCGGCCAACCGGCTGGCGGGCGAGACCAGCCCTTACTTGCTCCAACACGCGCAGAACCCGGTCGACTGGTTTCCGTGGGGGCCTGAGGCCCTCGAACGGGCCCGGGCCGAGAACCGGCCGATCTTCCTGTCGATCGGCTACTCGGCGTGCCACTGGTGCCACGTCATGGAGCGCGAGAGCTTCGAGAATCCGGATATCGCCCGGATCATGAACGCCCACTTCGTGAATATCAAGGTCGACCGCGAAGAACGCCCCGACCTCGACCAGATCTACATGAACGCGGTCCAGGCGATGACCGGGCGAGGCGGCTGGCCGATGTCGGTCTTCCTCACGCCCGACCTCAAGCCGTTCTACGGCGGCACCTATTTCCCCCCCACCGACTCGCGGGGGATGCCGGGGTTCCCCCGGGTCTTGCTGAGCGTGAATCGCGCCTGGGAAGAGCGGCAGGACGAGATCAAGCAGTCGGCCGCCGAGATGACCGACCGGCTGCACGAGATGGCGGCCGTCGCCCGGGGTGGGTCGGCCGACTCGCTGGTCGTCGACCACCTCGACCGCGCATCGAGGGCGCTCGTCAAGACCTTCGACGCCCTCAACGGCGGCTTCGGCCACGCGCCCAAGTTCCCCCACCCGATGGACCTCCGCGTCCTGCTCCGACAGGCCGAGCGGACCGGCGACGCTCAGGCCCGGCACGCGGCCGTGCACACGCTCCACAAGATGGCTCGCGGCGGCATCTACGACCACCTGGGAGGCGGCTTCGCCCGCTACTCGACCGACGACCGCTGGCTCGCCCCCCACTTCGAGAAGATGCTCTACGACAACGCGCTCCTGACCTCGACGTACCTGGAGGCGCTCCAACTCACCGGCGAGCCCTACTTCGGCCAGGTCGCCCGCGAGACCTTGGACTACGTCCTCGGCCGCATGACCGCCCCCGAGGGGGGCTTCTACTCGACCGAGGACGCCGACAGCGAAGGCGAGGAGGGGAAGTTCTACGTCTGGTCGCTGGGCGAAATCCTCGACCTGCTGGGCGAAGAGCGTGGCAAGACGTTTGCTTATGTTTATGACGTCTCGCCGCCCGGCAACTGGGAAGGCCGCAACATCCTCAACCTGCCCCGGACGATCACCCAGGCGGCGCAGGTGCTGGGGCGCGACGAGACGGAGCTGAACGCCGAACTGGCCGCGTCGCGCACGGTCTTGCTCGCGGCCCGCGAGAAGCGGATTCCGCCGGCCAAGGACACGAAGGTCCTCGTCTCCTGGAACGGCCTGATGATCGCGGCCCTCGCCCCGGCCGGCCGGTTGCTCAAGGAGCCTCGGTATCTCGACGCCGCGCGCCGCGCGGCCGGCTTCATCCTCGACCGGATGCGAGCCGACGACGGCCGGCTGCTGCACACCTACAAGGACGGCCGGGCGACCCTCAACGCCTACCTCGACGACTACGCCTGCCTGATCGACGGCCTGACCCGGCTCTACGAGGCGACCGGCGAACCGCGGTGGATCGAGGCCGCCCTCGACCTGGCGCGGGTCATGATCGACGAGTTCGTCGATCCCGAGCACGGCGGCTTCTTTTTCACCGGCAAGAGCCATGAAGTCCTGATCACGCGTCAGAAGGACCTGTTCGACAACGCGACCCCCTCGGGCAACGGCATGGCCGCGTCCGCCCTCGTCCGTCTGGCCGCGCTCACCGGCCGAGACGACCTCGACCGGACCGGGCGCGAGGCGATCGCGGCGGTCGAGACCGTATTCGAGAACGCCCCCACGGCGGCCGGGCAGAGCCTGCTCGCCCTTGACTTCGCGGTCGCGCCGGGCTGCGAACTGGCCGTGGTCGCGGGCTCGGCCCCGCGCGAGTTCGACCAGGTTCTCGAAGCCGTCCACGCCCGGTTCCTGCCGCGCGCGGTCGTCGCCCCGGCGGCCCCGGGAGCCGTCGAATCGCTCGCCTGCGTGGTCCCCCTGTTGGAGAATCGTCCTCCGATCGGCGACCGTGCGACGCTCTATTACTGCGAGGATCGCGCCTGCCGCCAGCCGGTCGCCGGACTCGACGAGGCGGCGAAACTTCTGGCTGGGCTCGACGCCGGCGCGGAACCGTCGTCCTAAGGACGCCGGGCCTGCGGGCCTTGATCGCGGAGGGCGAGCTTGCCGGCTTCCGCGATCGTCGAATAGACTGAAGGCAAGAGACGATCGCCGTCTTCCAATCGAAGGCGGATCGAGCAAGGTCGGAACGACATCTTGGGAGGCTCGCCGATGCCGAGACGGATCTATTTTGGCCTGGCCGTGGTCGCCGCGTTGAGCGCCTTCTGCTGGCAGGCGACGCAGGGCGCCAAACCCAAGGACGAGATGCTCGAGCTGTACGGGTTGTTCGTCGACGCCGTCGAGAAGGTCGAAGCCAACTACGTGCGTCCCGTCACGCGCCGCGAGCTGCTGGAGAGCGCCCTCGAAGGGATGCTCCAGAACCTCGACCAGCATTCCTCGTTCATCAACACGAGCGAATGGAAGCAGTTCCGCAAGCAGATCGAGGGCAAGTTCGGCGGCATCGGCATCCAGGTCGGCCTCGACAACGACGCCGGCCGGCTGCGGGTGATCTCGCCGATGGTCGGCACCCCGGCCTATGAGGCGGGGGTGATGGCCGGCGACCTGATCATGGACATCGACGGCCATTCGACCGAGGGGATGAGCCCCGACAAGGCCGTCGAAGTGCTCACCGGCCGTCCCGGCACCGAGGTCACGCTCGACGTCCTGCACGAGGGGAGCGAGCAGCCCGAACCGATCAAGCTCACCCGCGCGATCATCGAAGTCCCCAGCGTCCTGGGCGACCACCGCGAGAAGAACGGCCGGTGGGACTATATGATCGACAAGGACAAGAAGATCGGCTATATCCGGATCTCGTCGTTCATCCAGAACACCGCCGAAGAACTCCGTAAGGCGCTCGACGAGTTGAAGGACCAGGACGCCAAGGCCCTGATCCTCGACCTTCGCGACAACCCCGGCGGCCTGCTGAGCGCCGCGGTCGAGGTGTCCGACACGTTCCTCGACAAGGGGGACATCGTCAGCACCAAGGGACGGAACACGATCCCCAAGACCTACACCGCCCAGAAAGACAGCACGTATGAAGACCTGCCGATGGTCGTGCTGGTCAACCAGAACTCGGCGTCGGCTTCCGAGATCGTCTCCGCGGCGCTCCAGGACCACAAGCGGGCGACGATCGTCGGCCAGCGGAGCTACGGCAAGGGGTCGGTGCAGAACATCCTCGAACTCGAAGACGGCGACAGCGTCCTCAAGCTGACCGTCGCCAGCTACTTCCGGCCGTCCGGCGAGAACATCCACCGGTTTCGCGACTCCAAGACGACCGACAAGTGGGGCGTCTCGCCCGACCCGGGCATGGAGGTCAAGCTCAAGCCGACCGAGTACATCGAATGGTTCCGGGGCCGTCGCACCCGCGACCTCCCCGAGCTGGCCAAGCTCAACCCGAAGAAGCACGTCGAGGCCAAGTCCGACGCCGAGAAGGCCCAGGACAACAAGGACAAGGCCGAGTCCAAGGACGTCGAGAAGAAAGACAAGCCCCCCGCCGATCCGACCAAGCCCGCGCCCCCGCTGAAGGTCGTCGCGCCCGCCGCCGACAGCCATAAGTTCGTGGACAAGGTCGTCGACAAGGCCCTTGAAGTCCTCAAGGCCAAGCTCGCCGCGCCCGCTCCGGCCGAAGAGGCCAAGGCGAAGGCGGCCTGACCCCGGAGCCTCGGCCCGGTTCTCACAACCCGTTCCATCCCCGTCGTGGCGAGGTCGCGTGACCTCGCCACGGCTGTTTCCGGAGGCCGCCGGCCTCGCCTCTCTCCGGTATCGATCATGCCCCCCGACCGCCTGCTCCTGCTCGCCATCGAGACCACCTGCGACGAGACCGGGGCCGCGATCCTCGAAGGCCCGAAGCCGCCGGCCGAGGGCGTGCCCCGCATCCTCTCCAGCGTGGTGTCGTCGCAGATCGGGCTCCATAAGCGGTTCGGCGGGGTGGTGCCCGAGATCGCCTCGCGGGCTCATGTGACCCAGGTCTTGCCGATGATCGACGAGGCCCTGCGACGCGCCGGCGTCGGGCTCGCCGACCTCGGCGCGGTCGCCGTCGCGACCCGCCCGGGGCTCGTGGGGGCGCTCGTCGTCGGCCTCACGGCGGCCAAGGCGCTCGCCCTGGCCCTGGACGTCCCGCTGATCGCCGTTGATCATCTTGAGGGGCACCTGTACGCCTGCCAGCTCGCCTTCCCCGACCGCCAGGTCTTCCCGTGCGTCGGGCTGGTGGTCTCCGGGGGGCATACGAGCCTCTACCACTGCCGGGGACCGCTGGACTGCGAGCTGCTGGGGGGCACGGTCGACGACGCGGCCGGCGAGGCCTTCGACAAGGTCGCCAGCCTACTAGGCCTGGGCTACCCCGGCGGCCCCGAGGTCGAACGTGCCGCAAAGGCCGGCAATCCAAGGGCTTACGCCTTCCCTCGCTCGTTCCTCCACGACGACCGGCTGGCCTTCAGCTTCTCTGGACTCAAAACGGCCGTCCTTTATGCGATCCGGGGGCCGAACCAGGAGCGGGGCCCCGTCCAGCCGTCGCCGGCCGCGATCCCCGACCTGGCGGCGAGCTTTCAGGAGGCCGTGGTCGACGTCCTCGTCGCCAAGACCCGCCAGGCCCTCAAGCAGACCGGCCTGAAGCGCCTGGGGGTCGGCGGCGGAGTGGCGGCCAACGCCCGGTTCCGCCAGCGGCTCGCCGAGATGGCCGACAGGATCGGTGTTCAGACGTTTATTCCGCCGGCGTCGCTCTGCACCGACAACGCCGCGATGGCTGGGATCGCCCTGATCAAGCTCGCCGCCGGCCAGACGTCGGACCTGGACGTCGACGTCGCCGCTGGCCTGGTCCGACCGGGCAAGAAGACCTGATCCACCGACTTATCTCAAGACGGCGGCCGACGGCGGGGTTCGGACGGGCGCAGCGACTCGTGCGTGCCTTGGTAGGCCCGTTGCTGCTCGTCGAGGGTGTGCCGCCGGTCGAGCGCCTGGGTCTGCGTCGACGGGATGGTGGAGTGCGGCCCCTGGTAAAAGCCACTCGGACGCGGGCGCGTGGGGTGCATGGGCTCGATTCCTGGTGAAAAACGGGAAGGGAGGGGGTCACTCAACGAAGATCAATCTTCCCCGGACCCGGTTTTGGGCCCACAATATCTGTGAGGCTTGCCCAGATTGCTAAAAGGCTGGGGGGCCGGGTGCGGTCCAGGGGGGGCGAATCGTCGTGTCTTCCCCGAATTCAACTGTGCTGCAAACCAAGTGGACGCCGATGAGCAAGCAACCGAAATGGGACCTTATCGAGGGGATCGTCCTCGACGCCGTGGGGACTTTAATCAAACCGACGCCCGCCGTGGCCGACGCCTACACTGAGGCGGCCTTGCGCCAGGGGGTGGTGTTGGATCGCGAGGACGTCCGACGGCGGTTCCAGCGGACCTTCCGCGACGACGCGATTCGAGCGGATCGGGGAATCCACTCGACCGACGAGGGGATCGAGCGGCGGCGTTGGCGCGAAATCGTCGCCCAGGTCTTGCCCGAGGTTCCCGATCCCGAGCGGGCTTTCGACGAACTTTGGGACCATTTCGGCCGTCCTGAATCGTGGCGCTGTTTTCCCGACGCCGTGCCCGCCCTGCGGGCGTTTCACGAAGCCGGGATGGAGGTCTGCATCGGCTCCAATTTCGACGGCCGACTCCGCCAGGTGGTCGCCGGCCTCCCCGAGCTGGCGGCGATGGTCGACGGCCTGGTCGTGTCGTCGGAAGTCGGTTTCCGTAAGCCACATGGGTCGTTTTTTGAGGCGGTGTGCGAGCGTCTGGGACTCCCTCCCGAGCGGATCTTGTCGGTCGGCGACGACCTCGAAAACGACGTCTACGGCGCGATCCGGGCGGGCCTTTCGGCCGTCTATCTCGACCGGGGGCACGAGGTTCCCGAAGACGTGATGCATGTTTCGACCCTGACGCTGGTGGTTGAGCTTCGCGCGGCGGAAGCTTGAAGTTCGGGGGCCCGGTTTGACGATGGACGGGAGTGGAGGCGATTCCGCGATGCCGTCCGGAGGGGATGGCGCTCGGCTGGGGCTCGACTCGGCTTGCCTGTCACGCCGAGTTGGATTAGATTCCCGACTGGCCAGGAAGGCCGGTGACGGATCGCGAGTCCAAACTGAACCGAATCAAGACCGGACTGGACTAGAGACTGACCTCAGCGCATTCGTCACCTCGGTTCTGGTCTGCTCCTTTCAGGGAAGAAAGGAATCGCCAGTGGTCGCAACGGTCGAACAGCTCGCGGCCTTGGTCAGCGGTCGTCTCGTCGGCGATGGGAAGGTCTCGATCCACTCGGCACGACCGGTGAGCGAGGCGGGACCCGGCGACATCACGTTTATCGAGAACGACCGCTATGCCAAGCTGCTTCGGACGTCGCCGGCTTCGGCCGCGATCGTCGGTCCCCATTTCCGTGTCAAACGTCCGACGGTCAAGGACGACTTGCCGGTCATCGAAGTCGATGACCCGATCGCGGCGTTCATCATGGTCCGCACGCACCTCTCCGGGGAACAAAAGCCTCGGTGGACGGGCGTGCACCCACAGGCCTGGGTGGCTCCGACCGCCACGATCGGCCGGGACGTCGCCATCTATCCGTTCGCGTACGTGGGGGATCAGGCGGTCGTCGCCGACGGCTCGACGATCCACCCCGGCGCGGTGATCGGCGATCGCTGTCGGATCGGCCGGGACTGCATGATCCACCCCAACGCGGTCCTCTACGCCGACGTGACGCTCGAAGACCGGGTGGAAGTCCACGCCGGCACCGTGCTCGGCGGCGACGGCTTCGGCTATCGTCAGGCGAACGGTCGGCACGTGAAAATCCCCCATACCGGCAAGCTTGAAATCGGCAATGACGTCGAAATCGGCGCCAACTGCACAATCGATCGCGCTACGTTCGAGGCGACCCGGATCGGCGAGGGGACGAAGATCGACAACCTCGTGATGATCGGCCACAACAACCAGATCGGCCGGCATAACCTGCTGTGCGGTCAGGTCGGCATCGCCGGAAGCTGCACGACCGGCGACTACGTGGTGATGGCCGGTCAGGCTGGGATCAAGGACAAGACCCAGATCGGCGACGGCGCGATCGTCGGCGCTCAGGCCGGCGTGCATCGGAACATCCCCAGCGGCCAGCAGGTGCTCGGGTCGCCGGCCATCCCGGTCCGCGAACAGCGCCGATTGTTCCAGATGATCGCCCGGCTGCCCGAGATGCATCGTCAGCTCCGAGAACTTTCCGCCCAGATCGAGGCGATCTCGGCTGTTGTTCCGCTGAGCCCGAATCACGACGGAACCGTGGGGGACGTCGACCATGACCATGACCACGACGTCGACCCCACCGGATTCTGATCGCATTTCAATCCCTTCTTGGAACGAGGAAGACAGGACGTGTCGCCGCTCCAGCAAACGATCGCCGACAGGAGGAGAAGCACCCGGCCGGGGAGCCTCGCGCCCAGCACGCCGACGATCGGCCTGCTGGCCGGCAGCGGCCGGTTTCCGATCCTCTTCGCCGAGGCCGCGCGACGGCAGGGGCTGGCCGTGGCCTGCGTCGGCATCCAGTACGAGGCGTCCGACGAGCTGAGGGAGCTGTGCACGTCCTTCGACATCGTCAGCGTCGCTCGGATGGGGCGGATGATCCGCACCTTCCGCCGCCGCGGCGCGAAGCAAATCGTGATGGCGGGCAAGGTTACGAAGAACGTTATCTACACCCCCTGGCGCGTCGTCCAGCTCTGGCCCGACCTCCGGACGATCCAGTGGTGGCACCGCCGCAGCCGGGCCGACAACCGCGACGACTCGCTCTTGCTGTCCGTGATCGCCGAGTTCGAGCGAGACGGGATGACGTTCGCCTCGGCCCTCGACTATTGCCCGGAGCTGCTCGTGAAAGACGGAATCCTCACCCGCCGCGGCCCGTCGGACGCGGAGCGCAAGGACATCGAGTTCGGCTGGCTCATGGCCAAGGAGATGGGCCGGCTCGACGTCGGTCAGTCGGTCGCGGTCAAGGAGAAGGCCACCCTGGCGATCGAGGCCATCGAGGGGACCGACCGCTGCATCGAACGCGCAGGGCAGCTTTGCCGGGCCGGCGGCTGGACGCTTGTCAAGGTCGCCAAGCCGCAGCAAGACATGCGGTTCGACGTCCCTACAATCGGCACGACGACCATCGAAAACCTCCACAAAGCCGGCGCTCGGGTCCTGGCCATTGAGGCCGGCCGGACGATCGTCATCGACCAGCCCGAAGTCGTCGCCCTCGCCGAACGCTACGGCATCGCGATCATCGCCGTCGAGGACGGCTTCGCCGCCTGATCGCGATTGGCTTCGTTCGCCCTGAAACGACCGCGCCGACGCGCCCGAACGGCCCTAGCCGATTGGGTCCATTCGTCTGCTTTTCGCCCTTTCCCCCGACCCGGCGACGCCCCTTCGGGTGACCCGACGCCGACTGCGAAATTGGGTTCGATCGCGGGTCGCCGTTGGATGTCATGGTCAACCTAAGTCGTTTGGCATATGGCAATTGCCCGCGACTTCCTGTTTGGCTTCGTTCGGCTCGAAAGACCCGCTTTCGACACCGCCGATCGTCCATGGTTCACCGGTTCGCCCCCTGGTCTCGGCGACTTCGGTTCGCCGCTGTCCTCGTCGCGACGGGGCGATTCCGCCCTCTCGGAAATTGGGTCCGTTCGCGCGTTTTTTCGTCCGCGGCATCCCGCCTCCGGACTCCGAGCGAGCGTTCTGGTCTGCAACCGAATTTCCAAGGAGCATGTCGGGGAATCGCAGGGATTCCCTTGTTAACTTACGACGAGTCGCCGTTTTTGAACGTCGAGTTCGCCACCGGGTGTCGGGTTGCGAACGCGCTGAGCGCCCGACACCTATTCCGAGCCCCTGGAATACAAAAATGCAAGCCGTCATGACCCCGTGGGGGGGCCCGGCTTCATGAAAATGCGATGCAGATCCGGGTCCGGATACGAGCCCAAAGCGTCAGCGAGTGAATTTCCGGTCGGCCATTCGAATCGATGCACTCGCTGGCGCTTCGGGCTCGTATTCGGGGATGCTCTCGCGGGTTTGTTCTCAGGGCAATCGGTCATGCCGCCGAGGCGGTGCCCATCCTGTTGAAAATATCGAAGCGGTGGCGGTCCGGAAGACGGCGGCCGGCGATCAGGGGTGTGCGAAAGCCTCGTGTTTCTCGTGTTCGAGGGCTTCGTGGTGGAGTACGGCCCTGGCGTGCTCGATCTTCGTGGCATCGCCGCGGGCGAGGACGAGGTACTTGCCGCTCTTGACATGGTCGCGGTACTCCAGGGCGCGGTCATGGGGAACCCCCCAGCCGACGAGGGCGCCGACCAGCGCGCCCAGGGAGGCACCGGCGAGCGAGCCTTCCGCGCCGCCGGCCAGCGCCGCGGCGATCGGCCCGGCCACCACCACCGGCCCCAGGCCCGGCAGGATCAAAAACGCCATGCCGACGCAAAGACCGAAGAGGCCGCCGACCACGGCCCCGAACTCGGCGCCCGTCGTGGCGTAGTCGCTCATCGTCATGGGCTCGGCCGACTCCTCCTCGTTCACCCGGAAGTCGCGGCCGACGATCGACAGGTCGCGCATCTCGAACCCGTCCGCGTGAAGGCGACTCATCGCGCGCTCCACGGACTCGTGGTCGGGGTAGACCGCAACGACGTTAAAGGTAATCGGTTGATCGACCTGGCTCATGATGGGAACTCCCTGAAATTCTCTTAATCATCCCTTCCAAGTATGAGGCATGAAAGAGACGAGAGTCCAGAATCACCGACGGAAACCGCATGCGAGCCTGCGTGTTTCGTTTGTCACGATATGGCGACGCACGTGACTGGCGAGAGGTGAATTCGCCGCATAGTCGGCAAGGGGTTACGAGCCGGGGGGTTACAGGATGGCCTGGACGACTTCGCCGCGGCTGGCGGGGTGGGGGCGGCCGAGGTTGTCGAAGATCTCGAGGTGGGGGTCGATCCCGAGTTGGTGGAGGATCGTCGCGTGCAGGTCTTCGGGGGTGACGCGGCCTTCCTTGGGGTAGGCGGCGTATCGGTCGGACGCGCCGTAGACCTGGCCGCCGCGGACGCCGCCGCCGGCCATCGCCACGGAGAAAACCGCTCCCCAGTGGCTCCGACCGCCGCCGATGAGCTGTGGCGTGCGGCCGAACTCGGCCATGCAGACGACCAGGGTCTCGTCGAGCATCCCCCGGCCGTTCAGGTCGGCGATCAGCGCGGCGAGGGCGCGGTCGGTCGGCGGCACGAGGACGTCTTTCAGCCGGTTGGTCTCGTCGGCGTGAGTGTCCCATACGGGGAACGTCGGCGGTTCGTCGACGCCGCGATACCAGTTCACCTGGACCAACCGCACACCCGCTTCAACCAGCCGGCGGGCGAACAGGCACCCCTGGCCGATCGGCGTCCGGCCGTAGCGGTCGTGGACCGCGTCCGGTTCTTCTTCCAGGCGGAACGCTGTCCGCGCCTCGGACGAGCGGAGCAAGTCGAACGCCTGCCGGGTCTGTGAGTCGAGGGCCGAGGAGGTCGCGTCGTGGTCGAGGAACGCCAGGCGGCGGGCGATTTGCTCGCCGAGGGCTCGCCGGGACTCGACGCGCTCGATGGCCAGGCCGTCGGGTAGGTTGATCTCACCGACGCGGTAGCCGCTCGGCGTGATCTCGGCGTTGAGGAACCAGGGGTCGGCCGACCGGCCGAGGAACCCGGCGTCCTGCCCCAACCACTGGGTTCTTCTGAAAATCTTCCGGGCCATGTGTCAGGCTGCAGGGGCTGGTAGTTGGCGTTCGCGGTAGTCGGCCCCGTTCTTGAGCAGGTGCCAGATCACCACCAGGATCTTGTGCGCCACGGCGATCAGAGCCTTCTTTTTCCCGAGTCGTGGGACCCATCGACGGTAGCAGATGCTGAAGGCGGTGTTCTTGGCGTGGCTGGCCGACCACGCCGACTGCACCAGGAGCGAACGCAGCCACGGACTCCCCTTGGTCGTCTTGCCGCTGCGGCGTTTGCCGGCGCTTTGGTCGTTGCCCGGGCACAGCCCCGCCCAGGAGCAGAGGTGGCCCGCGGTCGGGAACGACTCCACGTCCGGCCCGATCTCCCCCACGATCACCTCCGCCGCCCGATCCCCCACTCCGGGGATCCCCTGGAGCCGGCCCGCCGCCTCGTCGAACGGCCTCATGGCCTCGTCGATCCGCTCGTCCAGCCGCTCGATCAGGCGTTCCAACGCGTCGATCTGATCCGTCAGCAGCCGGAGCACGAAGCGGTGGTGGTCGGTGACCCGGCCCAACAGCGCCCGCCTCAGCTCGGGGATCTTGCCCCGGAGCCGCTGCTTGGCCAGATCGGCCAGCTTCTCCGGGTCGTCCTGGCCGTCGATGATCGCCCGGATCATGGCGCGCCCCGAGGCCCCCAGGACGTCGCTGGCCACCGACCCCAGCTTGACGTTGGCGTCCTCCAGCGTCTTCTGGAGGCGATTGGCCACCGCGGCGCGGTCGCGGACCAACTCGGTGCGCTGCCGGGTCAGGTCGCGAAGCTCGCGGATCTCCGGCTTGGGGATGAAGCTGGGCGACAGCAGGCCGTGCTGGAGCAACTGGGCGATCCACTCGGCGTCCTTGACGTCGGTCTTGCGGCCGGGGACCTGCTTGAGCCGCCCGGCGTTGACCAGCATCACGTCGAATCGCCCTTCCAGGATGTGGAAGATCGGCTTCCAGTAGACGCCCGTGCTCTCCATGGCGACCTCGCGGACGCCGTGGGCGTCGAGCCAGTCGGCCAGGGCCAGCAGGTCGGCGGTCATCGTGCCGAAGGTGTGGACCACCGAGGCGACCGAGCCGTCGGGGTTGATGTGGCGGACGCAGGCGACGACGGTCTTCTTGTGGACGTCGAGCCCGGCGCAGCGATCGTGAACGATGTCCATGACGTCCCCTCCAACTCGAGTGGTCGGAAACGAAGCAGTCCGAGCCGGTGGGACGACCTCGGGGCGTAAAGCAGTTTCTTCTACGTGCTCCCCCGCTTCCGGGGGGCGACAGGACGGGGTTCGACGTGAAGTCGAGCCGAGGCCGGGACCAAGTTCCTTCGCGGGTTCGCGACACCAAAGCCAATGACGGCCTCTCGCCCAGGGCCGGACATCCGCAGCATAACCCAACCCGACCCCATTTTCATGGGACGGGTTGAGCCAAAGGCTCATGACCGTTCCTCCGGTGTTGAAGATCCGCTGGGGGAGCGTCACGGTCGCGGGCAGTCCGCCTCTCGGCGTGCTGAGCTTGTTAACGATCGCCCCCAGCACCGGCGCATCGTTGGGCGGGCCCGGCGAGACCCCCTCGACGTTCGGCGGCGTGTGTGGGCGGCCGGTCAGCATGTAGTAGCCGCTGGACGAATGGCCGGTGTCCCGCGTCGAGACGGCCCGGAGCACGCAAAGCTTGTCGGCCACCTCGGCCAGCTTCGGCATCAGCTCGCCCACGAGCAGGCCCGGGACGGTCGTGGCGATCGGCTTGAACGCCCCGCGAACCGCCTCGGGGGCGTCGGGCTTGGGGTCCCACGTCGAATGCTGCGCCGGGCCGCCGTTGAGGAAGACGACGATGCACGATCGCGCCCGTCCCGGCGTCGTCCCGCCGCTGGCCAGTAGCTCGGGCAAGCCGAGCCCCGCGCCGAGCGCCCCGAGACTGCCGATCCGGAGGATGTCGCGCCGTCGCAAGCCCTCACACAACCGGCCGCCGGTCGCTGTCAGGTTGAGCATCGCGACGACTCCAACGTCTTACTTGATGGATAATTGTTGAACGCCCACGAGACTCTACTCGACGGCCGCGCGGCGAGCAAGCGTCGAATGGCCTCGATCCGTGCTACACGGGCCGTTCGAAGGCGTCGGGGGCGAGCGTCGGGCCGGGGGCGCCGGTGATCGGCGGGGGCGTCGGCGCGGGGGATGGTTGGGGACGGGGGGAGATCGGGAGAGAGGTCGGGGGCTGGGACGACGCGCCGGGGCCGGAAATGGTCCAGGAAGCGGGGCCGAGCGGGCTGACGGCCTTGGGGGAAGCGGGACGGCCGGCGTCGACGGCGCGGAAGACGACCTCGGCGGCGATTTCGAGGCCGAGGCTGTGCGAGTCGAGGACGATGTCGTAGTTGTGCGGGTCGCTGGAACTCATCCGGTGCATCGTGCGATCGAACGTGGCGCGGCGGGCGTCGAGGTCCTTGGCGGCTCGCCGCGCGGTTCGCACCGAGACCCCCATCCGCTCGGCCAGGCGGAGCGACCGGGCGCGGAGCGGGGCGATGATCCGCACCGACAGCGTCGTCTCGCGAGGGAGCAGAAACCCCGCGCCGCGGCCGACGAGCACCGATTGCCCGGCGCGGCCGATGGCTTCGATCAGCTTGGCTAGATGGTCGAGGTACGCTTCCTGGGGCGCGTAGTGCTCCTCGCGGAGCGGCAGCAGCCAGTCCTGGATGACGCTCGGCGCCAGCTCGTCGAAGGTGCGGACGTCGTCGATCGGCAGTTCCATGCGGTGGGCGATGGCTTCGAGCAGCTCATGGTCGAAGACCTTCCAGCCCAGTCGCTGGCCGAGCAGCCGGGCGATCGCGCCGCCGCCTGCGCCGGCCTCGCGGCTGATGCAGATGTTCTGGAATCGGGCCGACGACCCGGTCGAGAGCGGCAGCTCGCGCTCGTCGTCGCCCCAGCCGAACAGCCAGCGCACGACGGACTTGGGCCATTCCCGGAGGCCGCCCCAGTTCCGCTCCTCCGCTTCCGAAGTCGAGATCGAGAACGGTTCCCACGCGCCCATGCATCTTCCTCCTCGGGGGGACGGTTCTCTTGCCACTCTAGAGGCTCGGCGGGCCTTTGAAAAGTCGTCGGCCCATTCGATCGCCGGGTTTGGGCGTTCGCGGTGCGCGTCGCTTGGACCCGAATACAAGCCCGAAGCGCCAGCGAGGGGATCGCTGGCGCGCGTCACGGTCGACCTCGGCGACGTGAACCCTTCTCTCGCTGGCGCTTCGGGCTTGTATTTCGAGGGCCGGCGACGACTTTCGCTGTGTAAAGTTTACATCGCTTCCGGCTTGGGGTCGAGAATCCACGAAGATTGTCGATTTTCGCTCAAGTTCGGGACTTGCTTGGAGTTCGGCCGTCGGCGCGGGGCGAGTTTCGGCGATGGCACACGCTTTGCCCTATGAGCCGTTTCGACTGAGAAGGCCGAGTGACGCGGCCGTCTCCCGATGGGAACCTGGCTTACCAATCCGAATCATGGACCTGGATGAGGACGACTCCACGATGAGAAATCGGCGACACACACTCTTGTGGATGAAGGATTTGCTCGAACACATGTCGCAGTGCCACGACCAGCTTCAATGGGCGGGCGACGGCCCGACCGAGGCCTTCCTGACCGAATCGCTGCTCGGCGACCTGGTCGAGTGCCAGAAGCTCTGCGCGGAGCTTCAGGGCGTGCCCGATCGCTCGCGGTCGGCTCACGAGAACGTCCGCGGCCTGGTCATGTCCTGAGAACGCTGGCGGACGGGGATCGGTTCGGCTATGTTTCAGCTTCGGCGGCTCGGCCTCGAATCGGAGGCCGCCCCGAATCGACCGATCCCCTGATCCATCAGGTTCCGCCCATGACGCCTCCCGATCCGCAGCCGATCGCCCGTTTCACCATCGATGCGCTTCAGGTCCTCGTTTATGAGGACCGGGGGCAGGCCGGCAAGGCGGCGGCCCAGGCCGTCGGCCTGGCGATCCACAACCGCCAGAAAGCCGCCGGCAAGGCTAACGTCGTCTTCGCCGCGGCACCGAGCCAGAACGAGTTCCTCGCGGGGCTCGTGGCCAGCACGCAAGTCGACTGGTCGCGGGTCGTCGGCTTCCACATGGACGAGTACTTGGGGCTCCCCGCCGACCACCCCGCGTCGTTCCGCCGCTACCTTCAGGAACATCTGTTCCGGCTCGTCGACCTCGACGCCGACCGGCTCCGCCTGATCCCCGGCGAGCGCGCCGAGCGACCGCTCCGAACCTGCCTCGAATATGAAGACCGGCTGCTCGCCGAGCCCACCGACGTCGTTTGCGCGGGGATCGGCGAGAACGGCCACCTGGCGTTCAACGACCCGCCCGTGGCCGACTTCCACGACCCTCTCGTGATCAAGGTCGTGCGGCTCGATCAGGCCTGCCGGGTCCAGCAGGTCAACGACGGCTGCTTCGATCACATCGACGAGGTGCCGACGCACGCCTACACGCTGACCGTCCCCGCCTTGCTCAGCGCGCCGGTGGTCTCCGTGGTGGTGCTCGGCCCTCGCAAGGCGAACGCGGTGCTCGAAACCCTTCGCGGACCGATCGGCGAGGCCTGCCCCGCGACGGCCCTGCGCGGGCATCCCGGCGCGCGGCTCTACCTCGATCGCGAGGCGGCCCGGCTGGTCCTCTGATTCCGCCTGGTTAGCGGGTAGACTGGGGACGTGACCGGACTCGACCGCAACGGGTCGGGCCGATTTTTTTGATACGGCAACCAAGGAGCAACGACGTGCGCTGGGTGACAGTCGCTACCGAGCAGGGCCCGCGAGCCTGCGGTGTTTGGCAGGGTCGATACGTGGACGTGAACGCGGCCGATTCCCGGCTGCCGTCGACCGTTCGAGGGCTGCTGGCCCTGGACGCCGACGGTCAGCGCGAGGCGAAGGCCGCGGTCGAGCAGGGGAAGACGTCGTATGATCCGGCTACGTCTCGGCTGCTGGCGCCGGTTCCCGATCCGCAAAAGATCATCTGCATCGGCCTGAACTACCGCGATCACGCCGAAGAGAGCGGCATGCCCGTTCCTCCCGAGCCGGTCCTGTTCAGCAAGTACCCCTCGGCTCTGATCGGCCACCTGGCCCCGATCGTCTTGCCGTCGGTCAGCAACGAGGTCGACTACGAGGCCGAGCTGGTCGTGGTCGTGGGTCGCGGCGGCCGGTTCATCCCGGTCGAGCATGCGATGAAGCACGTCGGCGGTTACGCGGTGGGGCACGACGTCTCGGCCCGCGACTGGCAGCTCAACAAGCCGGGCAAGCAGTGGATGGCCGGCAAGACGTTCGACACGTTCGCGCCGATCGGCCCCGAGCTGGTGACGGCCGACGAGGTCGCCGACCCGCACAAGCTGGGCATCCGGCTCCGGCTCAACGGCGAGACGATGCAGAACTCGAACACCAACCAACTGATCTTCCCCATCGATCAATTGATCGCCTACCTCTCGGGGATCGTCACCCTCGAACCGGGCGACCTGATCTTCACCGGCACGCCGCCGGGCGTCGGCATGGCGCGGAAGCCGCAGGTCTGGCTCAAGCCGGGCGACGTGGTCGAAGTCGAGATCGACGGCCTGGGAGTGCTCCGCAACCCGGTCGTCGCCGAGAAGAAGGCCGGCTGAGCGAGCCGAGCCTGACCGATCCCATACGCCCGCCGGCCTTGCTCAGCGTCGCAGTCGCTGGGAGAGGTCGCGGGCGTCGGCGTAGTCGGGGGCGAGTTGGAGCGCCTGTTCGGCCGACTTGAGGGCGTCGCCGGGCTGGCTGGCGGCTTCGAGGGCCAGGGCGAGGTTGAAGTGGACGTCGGGGCGGTTGGGGAGGCGGACGGCGGCGGCGCGGAGGTCGACGATGGCCGGCGTGATGTGCCGCAACGCCAGGTGCGCGCGGCCTCGTAAGAGCAGGGCCTCGGCATCGCCCGGCGCCAGCTCGATCGTCTGGTCGAGTCGAGCCAGGGCCTGGTCGGCCTCGTTCCGCGCGATCTGGAGCGCGGCGATCCGACGGCTCGCCTCGCCGAGCAGCGGGTCGTTCTCCAGCGAGCGGAAGTAGGCGGCCTGCGCCTCGCCGGTCCTCCCCAGCGATTCGAACACCGCGCCCAGCGCCAGGTGGGCCGTCGCCTCGTGCGGCTCGATCTCGATGGCCGTCTCGAATCGCTTGAGCGCGCTCTGAGGGTTGCCGCGCAAGACCTCGACGCGCCCCATGCCGATCAGCGCGCCGACGTAGTCGGGATCGAGTTGCAACGCCCGGCTGTAGCAGGCCTCGGCCTCGTCGACGCGGTTTTGCTGTTCGAACACCCGGCCGAGCCGCTGGTGACCTTCGGGCGAACGAGGCGAGATCGCCACCAGCCGAGTCAATTCGACCTTCGCCAGCTCGAGGTCGCCGCGATCGACGGCCTCCTGCGCGCGCTCGCTGAAGGCCTGCGCCTGGGCGGCCTGCTCAGGAGTGGGGACGTCCTTCAAGCTCGGCCGGCGCGTGTTGGTCCAACCGCACCCGGAGATCACCGGCAGCAGACCCAGCAAGCCACTTAATAAGACGATCAACGCCCCGCGCCGCATGGCGATTCGTCCCCTCCCTGGGGTGGGTTGATCGATCCGGCCTGACACCCGCCGCGTCGCCTCGATATGCGCGGCGCGGAGTCCCACGCGAACTCGGAAGCTACGGTCTATCCAACCCCTGGTCAATGGGGATCGGTCGTTGCCCCGGGCATTCTGAAGGGCGGGGCCGTCGCCGGGCCAAGACGCGTCCGAGCGACGGAACGCCGGGTCTCATGCGGGCGAGAGTGCGTTCGTGGGTGCCGGCGGCTGTTTGGGGAAGACGACGGTCATCGACGTGCCACGGTCGACCTCCGACTTGACGACGATCCGGCCGTGAAGCTGCGCGGTCAGCTCGCGGCAGATCGAGAGCCCCAATCCGTTGCCCTCGGTCTTGGAATGCTCGTCGCGGGGGAGCCGGAAGAACGGCTCGAAGATCCGCTCGTGCGACTCGGCGGGGACGCCCGGGCCGTCGTCGGCGACGGTCAGGCTCCATGAATCGCCGTCGGTCCGGGCCGAGACGGCGATGGTCCCGCCCGGCGGGGTGTACTTGATCGCGTTGGAGACGAGGTTGCCGAAAACCTGCTGGCAACGCGAGGCGTCGGTGACCACCTTGGCGTCGGGATGGACGGTGACGGCCTTCCATCCCTGGCCGCGACTGCGCGCGACCGGCCCGAACTGGCGATCGAGTTCGCCCACGATCGCGCCGATCGAGAACGTCCCCAGGCTGGGCGTCCGCGCCCCCCGGACCACCTCCGCGTAATCGAGGTAGCTGCGCGTGAGGAGGAGCAGTTCGTCGCAAAGTCCCATCATCGTCGTGACGTGGCCCATTTGCTCGGGAGAGATCGCATCGGGGCCGTCGGCGATCAAGAGGTCGAAGCCGGTGCGCAACGAAGCCAGCGGCCGGCAAAGCTCGTGGCTCAGGCTGCACAACAGCGTGTGCAACTCCTTGCGGTCGAACCGCATGTCGAGCGGCGCGGCCGAGGACGTTGAAGCGTGCGAGGGGGGGGGCTGGTCGAGATGCGCATCCATGGCAGACTCGTCGTCAGGAAGAACCGAGCCGGGCGCTCGAGGAGGGGTACGATCGCAGTCGAGGATTCACCTCGACGATCGCGGAGTTGGACTCCCCGGATCGTGCGCGATTCAAAACACGACGATCTGGTTGGCCAGCAGCGGGTGTCCGTCGGTGAGGTCGAGGACGGCCTGATGAGCAAGCTGCTTCGCATGGTAGGTGCGCGAGCGTCCTTCCAGGACGATCTGATCGTCGGAATAGACGACGCGCAGGTCGCGAATGCGTCCGTTGGAGGCGCGGTTGACATGCCCTTCGATGTACTGGGCGAGCTCCTGGTGCGTTCTGCCGAACTCGAACCGTGAATGCTCCGCGCTCAGGATTTGCATCGGCATGCCCGTCTCCTCATTTGATGATGCCAGCGAGCCGAAGAAAGCAGAGGCGACCGCGCGAACCACGATCTTTTTCAGCGACTGACGAGCAGATGGGAAGGGCGAGGCGAGCCGAGTCAAAGTCGAACGAAGGCCGGTCGTCCGTTCCCGAACCGAGGCGTATGCTCCGTCGTCCGATGAGAGATGGTCAGCGAAGACTCAGACGAAAAGGATGCCGGGTTGGTAATCCTCCAAACCTCAAGCATCCTCGAAATCCCAGCCTAACGCGGACCACGCCCCGCGTCAACTTATTCGCCCGACGGCGGCTCCATCGGCCTGCGGACCGGCCGGGACGCGGGGCCGACGGGCTGGCTCGGCGAATCCAACAGCTCGTCGGTCTGGATGATCGACTCGGCGAGCTTAGCCATCGGAATCCGCCGGTCCTGGCTCTGCCGTTGCAATAAACGGAACGCCTCGTTCTCACTCAACTCTTTGCGAGACATGAGGATGCCTTTGGCTCGCTCGATCAACTTGCGCTCGCGCAATGTGATCTTCAAGTGATCGACGTTTTCTTGCAGAACCTGGATCTCGCGGGCCCGGGCGATTGCGATCTCGACGGCCGCTTGCAGGCTCGGGGTGGTCATCGGCTTGAGCAGGTACGAGATCACGCCGTCCTCGACGGCCTGGTCGATCAGGTTGGGATGTCCATGCGCCGTCATGATGATCACCGGCGTGCCGGGGTCGTCGGCGATCTGCCGCGCGGCCGCCAGGCCGTCGAGGACGGGCATCTCAATATCCAGGAACACGGCGTCGGGCAGCGCGCGGCGGCAGATCTCGACGGCGCGCTGGCCGTCGTTGACCACCGCGATCACGTCGTACCCCAACGACTCCAGTTGATTCTGCAAACCCGTGGCGACCGCTTTCTCGTCGTCCGCGATCACGAATCGGTAAGGCCTAGTCATCGCCGTTCCTTCCTTCCCTCGGTCATCGAACGGAAAGTTCTCAGGGCAAGCGTCTCTAGCGAGTCACTTCAAATCTCGGGCCGTGCGCGAAAATCTTGGACGCTCTTTTTCACAACGGTTAGCGCCGGGTTGAGCGCGCGACCCGCGATCGACGCGACGTTGACTTTGGAATCCGGCTTTCCCACAATATTTCCCACGCATGGAGCGTCCGCCGAGGAGTGGATCGAGGGTGTTGGGACGACGTGGAGTTGGGACGACGTGACGCGACATCGTGTGACACTGCTTGGATTCGCGGATCTCGTCGTTGGCGACGAGTGGGAAAGCGCCCGGCGAACCGTCACGGAAACCGACGTGGTCCTCTTCGCCGGGCTCTCGGGCGACTTCAACCCGTTGCACGTCGATCACGACTGGTCGAAGAACGGTCCGTTCGGCAAACCCGTCGCCCACGGCCTGCTTGGACTCGCCCTCGCGGCCGGGTTGGCCAGCAACGCCCCGCGCGTGGACACAATCGCGTTTTTGGCGATTCTCGAATGGAAATTCTTGTTGCCGATCGCGTTCGGCGACACGCTCCGGGTGATCTCGACGATCGAGGCGATCCAGCCGCAGGCGCGGGGGCGTCGAGGCCTGGTGACCTGGCATCGACGGTTGCTGAATCAAGACGATCAACTCGTTCAAGAAGGTCGAACTCAAACGCTCGTGAGGGCGCGGTCGGTCTCCGACGGTGATTCCACGCCGCAAGAGTGATCGGTCGAACGTCGCGCGGCGTTTCTTCCGTTCCTCGCGAAATTCACCCTATTCCGTCATACGTCTTCCTACCGTCGTAATCAAGCTTTCCGATCTCCTTGCGAGTCGGTTTTCCCGCGCCGGGGGTGGGCGGGTCGCGTTTTATCGACTGGCGGCCGTCAGCCGATGTAGCCGAGCCCGCGCAGCCGCTCGCGGACCAGCTCGTCGTCGTCGGGGGCGTCGGCCGCGTCGGTCGGCGGCTGGGAGCCGCGTCCCGCCACGAGCGACTTCCCATGCGCGTCGGGCAGGGGGGCGTAGCCGCCGAGTTCGAGGAGCGTCGGGGCGATATCCAGCAGGTGGGCGTCGTGGATCTCGCCGATGGGGGCGAGTTGCGGACTCGCCAGGACGAACGCGCCGTGCTGGGCGTGGTTGCAGTCGTCCGGGCCGGCGTCGTTCTCGCGGGCGTGGATCGTCGGATAGCCCACGCCACCGATCGACCGCCACGACAGGCCGCCGAAGTGGACGATCAAATCGGGCGCGACGTTGCGGACGTCGCGGTAGACTTCCTCGGGCTTGAAGACGAGCGTCCCCAGCGGCTTGCCCTCGGCGTCGGTGGTCGCCTCGAACCGGGCTTTGACTTCGTCGCGGAACCGCTCGTAGTCGGCCGGCTCGATGGTCCCCTCGGGCTCGCGCCCCTTGACGTTCAGGAAGACGCGGGCGTGGTAGCCTCCCTCACTCCAGACCTTCGTCTTGCTCCAGTCGACGTCGAGCTTCGCCATCGGCGTGACTTGCTCGGGGTACGAATGAAGCGCGAGCAGACCTTCGCGGACCAGCCATTCGTTGACGCGGAAGCCGCCGTCCAGCCGCTTCGCGCCGTGGTCGGAGACGACCAGGACGACCGTGTCCTCGGAGAGCAAGTCGAGGACGCTCGCGAGCTGCTCGTCGAGGTGCAGGTAGTAGTCGCGGACGACGTCGGCGAACGGGCTGTTGGGCTCGTGGAGGACGTGCTCGGGGTCGTGATGCCGCCAGAAGGCGTGTTGGATGCGGTCGAGGCCGATCTCGACGAACTGGAAGTAGTCCCACGGCTCGTTTTCGAGGAAGTGCCGCGCAACGGTGAACTGCTTGCGGCTCATGTCGAGGAGGTCGTCGCGGATGCGGGCCTTGTCGGTGTTCCGAAAATCCTTGACGTCGACCGGATAGCGGCCGACCAGCCGTTCGATGGTCGCGGCGACTTCAGGCGGATAGGTGTAGTTCCCCTCGCTCGTGTCGGGCGTGAGGAGGCAGCCGACCGAGATGCCGTTCACCTCGCGCGCGGGGTAGCCGGGGGGGACGCTGATGAGGATCGACTTGCCCCCCTCGCGCGCCACCTGGTCCCAGACGGCTGGCGCGGTGATCGATCGCGAGTCGACGATCTCGAGATTCTTGTACGAGTGGTCGACGCGGTTGCGGAACCCGTAGACGCCCAGCGAGCCGGGGTCCTGGCCGGTCGCCATGCACATCCAGGCGGGGACGGTGATGGGGGGGACGACGCTCTTCAGCCGGCCGTGGCAGCCGATCTCCATGAGGCTCCGAATCGTGGACAGGCGGTCGTCCCCCAGGAGCAGTTCCGGCGTGGCGCCGTCGAGGCCGATCACGAGGATTTTCATGTTCCGAGCGAACTCCCTTCCATGAGCGGGCCCCGGGCGACTCCCAGAGCGTCCAGAATCGTCGGAGCGAGATCGGCCAACCGGGCGGAATCGCGGCGGAACGGCCGGTTCATGAACAGGACCCCGGGCGCGAGCGCGGGGTCGATGCAATGGTCGCCGGACCATTTCTTGGTGTTGTCCTCGTGGAGCGAGCCGGCCGCGACGCCCCCCATCGACGACGACCACGACACCCGATGCCCCGCCGCGTAGTTGACGATCACATCGGGCGCCTCGGCGACGAACGGTCCCGAATACACCTGCTCACGGGGCAGGGCGGAACGCACCGCGACCCGGCCGCGATCGTCGTCGCGGACGCCCGTCAGCTTTTCGGCGATCGTCCGCTTGAGCGCGTCGGCGTCGTCGGGACGCACGATCCCTTTTCCTTCGCGGCCCTGGAGGTTCAGGTACAGCCCGCTCAGGCCCATCGCGTAGGCCTGCGTCCGGCTCCAGTCGATCCCCCGCAAGAAGTCGCCGGCCTCGTGACCGGGCGCGAGGCCCGGCTGAAGCGCCAGGAGCCCCTGTTCGAGGAGCCACGAGTTGAGGTGGAACTGGCGCTGAAAGCTGCTGAAGCCGTGATCGCTGAGGACGATCAGCAGCGTGCGGTCGTCGCAATGGTCGAGCACCTGGCCGACGACCTCGTCGCCGCGTCGGTAATGGTCTTGGATCCCGCGTTCGAGGCCCGGAACCGGCGGCCGGCCGCGATTGGCCGGGTGCTCGGGCTCGCGGAAACGCCAGAGCATGTGTTGAACCCGATCGGGCGTGTCGAACAGGCAGTAGAAGAGGCCCGAGTCGAACCGCGCCAGCTCGTGTTCCATCATCGCCCGGCGCTCGCGCCAGGCGTCCTCGCACTGGGCCAGGAACGCCTCTTCCGAGATCCGCTCGTTGATCAGGCCGTTGTGATCCTCGACCATCCCGGTCGTGTAGAACTTGCCGATTTCGCCGGCGAGCTGGCGGGCGTACTCGGGGGGCGAGCTGATCGGGAACAGCGGGGCGGCGGGGTCGAAGTTGACCGGCGAGGCGTAGAGGATGATCGTGGGCTGAAACTGGATCAAATGGAACCGGACGATCCCATGGACCGACTGGAGCGGACCGACCTTGAACTTGACCTTGAGCCAGCCGCTCCACTGGCCTTCGCGGACCTGGATTTCGCGCGGTTCGCCGTTCGACCGGATCGTCAGGCCGTCCGGTTCGGGACCACGGACGAGCTGGATTTCGAGATGGCAGTCGGCGCGGGAGCGGGGATTGCGCGGGCCGATCAAGTGGGTGGCGACCGGGCCTCGGCCGTCGTCGACGATCGCGACGACGTTCTCGCTCTCGCGGGGGGCGGCGGCGGGGTCGGTCGTGTAATAGGTCGAGGTGCCGAAGCCGCCGCGGAGGTCGGGGACGCCCATGCCGGCGAGCAGGGTTCCGCGAAGCCGGTCGGGCGGGTACGTGCAGGGACATCGGAGGATCGTCGAGGGGATTCCGGCCGCCGAGAGCAAATCCCAGACGGTCGTCCCCCGGCGCTGGTTGACGGCCTTGGGGGGGAGCAGGGCGTTCTTCTGCTCGTAATGGTTCAGGCCGCTGTCGAGGGTGTAGCGGGCCGGGTCGCGGCGGAGGAAGTCGAAGACGCCGTGGCCGCCGGGATTGACGCCGGTGGCGAACGTCGACCAGGCCACGGGGGTCTGCGCGGGGCTCGTGGTGGCGATCCGCGCGACGCCCTCGCCGGAGGCGCTGCCGAGCCTCGCCAGGTTGGGCAGTTCGCCCGCCGCCAGCATCGCCTCGACGATGCTCGGTTCGAGGCCGTCGAGACCGATGACGACGACCTTACGGAGATTATGGTTTTTCAACAGATTCGGCCCGGCCGTGCGTCCGTGGTAAGTCATGCCCGGGCTGTTTTCGACGATCGCCGTTACATTTTCCCAGGCTTTCCAGGGTCAAGCGCCCTGAGCCTACCAGCCGTCCCGTTGCTCGGCAAGCTCGGATGCGAGGGCCGGGCGTCTCATGCGGCGCAGCCAGGATCGCCGCCCCTCGGCGGTCGGCCGCCCGAAATACAAGCCCGAAGCGCCAGCGAGTGAATCTACGGTGGGCATACGCCGATTCACTCGCCGGCGCTTCGGGCGTGTACCATCCTCCCGCCGTCGACGGCGCGCGAAAGGCGACGGTTTCAGGCGATTCCGTGTTAGAACGACACGCCGGGGACGGCGCGTTCCTTGTCGCTTTCCAGCTCGAAGAGTTGCGAGGGGGCGAAGCCCATCGCGTTGGCGACGAGGTTGGTGGGGAAGACCTCGCGGGCGGTGTTGTATTGCATGACGGCGTTGTTGAAGACCTGGCGGGTCGCGGCGATCTGGTTCTCGGTTCCGCTCAGCTCTTGCTGGAGCGCCAGCATGTTCTGGTTGGCCTTGAGGTCTGGGTAGGCTTCGGCGACAGCGAACAGGCGGCCGAGCACGCCGTTGAGCTGGGTTTCGGCGGCGGCCAGCCCGGCCATCGACGACGGGTCGCCGGGGTTGGCGGCGGCGGTCCGGCTGGCGGCGAGGGCCGAGTTCCGCGCCTGCACGACCGCTTCGAGCGTCTGTCGCTCGTGGGTCAGGTAGCCCTTGGCGGTCTCGATCAGATTCGGGATCAGGTCGTACCGCCGCTTGAGCTGGACGTCGATCTGGCTGAAAGCCGTCTTGTAGCGGTTGCGGAGCGAGACCAGGCTGTTGTACGCGCCGGCGACCCAGCCCAGGGCCAGCACGACGACGACGGCCACGACGATCAGAATGCCCGTGATTCCCGAAAACATGGATGCAGTTCCTTGTTCGTGGTGGATTCGCGACCGCGACGTCCTCCGATCTTGCGACCCGGCCAACCCGCGTTCAAGTCGGAAGTCCGCTCAATTGCGCGAATTGTGGGGGAGCCGGCCGAGTTTGCGGCGCGATTTCGGGTCGTCGTCAGGCTCGCGTTCCCAGGAACCCGGCTCTTGATTAGAATCCCCCGCTCCGAGGTCAGGACGACCTTCGGCAACGTCGTCAGTAGGAAGGGAATCCGAACGAATGCACCGTCTGTCGCGGAGGCAGTGGGCGGCGGTTGCGACGTCCGCTCTCGTCTCCGGCTTTTCCGGTTGCGCCTCGATGCGTCGCAACGCCCCCTCGCCCGATCTGCGTCCGTGCTCGGACGATTTCGTGTACACGAGGGACGGCTGGCGGCTGGGAGTGCGCCATTACCGGCCGAAGCGACCCGACCCGGGCAAGCTGCCGGTGATCCTCTGCCACGGCCTCGGCCTGAACGCCACCTTCTGGACGATTACCGACGATCATCTCCCCTCGCAACTCGCGGCAAAGGGCTACGAGGTTTACGTCTTCGACCTCCGGGGCTCGGGCGAGAACGCCCGGCTGGGCGTTTGCGATCGGCTCAACCGGTTCTTGCGCGAGACGCCGCTCCGAGAGCGCGGGGAGTCGTTCTGGTCGGTCGATGATCTAGTTCGCAACGACGTGCCGGCGGTCCTCGAATACGTCGAGCGCGACTCGGGCCGGCGGTCGGTCAACTGGGTCGGCCACAGCCTCGGGGGGATGCTCATGTTCCCCTATCTTCAGCTCACCTCCGAGCCCGACCGGATCGCCAACTTCGTCGGCATGGGCAGCACGATCATCCAGGCGACGATTCCTCAGAAAGACATGATCCGCGCCAACGCCGGGATTCGAGGACTCTTGACCGTCGCCAGCGCCGGCCGGCTCGGCAGGCCGCTGACCTACTTCCGGATGCCGGGCATGGACCTGATCGACCGCTTCTATTACACGGCCGAGAACGTCGACCCCCGGACCGTCTCGCGGTTCTACGGCTACACGCTCGAAGACCCCGGCCCCGGCGCGCTCCGGCAGTTCGCGCCCTATCTTCGCAACGGCCACCTGCTCTCGGCCGACGAACGCATCGACTACGCGGAGCACCTCCCCGAGGTGCTCACGCCGACCCTGATGATCGCCGGAAGCAGCGACCTGATCTCGGACGTCCCGTCGACGCGGATGACCTTCAACGCGCTGGGGAGTCCGGACAAGTCGCTGCTGATCTTCGGCAAGGAGCAGGGGAGCCAGGGCGAGTACGGCCACTGCGACCTCGTCTGGAGCAAGCACGCGCCCGTCGAGGTTTTTCCGGCCGTGATCAAGTGGCTCGACGCCCGCCAGCCCGGCCCGCCGCCGAGCGCGCAGAGCCCGTCGCCCAGCCCGCAGGCGTCGACCCGCTCGACGCTCCCCGCGTGGGTGTCACCGACTCCCCAGTAGATCGTCGATGCAGAACCGCGACCAGGTCTCGAACTCCTCGCGGGCCGACGCCAGATCGGCGACCGGGACGAACCGGGAATCGGCCAGCCCGGCCTCGCGTGGGGCGACGAGCGGATTCTCCAGATCGTAGATGTGGACGACTCCCAGGTGGACCGAGCCGACGGGCGTCGAGTCGTCGTTGATGAGGCCGGCGAGCTTCATCGTCCCCCGGCTGCGGATGTCGACTTCCTCATCCAGCTCGCGGCGCATGGCCGTGTCGTAGGCTTCGCGCCCGCAGCGGCCCTCCGCGTCGGCCTCGTCGACGTGCCCGCCGACCCCCAGCGACCGCAGCCGGTGCAGCCGCGCCTCGCCCTGCGACTTGCCCCTCGTGTAACTGAACACCGCGTCGCCGGCGCGGAGGACGACGTACGGGATGATCTGCTTCCAGCTCGGATCGTCCTCGACCTCCGACCGTGGCCGATACGACATCAGCTCGGGCGTCAGCAAGACCGACAGATACCGCTCGGCGTCGGCGTGAAACCCCTGAAACCTTCCCAGCCGGTCCAGCTCAGAAGCGGGAACCACCAGCACGCGCTCACTTGAAGTCGAACTCACGACGAGGCCTCGCACGGGAACAAAGAACCAAGAACGAGGCTATTCTACCACGTCTCGGCCCCCCTCGCCGAACACACCGGACGCCGCTCCGGGCAAGCGAGGATTTTTGACGTTTTTTTATCGTTCGGCTCTCACCGCCTTGGTACTTTCATGTATCGATTGCTGACGAGCGTGGTTGGCTCGCCGGAGACATGAGAACAACATCGAGCGGTGAGGAGCACGGCCATGCGACGTCGAACGTCCCTGCATCGTGGTGCCGGAAGACTGACCCGAGTTCGATCCACCTCCTGCCAGACGACTCTCCTCGCGGCCGCGCTGGTCGCAACGCTCGCCGCTATCGGCGGTTCGCCGGCCTGCCTGGCCGGACCAGCGCCCGACGTCGCCTTGTGGGTCGGCGAACAGGTGATCGTTCGGCCCGGCGCCGTCCTGCTGGTTGACGGCAAGCCCATCGACGATGAAGTCCCCGCCAAGAATCCGGCTCGCGGAAAGGCCGCGTGTGGGTTTCGGATCTACAAAGTCGAGAAGGTCGACGGATCGTCTTTCTTGCTGACGGCTGAGGACTCGGGCGCGAAACAGTCGGTCGAGATCGGCGACGTCGTCCGGCTCGCACGGATGATCGAGGACATCACCGACCTGATCGACGCCAGCCCGGGGGACGCAGAGAATTACCTGTGGCGAGGGTTCGTCCAACTCAAGCGAGCCGAACTTGAGAAGGCGATCGCCGACTTCGACGAGGCGATCCGTCTCGATCCCGGAAATGCCGTTCCCTATCTCGGCCGCGGCAATGCCTGGGCTGAGAAGAACGAATACGACAAGGCGATCGCCGATTACGGCGAGGCGATCCGCATCGATCCGGGTTGCGCAGCCGCCTATGCCAACCAGGGCGACGCCTGGTCGGATAAGCACGAGTTCGAGAAGGCGGTCGGCGACTACACCGAGGCCATCCGCCTTGATCCCGAGCGAGCGAAAAACTACACGCTCCGCGGCGACGCCTGGGCTTCGATGGGTGAGTGGGACAAGGCGATTGCGGATTGCAGCGAGGCGATCCGCCTCGATCCCGCGGACCCGGACAATTACAGCGCCCGAGGCGACGCCCGGGCTGACAAGCAGGACTTCGAGTCGGCGATCGTCGACTATAACGAGGCGATCCGCCTCGATCCCACAAACGCCGGTCTCCATAGATCACGCGGCAGCGCCTGGTCCGAATTGAAGGATTTTGACAAGGCGATCACCGACTACGGCGAGGCGATCCGGCTCAATCCATTGGCGGCGGTCTTCTATAGTTTGCGCGCGATGGCCTGGTCTG
The DNA here is from genome assembly GCF_001956985.1 of Paludisphaera borealis. Lineage (NCBI taxonomy): Bacteria > Pseudomonadati > Planctomycetota > Planctomycetia > Isosphaerales > Isosphaeraceae > Paludisphaera > Paludisphaera borealis. Next base: position 5,316,401 of record NZ_CP019082.1, read on the forward strand.
CAAAGCGAGACGATGACAGAGCGATCGCCGACTACACCGACGCGATCCGCCTCGATCCGGCGGATGCGATCGCCTACAGCTTGCGCGGCCTGGCCTGGGAATCGAAGAAAGAGTACGACAAGGCGATCGCCGATTTCAGCGAAGCGATTCGCCTCGATCCCGCGGACGTCGGCAACTACAGTTCTCGCGGCAGGGTCTGGTCCAGAAAGAAAGAGTCCGACAAGGCGATCGCCGACTACACCGATGCGATTCGACTTGATCCTGCGGTCGCCGAAAACTACAGGTCCCGCGGCATGGATTGGTCCGAGAAGGGCGACCTCGACAGAGCGATCGCCGATTTCAGCGAAGCGATTCGCCTCGATCCCGCGGACGCCTACGCCTACCACTTTCGCGGCAGCACCTGGTCCAGCAAGAAGGAGTACGACAAGGCGATCGCCGACTACACCGAGGCGATCCGACTCGCTCCGAAGGACGGATTCAACTTCAATGCACGCGGCTGGACTTGGTCTCGAAAAAAGGAGTACGACAAGGCGATCGCCGACTTCACCGACGCGATCCGCCTCGATCCGACGGATGGATTCAACTTCGATGCGCGCGGCAGGGCTTGGGCCGATAAGAAGGAGTACGACGAGGCGATCGCCGACTACACCGAGGCGATCCGACTCGATCCCGAGCATTCGCCCGCTTACAACGGCCGCGCCTGGATCTGGGCGACCGCGCTCGACGACAAGGCACGCGACGGCAAACGTGCTGTCGAATCGGCGATGCGCGCCTGTGAGATCAACGAATGGAACCGGCCCGACGACCTGGAAGCGCTCGCCGCCGGTTACGCCGAGACGGGCGACTTCGCCTCGGCGGTGAAGTGGGAAGAGAAGGCGATCGAGCTCCTGGGCGAAGACCGCGAGGCCAGGAAGCCCGAGTTTCGCAATCGCCTGGACCTGTACCGCGACAAGAAGCCCTATCGCCAGAAGCCGTCGCCGTGAGGGAAGCGCCGCGTCGAGCGGCACCTCCTCCGGGGCGGCTTTGAGCCGTTCCGATCAATGCCGGAACAGGAACTCCTTGGAGTTGATGAGGACCCAGCCGAGGTCTTCGGTGGCGGAGCGGAGATCCTTGGCGGCTTTCAGGTGTTTGACGGCGGCTTCGAGTTCGGCGGCGTTGGGGGCGCGGCCGAGGGCGACGAGGTAAAGCTCCTGGGTGATCGCCTCGGGGGGCTTGCCGCTCTTGGCGAGCAGGGCGATCCGGCCGTTGTCGTCGTGGAGCTTGCCGTTGACGGTCGCGCCGCCGATGAGCTGGAGGGCCTGCGACAGGTTCGAGTCGCTCTCGCGCTCGCATTCGCAGGCCAGCTCGCGGGCCGGTCGGCCGAACGTCTTGAGGAACGGGTTGTCCATCTTGCCGTCGGGAATCTGCGTGGCGCGGGCGCCCTTGGGAAGGCCGTCGAAGGTCGTCGTCGTGCCGGTCACGACCGAGATGGCGTCGAGCAAGACCTCGGCGGGCAACAGCTTGGTCGTGGCGTGCGAGAAGTAGATCGCGTCGTCGGCGTTGAGCTTGTTGGTCGTCGCCGAGAACTGGTAGGTCCGGCTCAGGAGGATCGTCCGGATCAGCGACTTGAGGTTGTAGCCGCCGGCGACGAAGCCCTTGGTCAGGCCGTTGAGCAGGTCGTCGTTCGAAGCGGGGTTCGAGTCGCGGAAGTCGTCGACGGGTTCGACGATCCCCCGGCCCATCAGGTGATACCAGATCCGGTTGACGAGGCTCTTGGCGAAGAACGGGTTGTCGGCGGCCGTCAGCCAGGAGGCGAGCCGGGCGCGGCGGTCGGTCTTGGCGTCGTCGAGCACTGGGCCGCCGAGGGCCTTCGGGGGCATCACCTTACCGGTCCGGGGCTGGCGGACGTCGCCCGCGCCGGTGGAGAAGACGACCTCTTCCTCGGGCAGCCCGCCGGGCTTGCGGCCGACCTGCGAGAAGAAGGCGGCGAAGCCGTAGTAGTCGTCCTGCGTCCACTTCTCGAACGGGTGGTTGTGGCACTTGGCGCACTGGATGCGGACGCCCAGGAAGAGCTGGGCGGTCGTCTCGACCGAGCTTTCGGGGTCGCGGCTGATCCGGTAGTAGTTGGTCGCGGGGTTCGAGTAGGTCGAGCCGTCGGCCGCCAGCAGCATGCGGACGAACTCGTCCATCGGCATCCCGCGTTCGAGGGCCGACCGAATCCAGCGGTGGAAGACGTAGGCCCCCTTGGGCTGGATCAACCGGCCGTTGGAGCGGAGCACGTCGGCGAACTTGAGCGCCCAGAAGTCGTAGAACTCGGGGCGTTCGAGCAGGCGGTCGACGACCTTGGCCCGGCGGTCTGCCGATTTATCGCTCAGGAACGCCGAGGTCTCCTCGGGCGTGGGAAGCGCCCCGACGACGTCGAGGTAGGCGCGGCGGATGAACTCGGCGTCGGTGCAGCTTTCGGACGGAGCGATGCGGATGCGGTTGAGCTTCTCGTAGACCGCGCGGTCGACGACGCTGTCTTGCGGGACCTGGGCGACCTGGAAGCCCGGGACCTCGATCAGATGCGTGAGCCGGATGATGGCGACCAGGCTCAGGTAGTGGGCGATCACGGCGACCTCGCCGCGGTTCTTGAAGACGACGTGGGCGTCGGCGTCGACCTCGGCGATGTCGGGGCTGGACGAGTCGTAGTAGCAGATCGGCGTCACGTCGCGCTGGGAGCCGTCGGACAGGGTCAGCAGGACGGCGAGCTGCTGGGACTTCGCCGGGGCGTTGAGGACCCGGTCGCTGGGGACGATCTCAAGCTTGACGGGCTGGACGCCGCCCGGGTCGTCGTGCGCGCCCTCGGCGATCCAGTCGCGGAGGAACTCGAAGCTCTTGGACGTCCGCTTCAACCGCAGGCCCCCTTCGTGGGGGACTTCGCCGAGCGGCTTGCGGAGGGTGACGCTGGTGTCGGCGGCGAAGGTGTTGATCCGCCGGCCGCCGGACTCGCGGGTCAGGGTGGTGAAATCCTGGTCGGGCAGGTAGCCGCGGAGGCTGAGCTTGAAGCCCCCCTTGCCGGTCGGCGTGCCGTGGCAGGCGCCCGTGTTGCAACCCGCCTGGCTGAGCACGGGCATCACGTCGCGGCGGAAGCTCACCGGCGCGGGCTTGTCGAGCCCCTGCACCTGGACTGTCGTCGAGACCTCGACGCTCCCCCGCCGGGCGGTGATCACCGCCTTGCCGTTGCCGTGCGGAACCACCCGTCCGGTGTGGGACACGACGGCCACCGCCGGATCGGCGCTGGTCCATTCGAGGGCGTGGGTGAGGTCGCGGACGCCGTCGGGATACGTGCCGGTCACGATCAACTGGCGAGTGGCGCGGCGGCCGACGAGCGTGGCGTCGGCCGGGCTGATCGCCAGTGAAGCGGGCGTTCCGACGAGGGCGTCCTTGTCGTCGCCTCGGACGTCGATCGAGAAGGCCGCGAGGATTCCAGCGGCCGCGAGGAGTGTTCCCAGGACTTTCCGATCTCGGGTTCCAGGCATGGCGATCAATCCTTCTGATCGGAGCTACGGCGAGCGAGGGCCGTATTCGGGCGGAGAAACCGGTGGACGTCGGGGTCGCAAGCAGTCAGTGGGGCAGCGCATCCGACAGCAACGTCGGACACGACTACGGCAATTGTTTAACAACGTACCAACAGCGGCAAGAAATTTCAAGGAAAGTGCAACAATTTTCTCCGATCGTAGCGACTCGGCAAGACGGGTGGGCTTGCGTTGATCGGCGGAAGCGCTAAAATGAGGTGTTGGCTGCGGCTTGAGGCACGCTTGCCATGCGCCGACGCCTGTCGAAGAAGCCGACCCTGGGCCGTTCGCCCAAAAGGTCGGGCCGTCCGAATTCTCCAGAACCGTGTGATAGACTAAAGTCGAGAGTCGGCTGGCGAGCCTGCGCGAGGGCTCAAGCTCCGCGGGTCGAGGAGATGCGCGGTTGGTTTGGACGAGGAGGTCGGCCCCAAAGGGATGGGGCTGGCGGCGTTGTCAAGGAGGATGGACGTGATGGTCGTTCGCAATTGGAGCGGCGCGGCGCGGTTCGGCTTGCCCGGCTTGATCTTGGGAGTCGCCGTCTCCTGGGTCGGCGGGGCGCGAGGTCCGGAAGCGGCGGCCCAGACTGGGGCGGGGGGAGACTCATCGATACCAGCGATCCAGCCGCAGCGACCTCACGATCCGACCCGCGCGCCGCAACCGCAAGGGCAGGCGCGTCCGCTGGCTTCGGGCGAAGCCGGCGGCACGATGGCGTTCGTGACCTCGCCGGGAGGGACCGCGCAGTGGCTGTACCTGATCGACACCAAGACGCGGGCGTTCGCCGTCTACCGGGTCGATCCCACCAACACCAAGGGCGTGGTCAAGCTCGAAGCCGCTCGGCAGTATCAGTACGACCTGAAGCTGGAGCACTATAACAATCAACCGCCGGAGCCCAGCGCCATCGAAGCGACGGTGAAGGCCCTTTCGCAGACCGGACGATCATCGGGGGACCGCTAGCCGCGCGCACAGGGTTGGTCGCGGTCTCCAGCTCACTTGGAATCGACCCAACCACGGCCGAGTCTCGGCCGATCTCGACCGCGAGGACCATGTCCAATGGCACAATTTTACACGCTTGAAGAAGCCGCCCGCGTCTTGGGGATGAGTCCCGACGAGTTGACGGAGAAAGCTCAACAGCGCGACATCCGGGCGTTCCTCGACGGCGGGACCTGGCGGTTCCGGGTCGTCGACGTCGACGAGTTGGCCCGGCGCCGCGGTCTGGGGAGCGACGCCGAGCTGCGGCTCTCGGACCTCGAAGTTCCGGCCGTCTCCAGTGGCGCCGACCTGGAAGACCTCGACCTCTCCGAGTTCCAGCTCGGCGTGGCCAGGCCCGACCTCGGCGCCGAGACCATGCACTTCGCGATCCCCGGCGACAAGCCGACCGCCGAGTCCGGCTCGGACCACGACCTGATGTTCGACGACCTCTCGCTCCCCCCCAACCCGGTGACCGGCTCGAGCTCGGTGATCATCGGCATGCAGTCGTCCGGCAAGCGGCCGAGCGATTCCGACGTCCGGCTGGTCCCGGAACAGTTCAAGGGGGCCAGCGACTCCGACGTCCGGCTCGCCTCGCCCGACCCGGACCGCAGGCTCCTGAGCGACTCGGACGTGACCCTCATCAAGGACGACACTTCCGAGCACAACTTCCTCACCTCGGGCTCGGGCGACACCGCCGTGCGGCCCAGCCCGGTGGTCGGCTCGTCGGCGGAAGTCCCCGCCGGCAGCGCCGACGACAGCGACTTCGAACTCAATCCGTCGAGCGACCTGGTCGACGTCCTCTCGCCCGAGTCGGGCAGCGACTTCGAGCTGAGCGCCCTTGACCAGAGCGACGAGTTCGAGGCCACCCCGATGCGTCCGAGCGACTCGGACGTCACGGCCGCCGACCCCAACCTCTCGGGCATCAACCTGTCGCGGCCCAGCGACTCGGGGATCAACCTCCAGGGCGTCGGCAACTTCAACCTCGGCGGCGATTCCATCGAACTCGCCCCCCTGAGCGGCGACGAGGTCCCCACCTCGAAGTCCAAGCCCGCCCCCAAGGCGGCGCCGGGCAAGGCAAAGCCATCGCTGGCCGCCACGCCTCCTCCGGTGATCGGCAGGGGCGAGAAGGACATCTTCGACGACACCGACTTCGAGGTCGACGCGGCGCTCGACGACGAGTCGGACGACAGGACCATGCAGCTTCCGACCGGCGGCAGCGACTTCGACATCGAAGACAGCGACAGCGGCTCGGAGGTCTTCGCGATCGACGAGGAAGACGTCGATCAGAACGCCGCGACCGCGATGGCGCCCTCGGCCTTCGCCGATGACGACGATGATGAAGACGACGACGGCTTCGACGATGCCGTCTCCAGCGAGATGGCCACCTCGTGGTCTTCGGACGACTCGCCCAGCGGCGCCTCGTCGACTCCCGCCATGGTGATCTCCCGCGAGGCCGCCGTCGATTGGGACGGCCTTTCCGTCGGGCTCCTGGCCGCCGCCAGCCTGTTCATCTTCTTCGCGGCCTTCATCGCGCAAGACCTGGTCCGCAACCTTTACGACTTCAACGAGGGGGGCGTCGCCTCGGGCCTCGTCCGGTCGATCTCCGGCATGCTCTTCAGTTGAGCCGACCTGGGCTTGCCCCCGGCGGCCGAATCCGGTAATACGACGTCGCGATCACCTTCGCGCGACTACCACGACGACCCGCTTTCCGCCCTGTTCCGGGCGAAAGCGGGTCGCTTCACGTTCCTCGGCCGTCGCCCCGCGATCGTTTCCGAAAGGACTCGGGACGGATGATCCGTGCGCTCCGCCTCGTCGCAACGCCGATCCTCGCACTCGTTCTGGCCTCGGCGCTGCCCGGCTGCCAGTTCGGGGCCCGTCGCCAGCTTGACGAGTGCCGTCGCCTCAGCCAGACCCTGCGCTCCCAGAACGACCAGCTCAAGGACCAGATGCTGGCCTACCGCAACCAGAACCAGGATTTCTCCGAGCGCGCCGTGGACGACGCCCGCCGACTCTCTCAGCAGGACGAGGCCATCGAGCGGCTGGAACGCAGCGTGCAAGCCTACCAGGGCGAGCGCGACGAGCTTCAAGCCGCCTTCAGCGAGCTTCGCGACAGTCTCCCCGCCACCATCCGCGCCGCCTCGTCGCCGTCCGGTACTCGCGTCCAGGCCGCCCGCGATCCCGACGACGCACCCAAGCCGCGCGAGTTCAGGGTTCCGTCGCGAGCCCGCGCCGAGACCGATGACGACGACGAGTCGGAGCGGCGGACGGGCTGGGCGCCGGCAGTCGACGAGCCCGCGTCCGACCCGGGCCCGACGCACGCCGCCCCTTGACTTGCGGTCGCCGCGGCTCGGATAATTGATAGCTTGTTGAGCGTTGCGACGATAGTTCAACGATTCACTGGGAGCTTCCATCCATGCGGAATACTCTGGCCGCCTCACTCGGCGCCGTGCTCGTCTTCACCCTGAGCGCCGCCCATGCGGCGGGGATCGAGGGCGAATACCTTGAGGCCCGCACGGCCGACGTTTTCACGGGGCCCTGCATCTCGAACGCCGAGGTCTTCACGACCGGCGATCAAGCCGTCATGGCCTGGAAAGTCACCAAGGGGACTTGGAAGGGGACCGACCTGAAGGGGCTCTGCGTGGCCGCCGCCGTTCGCGGGACCACGACCTTCTCTCAAGATCGGCCCGACCAGGCCCAGGCCGTCGTGATCGTCGACGACAAGGCGACCCCCGCCCAGCGCGAGGCGCTCGTCGCCATGTCCCACGAGCTCGGCGGCGCCCGCCTGAGCCGGGTCGCGGAGGTCAAGACCGCCCGCATGACCCTTAAACTGGAAGCACATGCGACCACCGAGGCCGACGCCGCTCACTCGGCCCACGGCATGCCGCAATCGCCCCGCGCCTCGTTCTGGGCCGCGAACCTGGCGCAGATCGTGACCCGCCCGCTCGACGACGGCGACCATTTCTGTGGCAACGAGGTCGTCGCCTACTCGCCGCTCTCCAGCTCGGTCAAGGTGTCCCCGGCTTACACGCTCGGCCACCAGTTCAAGGGCGAAGGGCTCGACAGCCGCTGGGACGATCCCAACTGCCGCAGCAGCTTCGTGGGTCGGTTCGCGCTCTGAGCGGGTTTCCTTCCGCGACGACGACTCTTTCCATAATCAGAATGTGCGAAGGAGAGCCGCCGGACGGCTCTCCGTTGAACACGGTCCGCTGTCGTCTCCGCGCAACCGGCGGAGCGGCGGCGGCGGACGAGAGGCCATCCTTCATGCGATTCCTGGGATCTTGCAGCTTCGTTCTGCTCCTCCTCGCCCCGGCCCTCGTCTCGGCCGACGACTACAAGGTGGAACCGATCAAGGACGCCCCGCCGGCCGGCGTCGCGCCCGAGATCGCATCCGGCTTGAACGGTCAGGGCTACCGGGTCACCGACGATCAGGGGAAGCCGTTCGCGGAGATCTGGCTGCGCAAGGCGATCCCGGCGAAGGCCAAGCCCGCGGGCGCCAACGGCGCGATCCAGTTCCCGTTCCTGGCCGAAGGCGAATTGCTCGGCGTCCTCCATCTCGTCGGCGAGGCGCACGACTACCGCGACCAGACGATCGACAAGGGCGTCTACACCATGCGATACGGGCTTCAGCCGGTCAACGGCGACCATCTCGGTGTCAGCCCGTTCCGCGATTACACGCTGCTGCTGCCGGCCGCCAAGGACAAGGCCGTGGCGAGCCTGCCGCGCAAGCAGCTTGAAGCTCAGAGCTCGGAGGCGGCCGGCACGAGCCACCCGGCGGTTTTCTTCATGCTCTCGGTGCCGGCCAACGCCCCGGTCTCGATGATCCACGACGAGGCGAAGAACACCTGGCGGGTCGCGCTGCCCCTGAGTCTCACCGCGCCGGGCGAGTCGCATCCGATCCCGCACCCCGTCTCGTTCATCCTTTCGGGGGTTTCCGAGGGGGCCTGAAAGCCCCTGATTAGAGATGATCGCATCGGTGAATGTTTTCCCTCTCCCGGCGGGAGAAGGGATACTTGCGTCGGCTTGTCCTGACGCCGACTGCTAAACGCCCCATCACCCCTTCATCCTTCCGCCGTAGCCCCCTCATGATACCGATTCCGCTCCTGGTCGCTCTCTTCCTGGCCTTCGCGGTGGATGGGCCGTCCGCGCCGCCGCCGGAGGGCGCCGACCTGATCGAGGCGGTTCTGTGGGTCGTCGCGGGGGGGCTGCTGATCTCCGGCCTGTCGTTCGCGGTCGGGCTCGGGACCGCGTGGCGGGTGAGGCGACGAGGCTACGCGACCTCGCGCATGCGGCGCGATCTCGTGATCGGCTCGCGGCTCCTGAACGTCGGGACGATGGCGGTCTACGGCTGGATGATCTTCGATCGCGGTTGGCCGGGCGTCGTGCTCGACGCGTGGGGATGGCGCGGGTCGATCCTCGTCGACGATCTGCTGATCGTCGCGCCGTTCCTGCTGATGCAGCTTTGCTACTGGTGGGGGACGTACTACGGCGAGCGGGCGATTCAGGGCCTGTCGATCGCTCGGAGCGGCCGAGCCACGGCCCGGCATCTGTACCTGAAAGAGCGGCAGTCGCTGGCGTTGATCCTGCCGATCGTCTCCCTATTCGTGATCCGCAACGACGTGATCGGCCGGCTCTGGCCCCGTTGGGAAACGAATTCCTGGTCCGAGCCGGTGGATCTGGCGGTGCTGGGCGTGGGGATTCTGCTGATCTCGCCGCTATTCGTCCGCCTGGCCTGGCCGACCCGGTCGCTGCCCGACGGCCCGCTCCGGCGCAGGCTTGAGACGATCGCCCGGCGGTCGGGGTTTCGATTCACCGACATCCTGGTCTGGGACACCGACCATTTGATGGTGAACGCTTGCGTGACCGGCGTCTTGCCCCAGTTTCGCTACGTCTTGCTTTCCGACGCCCTGATCGACGCCCTCAGCCCGCTGGAGATCGCCGCGGTCTTCGGGCACGAGGCGGGGCACGTCGCGCATCGCCACTTGCCGTTCTTTCTCTTCTTTTTCGTCGGTTGCCTGACGTTCTTGACGCTGACGTCTCCCGTGCTCAACGGTCTGGAATCGTGGATCGCGACGGTCCCCGGGCTCGACCTGGCCTCGCTGCCGACGCTGCGCGGGGTGGTCGAGGGGGTGCTGGCGTTGGCCTGCGTCGGGGTCGTCTTCTGGCTGGTATTCGGCGAGATCTCTCGACGGTTTGAGCGTCAGGCCGACGTCTTCGGCTGCAAGGCCGTCTCGTGCGGACTGACCGACTGCCCGCCGCATTTCGATTTTGAAGACGACGAGCCCGAAGCGCCCGGTCCGCCGATCCAAGCTCTGTGCCCCGCCGGCATCCAGATCTTTTCCGAGGCGCTGGCGTCGGTCGCCCATCAGAACGGCATCGACGCGACGGCTCGGTCGTGGCGGCACGGCAGCATCGCCAGCCGGATCGCCTTCCTCCAGAAGCTGATCGACGCCCCCGAACGCGAGGTCCTGTTCCAGAACCGCATCCGCCGGTTCCGATTCGGCCTCTCCGCCCTGCTCGTCGCCTCTCTCGCGGCCGCCGGCGCGGCCCACTGGCTCGGCCTGCTGGGCTGATAAGGAAATCGGCCCGGGGGCGCCGGGTGTTCGACTCCGAAGCCAGATAGTCCGTTTGAGCGATCTCGCGACTTCTGGTATAAGGTCTCGACCCGACCCGAGGATCGACGACGCGGGACGGCCCCTACTGAACACTTGAAGCCTACCCGAACGACAAGGAGGTCGTCCATGGTCCGGTGGCCAATCCGCATCAAGCTCATGGTCGGCCTGGGCGTGGTCGTCGGCATGATGCTGATCCTGATGGGCGGCTCGATCTTCGGCCTCCACTCGTTCCACGTCAGCAACCTGACGCTGACCGACCAGCTTCGCGAGCTGGGGGCTTCGAAGGACTTGATCGAGTGCATTCTCCGGCTCCATCCCCCGGACGACAGCGCCGAGGATGCCGACTCGCTGCTCGTCACGGCGCGGCGGGCGCAGGCCGGGCTCCTGGAGTACTTCCACGAGCTGAAGCAAAACACGATGCGGGGCAACCGGGCCAACAGCGGTTTCGACGAACTGGGGCTCGCCTTTCGGCTCGACGACGACCTTACGGCGATCATCAACGAGCTGAGTCGCTCCGATCCCCCCGAGGCCCCAATCCTGCCGGGTACGACGTACTTCGTCACCCAGCATCCCGAACTGTTGCGACAGCTCGATCCGGCGACGGATCTCAAGTCGTCCAACCTCGCCCAGAATCCCGAAACCCAGGCAAAGCTGGAACCGGCGACGGACGTCAAGTCGAGGATCGATCGCCTGAAGTACACGGTGATGCGGCTCCCCAAGGAGCTGCACGACGACTTCTACGACGTGCTCGTGATGTCGAAGACGCAGTATCAGATCAGTCGAGTGATCGTCTGGACTTCGGCCCTGGCGGTCTTGCCGATGCTTTGCGGCCTGACGGCGCTGTTTCACCGCTGGGTGCTCTACCCGGTGCGGCTGCTCCAGCGCGGGGTGCGCCGCGTGGCGCGGGGCTCGTTCGATTACAAGATCGACCTCCACTCGGGCGATGAGATGCAAGACCTGGCCGGGGCCTTCAACGAGATGACGGCCCGGATCAGCATGACCTACGCCGACCTCGAACAGCAGGTCCAGGAGCGGAGCCGGCAACTGGTCCGCTCCGAGCGGCTGGCGGGAGTCGGCTTCCTGGCGGCGGGCGTGGCCCACGAGATCAACAACCCGCTGGCCTCGATCGCCTTCTGCTCCGAGGCCCTCGAAAGCCGCCTCGAAGCGCTGACGCAAGGGTCCGACGACCCCGATCACCGCGCTGTATCGAAATATCTGAAGATGATCCAGGAAGAAGCGTTCCGGTGTAAGAACATCACCGAGAAGCTGCTCGACTTCGCCCGCTGCAACGACATCAAGCGCGAGCGCACCGATTTGCCGAGCCTGGTCCAGGGGGTCGTCGACATGATCCGCCACATCGGCAAATACCGGGGCAAGACGATCGTGTTCCAGCCCAAGGAAGCGATCGTGGCCCATGTGGACGGCCAGGAGATCAAGCAGGTGATCCTGAACCTGGTGGTCAACGCGCTCGAATCGATGGACGCCGGAGGGGTGCTGCGGATCGACGCTCGCTACGATCACGGGATGGCCGAGGTGATCTTCAACGACAACGGCTGCGGCATCGCGGCCGACGTGCTGGAGAACATCTTCGAGCCGTTCTTCACGCGCCGCCGCGACGGCAAGGGGACGGGCTTGGGCCTGTCGATCACGCACCGGATCGTCAACCAGCATCACGGCGAGATCACCGCGACGAGCCCGGGCGAGGGGAGGGGCTCGACGTTCCGGGTCCGCCTGCCGATCCACCCGTCCGAGATCGGCGACGGTCCAGGCGGTCGCGAGCCCGCCGTCGCGGGAGCGTCGCGCGGGCACGCCGCATAACCGCTGCGCATACGAATACACATGATGACGAACCGCGGCGAAACGCCGACGAGGCCCGCGGGTCGTCTCGGTAGCCGGACCCACGGATGGCCAGGAAGGTTCAGGAGGAAGCTATGATCGATAAGTCGCGCCGAGGGGGACTGCGGATCTTGTTCGCCGACGACGAGGCGCACCTCCGCGACCTGATGCAGATGGAGCTGCCCCGGCTCGGGCACGAGGTCACCGTCTGCCCCGACGGCACCGCCGCACTCCGGGCGCTCGAGCGCGGGTCGTACGACGCGGCCCTGCTCGACATCCGGATGCCGGGGATCACCGGGATCGACGTTCTGACCCAGATCCGCCAGCTCAGCCCGGACACGCAGGTCATCCTCTTGACCGGCCACGCGACCGTCGACACCGCCGTTCAGGCCCTCCGCCTGGGCGCGTTCGACTACCTCACCAAACCCTGCAAATGGGCCGAGCTGGAAGTCATCCTCAGTCGCGTCGCCGAGCGTCGCGACATGGCCAACAAGAACACCGCGCTCGAGACCCGGCTCAAGGCGGCCGAGGGCGCGCCGTTGCTGATCGGCGAGACGCCGGCCATGCAGCAGGTCCGCCGCCTGATCGAGACCATCGCCCCCACCGACGCGACCGTCATGATCCTGGGAGAGACCGGCACCGGCAAGGAGCTGGTCGCCCGCAACCTCCACGAGAAGAGCGACCGCGCCCAGCGGGTGTTCATCCCGGTCAACTGCGGGGCGTTGCCCGAGAACCTGGTCGAGAGCGAGCTGTTCGGCCACCGCAAGGGGGCGTTCACCGGCGCCGAGATGAACCGCAAGGGGCTCTTCGAGGTCGCCAACGGCGGCACCCTGTTCCTCGACGAGGTCGGCGAGCTGGATAAGAGCGTGCAGGTGAAACTGCTCCGCTTCCTCGAAGCGGGCGAGATCCGCCGGGTCGGCGAGAACGAGCCGTTCCGGGTCGACGTCCGGGTCGTCTGCGCGACCAACCGCGACCTCCGCGACATGGTGGCCCACGAGCTTTTTCGCGAAGACCTGTTTTTCCGGCTCAACACGTTCGAGATCGTCCTGCCGCCGCTCCGCGAACGCCGCCTCGACGTTCCCGAGCTGGCTCGGCACATGCTTTCGCGGCACGCCGCTCGCCGCGGCCTGATGGAGACCTCGATCTCGGCCGAAGCCGTCGACGTCCTTACGGCCTGCGACTGGCCGGGCAATATCCGCGAGCTGGCCAACGCCGTCGAGCGCGCCTTGATCCTCGCGGGCAACGGGCCGATCCGCCCCGAACACCTGCCGACGCAACACCCATCCTCCAAGGTGCGGGCCCAGCACGCCGGCGCGGCCCAGCCGATCGGCTCGCCCCACTTCGCGATCCCCGACGGTGCCCCCACCCTCCGCGACATCGAGATGAGCTACATCCAGGTCGTCCTCGAAAAGCACAACGGCAACAAGCCGGCCGCGTCCAAGGAGCTGGGCATCAGCCTCAAGACGCTTTACAACAAGATCAATCAACTTCAGCAGATGTGAACGTGATGCCATTCGCATGAAGCGGTGGTCGATCGACGGGCTCGGTTTCCGCCTGGGAGGTTCACTTCCAGGCGGCCGTCGGCTACCATGCGGGATGGGCGTGCGTCGTCTCGACGCGCCGGCGCTCCCGCCGCGTCCCGTCGAGGGGCGGCGACGGCCTCTCTTCGATTACGAAGGCGGTGGACCGATGGGCTGTCAACTTCCGCGACGACGTTTCTTGCATTCGGCCTCGGCCCTGGGATTGGGCGCCGGGCTCGGCTCATGGGAGCTGCTGAGAGGGATCACCCCGGCGGCCGACGAGGCCAAGGTCGGGCCGGAGATGGTCCGCCTGCGGCCCGAGATCGAGCCGGTCGTCCGCTGGATCGAGGAGACGCCCCGGGAGAAGGTCTTCGAGAAGGCCGTGGCCGAGCTCAAGGCGGGCCTGTCGTACCGGGCGCTTCTGGGGGGCCTGTTCCTGGCCGGCGTCCGCAACGTCCAGCCGCGGCCGGTCGGATTCAAGTTCCACGCGGTGTTGGTCATCAACTCGGCGCATCTGCTCGGCCAGTCGGCGCCGTTCTCGGAGCGGCTGTTGCCGTTGTTCTGGGCGCTCGACAACTTCAAGGCGTCGCAGGCCAAGGACGTGCAGGAAGGCGATTGGGCGCTCGGGCCGGTCGACGAATCGCGCGTGCCGAAGCCGCACCGGGCGAAGGACGATTTCATCAAGGCGATGGACGCCTGGGACGTCGGCGCGGCGGACGTCGCTGTCGCGGGCCTGTGCCGCGGTTCGGGCGCCGCCGAGACGATGGAGCCGTTCTGGCGGATGGGCGTCCGCGACCAGCGCGACATCGGCCACAAGGCCATCTTCACCTCCCAGAGCTGGCGGACCTTGCAGGCGATCGGCTGGGAGAACGCCGAGCCGGTGCTGCGCTGCCTGGCCTACGGCCTGCTGGACGCCCAAGGCGACCGCCCCGGCCCCGTCGGGCCGTACGCCGCCAATCTGGAGAACGCCCGCAAGATCCGCGAAGACTGGCAGCTCGGGAAGGCGGACCCCGGCGCGACCCGCTCGCTGCTCGAAACGCTCCGCCAGGCGTCGCCCGAAGCGGCGTCGGTCGAGGCCGTCAAGCTGCTGGAGCAAGGAGTCGCCCCCGGCTCACTCTGGGACGCCGTCGTCCTGCATTCGAGCGAGCTGATCATGCGCAACCCCGGCATCATCGCCATCCACGCGACGACGTCGGCGAACTCGCTGCACTACATCTTCGGAGCCAGCGGCGACGATACGACCCGCAAGCTGGCGCTGCTCCAGGCGGTCGGCTGGCAGCCGATGTACCGTGAGCGGATCAAGTCGCCCAAGCCGGTCACGATCGACGAGCTGCACGACGCCGAGGAAACGGTCTCGACCGACGGCGATCCGGTCGGTGCGATCTTCCGGACGATCGACGGCGACCGGGGGGCGGCCGCCGCCAAGACCATGGCGTACCTGGGGCAAGGCGGATCGGCCAAGTCGATCTTCGACGCCGCCAGCCGGATGATTTTCCACAAGGGGACCGACAGCCACGACTACAAGTACGGCGCGGCGATTTGGGAGGAGTGCCTGGCCGCGTCCGATCCCAAGTGGCGGTCGCGCCTGGCCGCCGCCGCCATGTACAACCTGCCCGGCACCGGCAAGCCCGACAGCCCGCTCATGATCCGAGCCCGCGAGGCCGTGGCGAACGTCATGGGCTGAGGCCGTCAGCGGTTTCGCTTGAGGGCCTTGTACGCCTCGACGGCCATGCGGTCGCAGGCTTCGTTTTCGGCATGTCCGCGGTGGCCCAACACATGGGTCACCCGGACGTCGTGCTGGGTCAGCAGCTCGTCGAGCCGCTTCCAGAGATCGACGTTCATGACCGGCTTGAGCGTGTTGCCTTCCTTGCGCTGCCAGCCGCGGCGCTTCCAGTTGGGCATCCACTCCTTGATGCCCTTGGCGACATATTGACTGTCGGTGACGACCTCGACCTGGCACCGGCGCTTGAGCGAGGCGAGGCCCTCGATGACGCCGGCCAGCTCCATGCGGTTGTTGGTCGTCTCGGGCTCGGCGCCGGAGGCGTCGCGCACCTGCCCGCTGGCGGGGTGCTGGAGGATGTACGCCCAGCCCCCCGGCCCGGGGTTGCCGCTGCACGCGCCATCAGTGAAAAGCTTGACGAGGTCGGCGGGAGCCGAGGCATCCGGTTCCATAATAAGGCGGCTTTCGATCCTTGATTACCCATTCGAAAAGGGAGCCGGGTCTCTCGGACGGTGAGAAACCCGCGCTCGACTCTCAATAATCGGGACAATCCCGGACGCCGTCAAGTCAAGCCGCACTGTGCCGTACCGGCGCTCAGTACTTGCGGACGACGCCGACCAGGACGCCGAGGATGTCGACATGGTCGCGATAGATCGGCTTGAGCGCGCGATTGGCGGGTTCGAGCCGGACCCGGGTGCGGTCGCGGTAGATCTTCTTGAGCGTGGCCTCGCCGTCCTCGTCGCGGACCGCCACGATCTGGCCGTCGCGGGCCTGGTCCTGCTTCTTGATGATGACGAAATCGCCGTCGGCGATGTGCTCCTCGATCATCGAGTCGCCGGTGACGCGGAGGGCGAACTTGGCACCGTCCTCGACCCAGTCGGAGAACGTCAGCTCCTCGTTCTGCTCGATCGCCTCGATCGGCTGGCCGGCGGCGATGCGGCCCACCAGCTTCACGCCGGTCGGGTGGCCCGTGGCCGATTCTTCGAGGAGCTGGATCGCGCGCGACATGTTCGGCTCGCGATGGATCAGCCCCTTCTTCTGGAGCGCCTTGAGGTGGCACATCACGCCGTTAGGGCTCTTGATCTGGAAATGAACCCCGATCTCCCGAACCGTCGGGCCGTATCCTCGTCCGTGAATCTTGCTGCGAATGAAGTTGTAGATCTCGCGCTGGCGAAGCGTGAGCGCGTCGAGGTCGGCCATGATTCATCTCCAGTAGTGTCGAACGCCGGGATCGGATCGCATCCGCGCGCCCGATGGAAATAAGCGCAGCACACGGACGATCACTTACTGACCCTTTGGCTGCTAATGTACACAGGTAATCTAGCGCACGCGAGAACATTTTTTTCGGGTCGTCTGAGACATTCTTCAAGATCACCTGGCCATGTTCCACAAGGTGAGTATCCCCCTTGTGTTAAGGAGGGGAGGCTGGTTACTCTCTGGGCGGTTTTTTCGCCACATGGAGCCTTTGGAAAGGACCGGTCATGTCGACTCAGACGCGCGTGCTCGCGATTCACGCCCACCCCGACGACGTGGAATTTCAGTGCGCGGGGACGCTCGCGCTTTTGAAGCGGGCTGGCTTCGCGGTGACGATCGCGACGATGACGCCGGGCGATTGCGGCAGCGCCGAGCTGGATTGCGAGGCGATCGCCGAGGTCCGTCGCGGCGAGGCGAAGGCGGCCGCCGATCTGATCGGCGCCGATTACCTGTGCCTCGAATTCCGGGATCTGGTCATCTTCAACGACGACGATTCAAGACGGCGGGTGACCGAGGCGCTGCGGCGGGTGCGGCCGAACATCATCCTGACGGCGCCGCCGGTCGACTATCATTGCGACCACGAGGCCACGAGCATTCTGGTGCGCGACGCCTGTTTCTCGGCTTCGTGCCCGAACTACGCGACCCGCCAGTGGGAGCCCGCGCCGGCCATCGACTGGATTCCGCACCTGTATTTCGTCGACTCGCTCGAAGGGGCGGATCGCGACGGCAGGCCGGCCCCGGCCGATTTCCACGTCGACGTGACGGACGTCTTCGAGGTCAAGAAGGCGATGCTCGCCTGCCACGCCAGCCAGCGCGACTGGCTCTTGCGGCAGCACGGGATGGACGAATACCTGACGAGCCAGGAGCAATGGGGGGCGAAGCGGGGGGCGGAGATCGGCGTCGCCAAGGCCGAGGGGTTCCGCCAGTACAACGGCCATCCGTACCCGCACGACAACCGCCTGCTCGCGTTGCTCGGGCAGGACGGCCGGGGCGGCCGGTCCGCCTCGAAGCCGTCGTGAGCCCGGACGGCGGCCTCAGGTGCTCGTATAGTCGATCAACTGCGCGATCATGCTCTTCAGGTCGCGGCGATGGACGATGCGGTCGATGAAGCCGTGCTGGAGGTGGAATTCGCTGGTCTGAAACCCCTGGGGGAGCTGGACGCGGACGGTCTGCTCGATGACCCGGGGGCCGGCGAAACCAATGAGCGCCTTGGGCTCGGCGAGGATGATGTCGCCGAGCGAGGCGAAGCTGGCGGCGACGCCTCCCATGGTCGGGTGGGTCAGGACGCTGATGAACAGGCCGCCGGCCGAGCGGTAGCGGCCCAGTGCGGTGGAGACCTTGGCCATCTGCATCAGCGAGAAGATGCCTTCGTGCATCCGGGCGCCGCCGCCCGAGCCCGAGACGATCACCAAGGGGAGCTTCTGGCGAGTGGCCTCCTCGACGGCCCGCGTCAGCTTCTCGCCGACGACCGAACCCATGCTTCCCATGATGAAGTTGCTGTCGGTGATGCCGAAGACGATGCGCCGTCCTTTGATGAACCCCTGGCCGACGAGGGCGGCCTCGTTCAGGCCGGTTCGCGCCTGCTCGGCCTTCACGCGCTCGGGGTAGGGGCGGCGGTCGTCGAACTTGAGGGGGTCGGCGGGCAGGAGGTCAGGGAACCAGTTCTCGAAGGTGTCTTCGTCGAGGAGCTGGCGGATTCGCTCGACGGCCGTCACGGGCATGTGGTGGTTGCACTCGGGGCAGACGCTCAGGTTCTGCTCGACCTGCTTGCGGAAGAGCGTCGCGCCGCAGCCCTCGCACCGCATCCAGACCCCTTCGGGGACCCGCTTGGCTTCGAAATGGCCATGCCAGGCGTGCAGGGGACCTCCTCCTTTACCGGCCATGGGCGTTCTCCCGTCTTCTTTCCAATTCGGATCGCCGTCGCGTCGGCCCGACGCGCGGTGGTCGATGAATCCACACAATTCCGTTGCGACGAACGTTTGTCAAGAGGAGCCGTTCCCGCCCAGCAGGTCGGCCCGGACCTCGATCCGCTCATAGCCGCAACATGGCAGGAATTCGTCCAGGTGCAGTCGAGGCACGCGTTTAAGGTAGCAGGCGATCATCCGGGCGATGGGCTCGCCGACGATCAGGCCGAAGGCTTCGTCGGCATGGCGGCGAAAGAGCGGCTTGAAGGCGGCTCGGAGCCGTTCCATCGCGTCCTCGACGGTCTCGCCCTGGGGGGGGCAGATGGTCCGGGGGTCGTCGATCCACTGGCGGAACAGCCGGGTGTTGCGACGGCGGATCTCCTCGATTTGCAGCCCTTGCCAGAGCCCCTGGTCGAGGTTCCGGAACTCGTCGATCCGCCGGGGACGCAGCCCGAGCGCCTTGCCGATGATCTCGGCGGTCCGGACGACGCTTTCGCCCGGTCCGCAGTACAGCGCCGAAAGCGCGGTCTGATCGTCGCGCGTCGCCAGCCGCTCGGCCAGCCGGGCGACCTCGGTCTTCCCCTGTTCGCTGAGCGGGATGTCGAGGACGCCTTGGACCCGGTTCTGCTCGTCGTAGAGCGTCGCGCCGGGGCGAATCAGTAAGACCTGCGATGAAATCGACACGGCCGTCATACCTGTCGGGGCCAACCTGCAACGTCGCGCGTTCTTCAGCACACGGAAAAACGGTGTGTCGCGGTCAGCCCGTATCCCTTTCGTTGAGCCAGACCACCCGCATCGATCGCCTGGCGACGCCTCGGCGACGACTGGGGCCCGGCGCCTCGCTTCCCCTCGACGCCGCGTTGAAGATTCGACGCGTACCGAGGGAGACCCGTCCAGCGTTCGGAATGAATGGAAGTCTTACATGGCAGGATGGGCGGACGTCGTGATCGATATCCGGTGGTCCAGTCGGAAGTTAAACCGCCGCGGGTCGGGGAGCGCATTGATTGACGACGGCGAGTATCGCACCGTATGGTCAATTTCTACCATCCTCGCTGGGCCTTGGCAAGACGACCGCCGTTCCAGGTTGCCGGCGGACCACACGATCCTCGAAAGCAGAACGCCATGACTCGACACCGATCGTCGTTTCTCGTGCTGGCGCTGGTCGCCGCGTCCGGCCTGTCGATCGCGGCCGACGATCCGGGGGGCTTGCCGGAAGACGCGCGGTTGAACGCCTTGTTCCGCGATTACCTGACCGAGACGTTCCACCGCGAGCCGCTGTCGGCGACGAGGCTCGGCGAGCACGGCTTCGACGACAAGCTAGACGACCTGTCGCCCGAGGCGCGCGAGGCCAATCTTCAGCTCCGCCGCGACACTCTGGCCCGGCTGCGGAAGGAGGTGGTCGTCGATCGCCTCTCGCGGCCTTCGAAGATCGACTACGACGTCTTCCTGCGGCATCTGGAAAGCACGATCTGGCTGGGCGAGACGTTCCACCCGTTCCGCGACGATCCCCGGGTCTACGGCGACTACGCCACCGAGAGCGTCTACCTGCTGCTGACCCAGTCGTCGCTGCCGCGCGAGGTCAACCGGCGGAACGCGCTCGAACGAATGCGGCAGGTCCCTCGCGTACTGGAGACCGCCCGCAAGACGATCGGCCGGCCGCCGCGCGTGAAGGTTGAGACGGCGATCCGCCAGACCGAGGGGGCCGTCGGCTTCTACAAGACCGAGCTGTTCCGGCTCGCCGGCGACCCTCCCGGCGAGGGCCAGCTCGCGGCCGACGCCGCGAAGTTGGTCGGCCTGCTCTCGGACTACCTCGCGTTCTTGAAGACCGAAGTCTTGCCCAGGAGCACCGACGACTGGCGGATCGGCCGCGAGCTGTTCGTCAAGAAGCTCGATTACGAGCTGGACGCCGGTCTGACGGCCGACGAGGTGCTCGCCGAGGCCGAGCGCGAGGCGGTCCGGGTCGAGACCGAGATGAGCGTCTTCGCCCGTCAGATCTGGTCGGAGTTCTTCCCCGGCGTCGCGGTCCCCCCCGACGACCCCGCGGGCCGCTCGGAGATGACCCGGCGCGTGCTCGAACGGATCGGCGACGACCACGGCACGGCCGACTCGCTGGTCGCCGACGCCCGGAGCACGGTCCACGCGATCAAGGACTTCATCTCGGCCCGCAAGATCCTGGCTCTGCCCGAGCCCGACCAGTGCCGGATCATCGAGATGCCCGAGTTCATGCGGGGCAACTCGGTCGCCTATCTCAACCCCGCGCCTCCCCTCGATTCGCGAGGGTCGAGCGAGTACTCGATCAGCCCGCCCCCCGCCGACTGGAGCCGCGAGCGGGCCGACAGCCTGCTCCGCGAATACAACCGGTCGATGCTCAAGATCCTGACGATCCACGAGGCCTATCCCGGCCATTACGTCCAGCTCGAATACAGCAACAAATGCCCCAGCTTCATCCGCCTCGTCCTCTCTTCCGGGACGTTCGCCGAGGGGTGGGCTGTGTACACCGAGCAGATGATGCTCGATCAGGGGTTCGGCGGCGGGGATGTCAAGCTGCGGCTCCAGCAGCTCAAGTTCTATCTTCGCGCGGTGGTCAACGCGATCCTCGACAACAAGATGCACTGCGGCGCCATGACCGACGCCGAGGCGCGCGACCTGCTGATGAACCGAGCCTTCCAGACCGAAGGCGAGGCCGTGGGCAAGATCATCCGCTCCAAGCAGTCGTCCTGCCAGCTCTCCACGTATTTCGTGGGACGCACGGCGTTTTATCGGCTCCGGCAGTCGGTTCAGCGCGAGCAGGGAGATCGGTTCGACCTCGCCAGGTTCCACGAGGCCGCGCTCTCGGAGGGGACGCTTCCCGTCAAGTTTCTGCCCGAACTGGTCCGCGCGAGGCTCGCCGTGACGAAGGAGAAATGAGGCGAGTGCATCGTCGACTGCGAGCGACGACGGCGAACCGGGAGAGGGGGAAAAGCCCCGCCCGTCGGGGTTCTAGAACCGTCGACGGGCAGGGGGGGATGCGAATCGGTCACGGCTGGGGGGCCGGCGGCGGGGTCGTCGCGGCCGGCTTCTTGCCTTCGACGTGATCCATCTCCATCGCCGAGAAGAAGTCGTGGAGCTTGGCGGTCTTGGCTTTCTCGGTCACCGTGTCGTCGAGCTTGGCCTCCGCGACAATCTTGTCGCGGACCTGGTCCATGGCCGAGAACAGCTCGTTATAAGCGTTCCGCTGGCCGGGCGTGGTCGCGGGCCCGAAGCGCAGGTTGAAGGTGCGCATGAAGCCGAGGAGGTTCCCCACGGTCGTCTTCTCGAATTTCCGAAGTTCCGAGAGGACCTGTTCGACCTTCGGCTTCGCGAGCATGCGCGTCATGGCGAACAGCGTCTTGACGAAGTTCTGGGCTTCTCTGGTCTCGGCCCGATCGTCGAGCGGCATCTGGCCGAGTTTCACCTTGATGTCCGTGGCGACCTGGCGGACCTTGTCGAGCGTTTCGGGCGCGATCTCGCCCTCTTCGTCTTCCTTGCGCGCCTGGACGACGGCGTCTTCGAACGCTTTTTGATCAGGGGCGAACCGAGCATCGCGAAGGGCCCGGGGCCAGCGGGTGGCGTCCTTGAGCTGTTCGAGACTGATGGTGATCGCCTCGGAGGCGTTGGTGAACGGGATCTCGCGGATCAGCTTGGCATCGACGTTGACGTCGATCGAGCGGAGCGTCGAGGTGTGGATGCGCGGATCGTTGAGCTGGTCGAGGATCGCGTTCAACGCGTCGCCCCGTTCGATGTCGCTGCGGCTCGGATTCTCGTTGAGCCTGGTGAGGGCTGTGTTGTACGCCTCCCGATCCTTGGAGAACTCGGCGTTGCGGCGAGCGAAATAGCGCCGCGTGGCCTCCTTCTGTCCTTCGTAGACGAACTGGTTCCAGCGCATCATCGTATCGGCGTTGATCGAGTTGGCGATGGCCGTCTGCTTGTTGTAAGAGCCTTCGCCCATGTACATCATGCCGAGGCCCTGGGCGACGCTTCCCTGGAAGGTGCTGCCGGCACCTCCCCATCCGCCCCACCCATAGCCGCCGTAACCACCGTAGTTGCCGTAGCCCCACTGAGCCCGGGCTTCGGTCGAACAGGCCGTCAGAGCCATGGCCAACCCCAACATCGTGGGGAATATTCGTCTCATGGTGTTCCTCCCTCGCGGGTGCGCTTCAGCGGTTGGGAAACGGGAAAATCGATCGCCAGGAGGACGAGACCCGAGACCCGAGGTCAGCGAAGCAGGGCCCGGGGCCGCCGTCCAGGAGTCGTACAACCAAGTATTGTATCACCGGGAACGGCGACTTCTTAAGACGCCGCCGTCGCGGATTTCGCATGCGTCGGTGGAACCATCGCTACGATCGACTCTCCTCCACCTCGACTCGCAGGGTCAGACGTCGTCCAGCGGGATGAGATCGACGTGCGACTCCGACTCTCCCGGCGCGGGAGCCGCCGCCGGGCGGGAATGCGGACCGCCCCCCGGGGACTCGCCCTCCTCGTCGTCGACGCGGTAGATCAAGGGGCCGATCGCAACCTCGTCGCCTCGAAAAAGCTGAGTTTCGTCGACGACCCGGCCGTTGACCCGGACGCCGTTGCGGCTGCCGAGGTCGCGGATCAAGACACGGTCGTAAGCCGAGGCTAGGCAGCAGTGCCGTCGAGAAATCTTGGGCAGGTCGAGCCGCAAGTCGCACTCGGGATGTCGGCCGATCAGCAGGATGGGCCGCTGCACCATGATGGGGGGGCCGCTTCGTTGAACGATGGGAGTCAGCTTGAAACTCATTCCGAAGGCTTCTCCGCCACGTGGGAATCGACCGCATGGACGGGAGACGCGCCGTTGGCTTCCTTCTCCCCGGTCATCTGAACGATGACCTGAATCCGACACTTCTCGGCGACCGCCGAAGGAAGGATCTTCCGCACGGCGGCGGCCAGGGCGTTCTCGTCCGCCGGCAGCGGCAAGAGCGGGTTGACGACCTGGGAACCTTCGTCGCCCAGAAGCTTCGCCGAGACCGGGCTCTCCGGGTCGACCATCGTCTGTTCGTGCCCTTGCCCGTTGTCGAGGCGGTATCGAATGTGGGCGATCGACAGCTCGTCGCCCGCCTTCATCCGGCCCATCTCCACCCGCTGACCGTTGATCCGGATGCCGTTGGTGCTCCCGAGATCGCGAACGACGACTTCTCCGCTCTCGTGCACCATGCAGCAATGATGACGAGACACGCGCAAGGAATCGAGCCGCGCATCGCAGGCCGGATGCCGCCCAACGACGACCATGGCGCGATCCAGCATGATGTCTGGACCTTCGTCGAGGGCCACAAGACGCGCGATCATGGAGCAAGTTCCTCGGACGAAACCGACGGCAGGAACCATGCTGAGATCCTCTGCCCCGGAAGTGCCTTAGTTCATTATAGACTAAAAAACCCCCGGGGCACTATCGCAAATCCTGTATTGATCTTGACATCCGGTGTCGAAGCGAAATTCACGAGACCAAGCGGGCCAATCCATGCCTACACGATGAACCGCAAACCCGAGTGGATCACGACACGGTTTCTTCGCCCCAAGCAAATATAAACTAGGCGGACTGGGCGACCAACTTCGTGGTCGAGAAAATCGCTCGTGTTGTGCGATTCCCGGTCGGATTGGGGAAGGGAACGGAATAGCTCCGGCCCCGAAACCGAAAATCGACCCGGTTCTTCGCCTTCCTCGCTCAGGAGGCGTCCGCCGGCGAGACCGACTGAAAAAGCGACTGGCTGTCCTGATGAATTAGGGGTTCTAACAGGAATAGACCTCGAAATCAAACAGAAAAATCGCGATCCGATTAATACGCGGCGTTCAGGAATGTGAGAAAGGCGGATTTGCAAGCGTCTCCAACGGCCGAGATCGTGCGTGGACGCCGCTAAGATCGGTCCAGGCCGAGGTTTTGGGGGGCGATCGACGGCAATCGGCCGTCGGACCGCAACCCTTGGACCGCGTCGTCGAGCGATTCCCGGATCGGTCGCGGCGTTAGACCTAACTCGTTCAGACTCGTTCGCGCGTCGAAGTGCATGATTCGTCGAGCCAGTCGAAGCCCGGTGACCGAAGCCTTCGGCGACGTCCCCGTGACGAGGTCGGCCCAGCCCTCGCTCAGATAGGCAAACGCCAGGCCAAACGCATACGGAACGCGCCGTCGCGGGACCGGAACGCCGGTCGATTCGGAGAGGATTTCGAGCAGGCCGACGAGGCTGAGATTGGTGCCCCCGAGCAGATAGCGGCGTCCCGGGCGGCCCACCGCCATGGCCCGGATCAGCCCCTCGGCGACGTCGCGGACGTCGATAAGGTTGAGCGTGCAGTCGATCACAGCCGGCAGCCTTCCCGAGCAGAAGTCGAGGATCAGGCGGGTCGGCGGCGACAACCCGCGATCGCCCGGCCCCACGGGCATGGTCGGGTTGACGACGATCACCGGCCTCCCTTGATTCGCGAGCCGCATGGCGGCCTTCTCCGCCCGGAGCTTGGAGAGGCAGTACGGGCCGACGGCGTCGCTCTCGTCGATCTCGACGTTCTCGTCGATGGGGCCGGTCGCGCGGGCTTTGGTCAGGATGCTCTCGGTGCTGGTGTGCACGACCCGCTCGGCGCCCGCCGCGAGCGCCGCTTCAAAAACGTGGACCGCCCCCAGGTGGTTGACCGCCTCGAACTCGCGGCGGTCGCGAACCCAGAGGTTGGGGTTCGCCGCCAGATGGTAGACGAACCGGCTCCCCGCGAGGGCCTCGTCGAGCCCTTGCCGCTGGCGGATGTCGGCGAAGACGACCTCGACGCCCGCCGGCAGGCGTCCCACGTCGACCCCCGGCCGCTCAATCACCCGCACCGGCCGGCCGAGTTCGACCAACCGCGCTACCAGATGCCCGCCGATGAACCCGGCCCCGCCCGTCACCGTCGACAATTCGTTCATGATGCTCCTTGTTTCCTTGCGCGCCCGCGCCCTGTACCATGACGCCCGTCCGTGGACAGCACGACCAGCCCCGAACGATGAGGCGCCAACGTATGAAGCGATTCTCGGTGTACCTGAGCCGGCCGCGTCGAGCCTTCGTCCTTTGCGCCCTGGCGGGCGCGGTCCTGGCCGGGGGGGAGGCGAAGGGGGAGATCCAGGCCGGCGCGTCGGTCAAGGTGATCACGCCCAACCCGCTCTTGCCGGTCTCCGGAGGCATGGGGCCGACCCACCCGGCGCGCGAGAAGCGCGGCGAGCTCACGGCCCGCGCGTTGGTGTTTCGCAAGGGCGACGTGACCGTCGGCGTGGTCGCGCTCGACCTTCTGGGCTTCCCCTCGGCCCTCGGCGACCGCGTCCGCGCGAAGGTGACGCGCATCCCCGCGACGAACATCCTCATCGGCTCGACCCACACTCACAGCGCTCCCGACTGCTACGCCTTCCCGGACGGCAAGGGAGGCCACACGGGCGACCTCGCCTACATGAACATGGTCTGCGACAAGGCGGCCGAGGCGCTCAACGAGGCCGTCGACCGGCTTCAGCCCGCGACCCTCAAGATCGCCGTCGGCGAGGCCAAGGGCAAGATCGCTTACAACTATTACGCTCCCGACCTTTACGACCGCCGCATGAACGTCATCCAGGCGAAGACCCTGGAAGGCAAGACGATCGCGACCCTGGTGAACTACGCGATCCACCCTGAAGTCCTTGGCAACGAGGTCGGCATCCTCAGCCCCGACCTCATCGGACCGCTCTGCGAGACGATCGAGTCGCAGGCCGGCGGCGTCGCCCTGTTCATGAACAGCGCCCAGGGGGGGATGGTCACGGCCGACAACCGCAACCTCGACCAGCCCAGCGACCAGGCCCGGGGATACTGGAAGGACGCGCGATCGTGGGACGAGTGCCTGCGGATTGGCCGCCTGATGGCCTCCGAGGCGATCCGGATCGTTCATGACGCCCCCGAACAGAAAGATCCCGCGCTCGCCTGCCAGGCCAAGATGGTTCGGTTTCCGGTCGAGTCGCCCGCCATGTGGGCCGTGATCACGCATTCGCCCCTCAAGTACCCCCACAACGACGACCATTCGGTCAGCGCGCGGGTCAACCTCGTCACCCTCGGCGACGCCCAGATCCTGACGATCCCCGGCGAGGCCCTGCCCAACATCGGCTTCTACCTCAAACGGAAGATGGGGGGCAAGCACAACTTCCTCTTCGGCCTGACCAACGAGGCGTTCGGCTACATCCTCACCAAGGTCGATTTCCAGAGCTTCCCCCGCTACGACTACGTCTCCCGGACCTCGCTCGGCGAGATGACCGGCGAGATCCTGATCGAGAACGCCCTGAAGCTCGTCGAGGAAGCGTCCCACGCCGAGCGCTAAGGCTGCCCGCTCGAACGCCAGCCCCGGAGACGCCCAGGGAAGGCCGGAACAGGGGCCGACACCGGGTTTCACCTGAACTGACACCGGGTTTCCCCTGGAGGCGTGTTGATTACTCCGGACCCAGTCAGGCTCCGTCGTCGGTCGATACGATGGAAGGGGTACGACTACGCGCAGGCGGGCGGATATTTCGTGACGATCTGCGTTCAGGATCGGGCGTGTCTGTTCGGTGAGGTGGTCGACGGGGCGATGCGGGCCAACGCCGCCGGATTGATGGTCGCGGAGGCGTGGGCCGCCTTGACGCAGCGGTTCCCACGAGTGGCGCCGGATGTGTTCGTCGTCATGCCGAACCATTTGCACGGGGTTTTGTTTTTGCGGGACGGAGACGCGCCGTCCGCCGTAGGGGCGCCCCTTGTGGGTGCCCGAGTTTCGGATGACCGCATCACGGTGGGCGACGTGGTCGGGGCGTTCAAATCGTTGACGACGTTGGAATACGGGCGCGGGGTTAAAACCTTGGGCTGGCCGCGATTCGTCGGCGCGCTCTGGCAACGCAATTACCATGAGCACGTCATTCGTGATGAAGTTTCCCTCGAACGGATTCACGATTACATCCTCGACAACCCCCGCCGCTGGGCGTTCGATCGGGAGAACCCCAATGGGACCCCGAACAACGATCGGGAGACGCCATGGATTTCCTGACGGAATCACGCGTCCGCGACGCCAATGTTGAATCGGGCACTCACGAGGAGCGCCCCTACGAATCGCGCGCCCGCAACGCCAATGATGGATCGGGCACCCACAAGGGGCGCCCCTACGAATCGCCGTGCGACCGGGATTGGCACGGTAGGGGTGCCCCTTGTGGGGTGCCCGTGTTTTACTGTCGACGCCCGAGCGGGGCGTTGGTTCAACGAACCTCATACCGGCGGGAAACCCGGTGTCAGTTCATGTCTTCGACCTTCTCTGGATTTCCGCCTCTGACGGATGCGGTGAAATCGCAGTCAAGCTACCGAATGTGAGGCAGGACATGAACTGGCGAGATCGGATCAGCGTGAGACCGGATGTTCGTCACGGCAAGAAATGCATCAAAGGTCGCGAGTGATGGTGAGCGTCATCCTCGCCAGCCTGGCGGAAGGGGACGATCATGGCCAATTACCGCGTCTCACCCGAAGATATTCAGGCCGCCATTCTGTTCGCGGCCGACATGGAGGAAGATCGTTTCCAGCCGCTTGAGCAAGAGGCGATCTGATGCGGTAATCTTCCCGAACTTGGCGAACCCGAGAAGCCATGTTATTCTAGACCTCGTGGAGCAACAAACATGAACATCCTACTCTCCGAGAGCTGGCAACGCTTCGTGCGTGAGGAAGTCCAGACCGGTCGGTTCCCCTCGGAAACCGCAGTCTTGGAAGAAGCCCTGGGTTTGCTCAAGCAGCGT
This sequence comes from Paludisphaera borealis, assembly GCF_001956985.1. Classification (NCBI taxonomy): domain Bacteria; kingdom Pseudomonadati; phylum Planctomycetota; class Planctomycetia; order Isosphaerales; family Isosphaeraceae; genus Paludisphaera; species Paludisphaera borealis. Next base: position 5,344,506 of record NZ_CP019082.1, read on the forward strand.
AAAGATTACCAGGCGAAGCCGAAGTCGGTGAACGGAATCGGTGGCAGAGCGATCGGCGAGATCATCGACGAACTGATGAGCGATTTGCCCGTCGACGTGCTCGAACAGCTCCCCATCGACAGTGCGGCCCAACACGATCACTACATCTACGGCACGCCCAAACGCTCCTCATGAGCCGAGCATTCGCCGACACAGTCTACTGGGTCGCCCGGATCAATCCACGGGACCAGTGGCATACGACCTACCGCGCCATCGGCGGCTTGCAACTCGTGACCAGCGACGAAGTGTTGGACGAAGTTCTGGCCCACTTCAGCGCGTTCGGCCCCGCGATGCGCTCGCGCGCGGCCGCCATCATCCGCCAGATCCTCGCCCATCCCGACATCGAAGTCGTGCCACAGTCCCGGCGGTCTTTCCTGGACGCACTCGACCTTTATGAAGCCCGACTGGACAAGGACTACAGTCTCACGGACTGTTCTTCGATGGCCATGATGAAAGCTCAAGGAATCATCAAAGTCCTCACGCGCGACGCCCACTTTTCCCAGGAAGGTTTCACGCTGCTGCCTTGATTTGTGTGCAAGGAATCAAAGGGCCGAGAGCCGCGAAACCCGGCGTCTGCGGAACTTTTCCTTCACCTGACCGGCGCGCTGGACTCCACCGGGCCGCGTAGGGCGACGGGGCTCTTGATTCGATTGGTTCACCGGACCTCGTAGAGGTCCTGTTCCATGCCCATCGCCGTCGGCGGGCCGAGGATTCCGGCGGCGATCCAGACGGCGAACCGCTGTGGGGAGACGTAATCGGTGAACCCGTATCCGGACGGGTCGCGATGCCGCATGATCTCCTTCCAGTCCACGTAGACGTGCGTGACTCCGCGATCATGCAGGACGCGGCGGACCTCCTGGGGGGGGCGGTCGCCGGCAAGAACCTCGATCGTCTCGGGGTTGAAGACCGTGTTGTAGAGGATCGGATGGTTGAGGTGGTACACGGCCGCCTGGCCGATCAGGAGGATCTTGGCGTCGGCCGGAAGCCGGGCGTCGGTTGTGGCCAGGGGCGCATTCAGACGGCGGGGCATGTCGCGGCGGAGGAATTCGATGTCCCCCGTCCATTCGTTGAGGCCCGCCAGCGCCGTCGACGAGTAGGCGAGGTTGGTCGCGATCGCCAGCCCGAAGACCCCCGCGCGGATGATCCGCCAGGCCATCGTCTCCGACCAATCGGCCCCCAGGCCGGCCAACACCGCCGCCGCGGGGAGCATCGGCAGCCAGAACCGATCGAGCCGGTGCGTCAGCAGCCACCATGTCAAGAAGCTGTAAACGAGATAACCGCCCAACAATAAAGCCGGCTTGCGCGATCGCGGTTTCAGGAAGGCGAGGGGTGCGAATGCCAGGTAAAGCGGCGACTGCCAGTCGGAACGGCCGGCGACCTCGACCACCGAATGCCAGAAGTGAGCCGATGTGATCGGCCTCGGGCCGTGGGCGTGCGACCATTGCGCTTCACGCGCGGGGGTCCAGTCGCGACCGCCGAAGACCTTCCAGGCCAGCGGATAGACGGGATTGCCCGTGTCGATCACGTTCTTGATCATCCAGGGGGCCATGACGACCGACCATCCCAGGACGAAGGCCAGCACCGGCCGCGCCGACCGCCGCCGCGCGGAGTCGGCCACGCTGAAGACGCCCCAGGGGATGACCGCTGAGAGGACCGCCGTATATTTGCAGGCCATCGCCCCACCGGCCAGCAGGCCGAGAAGCCCCCAGAACCGCCCCCTCGGCGCGCGCTCGTCGTTCCATCCCCGGATCAGCGTCCAGAGCAGGGCCGCCTGGAAATAGCAAAGCGGCCCCTCGACGTAGGCGATCACGCCGAGTCGGTAGATCCACGGCGTGGTCAGATAGACGATGGCGGCGAACCGGCCCGCCCACCGTGAACCCAGCCGCGAGGCCGACCCGGCGATCAAGACCGCCGCCATCGGAGCGTAAAGCGCCACGAGGAGCTGACCCACCAGCCCTCCCCACCACCAGTCGCCCATCACCTCCATGCCGATCAGGTGGAGCATCTCGACGCCGAACGGCATGCTCGTGTAGACGTTGTGGGGAAGGAACGCGATCCGGCCGTTCTGGAAATACTCCTTCGGCCCCTGGAGGTGGTATTCGAGGACGTCGAAGTCGACCGCCGGGAGCATCGCGCCGAGCAGCATCAACACCAAGAAGGGCGCGACGATCAAGACCGCGACCGCCGTTCCCGTCTCGAACCGCGGGCGTTCCCACTTCCAGAACCGAGAGCCCGCGACCCCCGCGACCGCAACGACGCCCAGCCCGACTCGAAAGACCCAGGGATGCAGCAGGCCCAGGCGGCCCAGGAGCAGGGCGGCGAGGGCCAGGGCGACCGTCCCCAATCCGAAATCGAGCGCCAGCCGCTCGCCGATCCCGGCGTCGAGGTCCGCGCTCAGGCGGCGGCGAATCAGGTCGCCCAGGCCGAGGGCGGCGAGGACGATCAGGCCGGCGGCCGCGACGATCGGCAGCCGCTGGGGGAGGTTCTCGACGTGGCTCAACTCGTCCAACCCCTTGCCCAGCAGCGACTCGCGGAACGAGACGTCGGGCACGACGCCGGGGAACGTGTCGAGCAACAGAATGCCGCGCGTGATCGCGCCGCGCGGCGAGGGGGCGTTGGGCAGCGGTTCGCACAAGAACCAGCCCAGCCAGGCGAGTTCGAGCAAGCCGAGCACGATCAGCGGCCAACCGCTGCGCTGGAAGAAGCCCGGCGGCGTCCGCGACGCGACGCCGCTCTTGTGGGCCGGAAGTCGTTCGATCGTACTCATAATCAGAGGGTCGGCCCGATCGTCCAGGGGGCGAATTCCTCCTCGCCCACCCCGATCCGCTCGCTCTTGGTCAAGTCGCCGCTGGCGACTTCGAGAATCCGCTCGAAGAGCCTGCGGCCGACGCTCTCGACCGACTCGCCTTCGAGGATCGGCCCGGCGTCGAGGTCCATGTCGTCCTTCATCTTATCGTACATCGGCGTGTTGGTGGCGAGCTTGACGCAAGGGGTCGGCTTCAGTCCCAGCACGCTCCCCCGCCCGGTGGTGAAGACCAGGACGTTGGCGCCGCCGGCCACCAGGCCCGTCGTGCAAGGCGGGTCGTAGCCGGGGGTGTCCATGAACACCAGACCGGGGCCGGGCACCGCCTGGGCGTAATCGACCACGTCCACCAGCGCGGTCGAGCCCGCCTTGGCGAGCGCTCCGAGCGACTTCTCGTAGATCGTCGAGAGCCCCCCCGCCTTGTTGCCGGGGGACGGGTTGTTGTTGATCTCGGCGCCGAAGACGCCAGTGTACCACTCCCACCACTTGATCCGATCGACGAGCTTGCGACCGACCTCGGCCGAGACCGCCCGCCGCGTCAGCAGATGCTCGGCGCCGTAGATCTCGGTGGTCTCTCCCAGGACGGCCGTCCCTCCTTGGGCGATGAGCAGATCGGCCGCGACGCCCAGGGCCGGGTTGGCCGTGACCCCGGAGTTGCCGTCAGAGCCGCCGCACTCCATCGCCAGGCAGATCTTCGACGCCGGCTGCTCCGACCGCCGCCAGGCGTTCGCCTCGGGCAAGAGCTGTTCCACCGCCGCGACCGCGGCCTCGACCGTCCGGGTGATCCCCCCCTCGTCCTGGATATTGAGAACCCGAGGTCTAGGAGGCGCTGTCGGCCGCCGGCCGTCGCCGTTGCGGACCAGAAGCGTCAACTGCTGGCTGTCGATCAGGTGCTCGGCGTAGGCTCCCTCGCACCCCAGGCCGACGATCACGTACGCCGCGACGTTCGGGTGGTTGGCGAAGCCCGCCAGCACGCGCTCGAGGTTCTTGTGGTCCTGGCCCTCGAACGGCAGCCCGCAGCCTCCCTTATGGGTGATCGCGAAGACGCCGTCCACGTTCGGATAGTCGGCCCGGAAATCGCGATCGCGGAACCGGTCGGCGATGTACCGCGACGTGCTCGCCGAACAGTTCACCGTGCTGATGACGGCGACGTAGTTGCGCGTGCCCACCCGGCCGTCGGGACGGAGGAAGCCCTGGAACGTCCGCGGGGGCTCGCCCGTCCGGCCCGCCGGGCGCTCCGTCGCGTACGCGTAGTCGCGCTCGAATAGGTCGGCCTTCAAGTTGTGGACGTGGACGTGCGCCCCGGCGGGAATCGGCCTGGACGCGAAGCCGATCACCTGGCCGTATTTCCGCACCGGTTCGCCCGGCGCGATCGCGGCCAGGGCGACCTTGTGGCCCAGCGCGATCGGCTCGCGGACCTCGACCGACTCCGGGCCGAAGCTCAACCGCGAGCCCGCCGGGATCGGCCGGGCCGCGACGGCCACGTTGTCGTCGTCTCGAAGCAGAACGGCCTGAGCCGCGCCGGCAGCATTCGCCATCATTCGACCTCGTAAGGCGGTTTTCCCTGCACGCTCGATCTCCTCATCGTCAGTCTAGTGGGCCGGCGCGGCTTTGGGAAGTCGGCCGAAACCCGCCGGTCGCGGTTCCCGAACGCCACGTCCGCGTCGATTTCCGCCCCCCGTCCGACTCGGCCCAATACAAAGCGTCATAATGGCTTGCATGTGCGGCGCGGGGCCTCGGGGAATGATCGAATTCTATCGGATTTCCTTGCCGAAGCCTTCCGGGTCTGGTACGTTGACGATGGCATCATCGGATTCGTACATTCCTTTCGATAAGCCACGGGACGAGGCGAACGGGGCCGTTCGTTTCTGTCACACGGTGGATTCTATACTCGTATCGCACGTTACGTCATCGTATCGCGTCTTCGTCGCTCGGGCCGGTTCACCGACCGGGCCAAGCCGCCGTCCACGCCGCACCTTCGGCCGTGACCGGTCGCGCGTTCCGGGCCGCATTGGGAAATCACCACGGGAGTTGTGACGTCATGGCCAAAAGTCGGGATTGGACGGAAATCCTCATTCGACGCGGCGTGATCGGGCCCGATCAGCTCAAGGAAGCGGAGCGTTCCGGCGGCGCCGTCGAGGACGCGCTGGTGAAGCTCGGTTATGCGGACGCCGACGATATCGTGAAGGCCAAGGCCGAGCAGCACGGCCTCGCGTTCATCGAGCTCCGCGAAGTCGAGATCCCGGCGTCGGTGGTCAACCTCGTGCCGGAATCGCTCGCGCGCGAGAACATCGTGATGCCGATGTCCGAAGGCAATGGCACGATTCGCGTCATCATGCATGACCCCATGGGGTTCGAGACGATCGAGAAGCTGCGGTTCGTCCTGAATCGGGAGATCGAGGTCGCCCTGGCCCCGCGCGAGGCGATCATCGAGGCGATCAACAAGTATTACGGTGGTTCGGCGTCCGAGACCGAGTCGGTCGACTCGATGCTCACGGAATTCACGGATACGCAGATCGACTTCGCCGAAGACGGGACGCCGAACACCCTCTCTCGGACCAATACGCTGGAAGAAGGGGATGCCCCGGTCATCCGGTTGGTGCACCTGATCATCCAGGAAGCCGTGACGATGCGGGCGTCGGACATTCACGTCGAGCCGTTCGCCGAGCGGGTGCGGATCCGGTACCGGATCGACGGGGTGCTGATGGAGCGCGACAGCGCGCCTCGGCGGCTCCTGGGCGCCATGGTCAGTCGTCTCAAGATCATGGGCTCCATCGACATCGCCGAGAAGCGACGGCCCCAGGACGGCCGGATCAAGATCAACGTCGCCGGCAAGGACATCGACCTCCGCGTCAGCATCCTCCCCACCACCCACGGTCAGTCGGTCGTCATGCGCATCCTCGACCGCGAGAACATCAAGGTCGGGCTCCAGGACCTGGGGTTCTCGGACGACGACTTCGCCCGCTTCAAGCAACTGATCAAACGTCCCAACGGCATCTTGCTGGTCACCGGGCCGACCGGGTCGGGCAAGACCACCACCCTGTACGCCGCACTCAACGAGCTGAACCGGCCGGACGTCAAGATCATCACGGCCGAGGACCCCGTCGAATACTACCTCCCGGGCGTGAACCAATGTGAGGTGAAAGCCAAGATCGGAATGACCTTCGCGCGGATCATTCGAGCCATGCTGCGGCAGAATCCCAACATCCTGCTCGTCGGCGAAATCCGCGATTTGGAGACCGCCGAGACCGCGATCCAGGCCTCACTGACGGGACACTTGGTTTTCAGTACATTGCACACGAACGATGCGCCCAGCGCCATTACACGTCTGGTGGATATCGGCATCCAGCCGTTCCTTGTCGCTAGTTCCGTGCTTGCGATCATGGCTCAACGCTTGGTGCGGAAGGTGTGTCCCAAGTGCAAGGTTCGGTATGAGCCGCCGCCGCACGTCCTGGCGGGTATCGGCCTTCGTCCGGAGATCGCCAAGAAAGCCAACTTCATGAAGGGGAAGGGCTGTAGTCATTGCAGCAAGAAGGGCTACCGAGGCCGTCTCGGGATCTACGAGCTGATGATCTTGACCAACCAGGTCCGCGAGATGGCGTTCAAGGGCGAATCCACCATGGCGATTCGTAAAGTGGCTCGCAAGCAGGGGATGCGTACCCTGTTCGAGGACGGCGTGATCAAGGCGATCAAGGGGATCACCACCCTGGACGAGGTCCTCCGGATCACCCAGCACGACATCGCCTCCGAGCCGACTCCGGCGGCCCCGACGGCCGCGAAGAAATAGCCGAATTTGGCGAAAGTCGGCGCGGCGGGTCGAGCCGGCCGATGATGAAACCGCGATCATGACGCGCGTCGTCCGCCGCGCCGCGGCGGGCGACCCCGAATTCTTGCGATCAAAGCAGAGGCACCGCGCTTGATCCAGCCGCACCGGGTCGAAATAATGGGTTAGGTCGAGGGGAAGACGGCTCATCGCCTAACTCCAAGACGGGGCTCAGTAATTCGATGGACACCTGGTCTCCAGGACAAAGTCAACCCGAGAGGATTGGTATCGAGATGACCAATCGACGTTCCATCGAATTCCCCGTTGGAGGCGAGTGACGACAATGGGCACGCTGCTCATCGATAAGCTGCTCCAGACCGTGTGCACGCAGAAGGCCAGCGACCTTCACCTGACCGTCGGCACTCAGCCGATGTTGCGACTTCACGGTCACTTGCGCCCGCTCGCCACCAAGGTGCTTGAAGCGCCCGACACGATGGCCCTGATGAAGAGCATCACGCCGGAGCGGTGCCAGCAAGAGTTGCAGGAAGTGGGGGGGACCGACTTCGGGTTCGCGTTCGGCGAGATGGCCCGCTTCCGCGTGGCCATCTTCAAGCAGCGCGGCAACATCGGTCTTGTGTTGCGGCGGATTCCCAACGAGTTCCTCACGTTCGAGCAGCTTGGGCTGCCCAAGGTGATGGAAGATTTGATCCAGCGGCCGCGCGGTTTGATCCTGGTCACCGGGCCGACGGGCTCGGGCAAGACCACGAGCTTGGCCTCGATGATCAACTGGATCAACCACAACATGGACCGCCACATCATCACGATCGAGGACCCGATCGAGTATTTCCACAAGCACAACAAATCGCTTGTGAACCAGCGCGAGATCGGCATCGACGTCCCCGACTTCCCCGAGGCGATCCGCCGGGCCCTGCGAATGGACCCGGACATCATCCTGGTGGGCGAAATGCGCGACCTGGCGACGATCCAGGCGGCGATCACGGCGGCCGAGACCGGCCACATCGTGTTCGGCACGTTGCACACGAACTCGGCCGAAGGGACGGTCAACCGGATCATCGACGTCTTCCCCAAGGAGCAGCAGGACCAGATCCGCACCCAGCTCTCGGTGGCGATCATCGGCGTGCTGGCCCAGGCGCTCCTGCCGCGCAAGCCCAAGGGGCTGGTGGCGGCCTACGAGATGCTGGTGGTGACGCCGGCGATCTCGAACCTGATCCGCGAGAACAAGACGTACCGCATCGACTCCTCGATCCAGACCGGCCGCAAGCACGGGATGATTCTGCTCGACGACAGCCTGTTCAACCTTTGGAAGCAGGGGCTCGTCGAGGAGACCGAAGTTCTCTACAAGGCGCGCAAGATCAACGACCTCCGCGACCGCATCGAGAACGCCAAGAAGGGGATTTTCGAGGACGAGGACGCCGAGGAGGAGGCCGCCGACTGAGCGCCCGCATACACGATTCGACCGCCTCGGGAAAACCGGGGCCGGGGGGTCACGCGGCGGCGACGGCGACGTATCGAAGTGTAAGTGATTCTCTAAGTTGCGACGGTTCAGAATTTGTTCATGCCGGGAGGGTCGGGCGGCGGCGAGGGTTTCCTCGCCGGCTCGCGCGGCCGGCTCCTCCCGCGGCCTCCCGCCGGTTCTCGGCGGGCGGTTCTTCTCGACGACTCGACTTCCACCCGCACGAACACGGTTCGACTAGGCGAAACGGTCCCGGCGGGCCTCCACGGAGGCCGCCCGCGCCCGGACCGGGGGGCGACCAGGCATGGCACGACGGCTCGGCACGATCATGGTCGACATGGGCTACCTGGACGAGGACGGCCTCATGAGGGTCCTTGAGGACCAGAAGCGCTCGGGCTCCGAGCTCATGGGCAAGGTCGCGGTGCGCCTCGGGTTGGTGAAGGAGGACCAGGTCCTCAAGGCGCTCGGCGAGCAGCTCGGGATGAAGGTGATGCGGCTGGCCGACACCACGATCCCCGCCGAGATGACGGAGCTAGTCACCGAGAACATGGCCACGACCTTCAAGGTGGTGCCGATCTCGCAGCACAAGAAGGACAAGAGCGTCACGGTGGCGATGGCCGAGCCCCAGAACCCTTCCACCTTGGGCGATCTGCGGACGTTCCTGGGGGTGGAGGTGAAGGGGGCGATCGCGTCCGAGTCGGACGTGGCGGCGGCGATCGAGCGGCTGTACGCCGGCCATCACGAGTCGATCTCGGACGTGGTCCGGCAGATCGAGCAGGACAAGGGCCTGCAGAAGATGGCCGGCCGCAACGAGAGCACGATCGACCTCGAGGCCATCGAGGAGATGGCCGAGGCCGCGCCGGTGCGCAAGCTCTTGAACATGGTCTTGCTGCTGGCGATCAAGGACAAGGCCTCGGACATCCACTTCGAGCCGTTCGAGGAAGAGTACAAGATGCGGTACCGGGTCGACGGCATCCTGTACGAGCTGGTGCCGCCGCCGCGGCACCTGGCGCCGGCGATCTCCAGCCGCATCAAGGTGATGTCGAACCTCGACATCGCCGAGCGTCGGCTGCCGCAGGACGGCAAGATCCAGCTCGCCCTGGGGGGCAACAACGTCGACATCCGGGTCTCGACCCTGCCGACGATGTTCGGCGAGAGCGTCGTCCTGCGGATTCTCGACCGCTCGGTCGTCCAGCTCGACCTCAAGAAGCTGGGCATGCCCGAAGACACCCTGGCGCGGTGGCTCGACGTGATCCACAAGCCCAACGGCATCATCCTGGTGACCGGGCCGACCTCGTCGGGCAAGACCACCACGCTCTACGCCACGCTCAACGACCTGAACAAGATCGAAGACAAGATCATCACTACTGAGGAGCCGGTCGAGTACGAGATCGAGGGGCTGATCCAGGTGCCGATCAACCCCGAGATCGGCGTGACCTTCGGCGCCTGCCTGCGGGCGATCCTCCGGCAGGACCCCGACAAGATCCTGGTGGGGGAGACCCGCGACCTGGAGACCGCCGAGATCTCGATCCAGGCGTCGCTCACCGGCCACGTCGTCTTCACCACGCTGCACACAAACGACGCCCCCTCGGCCGTGACCCGGCTCCGCGACATGGGGCTGCCGACGTTCTTGATCACCGCCACCATCGAGGCCGTGCTTGCGCAGCGGCTGGTGCGGAAGCTCTGCGTGAACTGCAAGACCGAGTTCATGCCCGGCCCCGAGGTGATCATGGAGCTGGGGCTGACCCAGGAGCAGGCCGCGTCGCAGAAGTGGTTCTACGGCAAGGGCTGCGAGCGCTGCAACAACACCGGCTACAAGGGCCGCATGGGGATTTACGAGCTGATCGTCATGAACGACGTGCTCCGCGACATGATCGTCGCCGAGGTCTCGCTCGACGAGTTCCGCGAGGCGTGCCGCAAGTACGGCATGCGGACCCTCCGCGAGTCGGGCCTGCAGGCGATCGGCGACGGCCGGACCAGCGTCGAGGAGATCCTCCGCGAGACGATGACCGAGGTTTGACGTCCGGATCGAGATCCTCGCCCTCGAACATCCGACCCAACGACACGAAACGACGCGACGCCACACGAATCCCCAAAAACAGCAGACCCCGGACCCCCGCCCGCGGCAGGAGAGCGCCGATGCCGACCTATCAATACGAAGCCATGGACCACACCGGGCGCGAGGTGAAGGACGCCATCGACGCCGCGACCCAGGAAGAGGCCCAGCAGCTCATCCGCCAGAAGGGCTTCTTCGTCACCAAGATCTCGGAGAAGGCCAAGAAGACCCGCAAGACGGGGGCGGCCAAGAAGGGGGGGCGGCGGAAGAAGAAGTCGTTCACCATCGGCCGGATCTCGACCAAGCAGCTTTGCACCTTCACGCGCCAGCTTTCGACCCTTCAGGACGCCGGCCTGCCGATCCTCCGCAGCTTGAAGATCCTCGAGGGCCAGTGCAAGCCGGGCGTGCTCAAGAACTCGCTCGCCGACGTGATCGAGGACATCGAGAGCGGCCAGACCCTCTCCGAGGCGTTCGCCAAGCACCCCAAGGCCTTCGACCGGCTCTACTGCAACATGATCAAGGCCGGCGAGGCCGGCGGCGCCCTGGAAGCCATTCTCCAGCGCCTGGCGGACTTCAAGGAGAAGTCGCAATCGCTGAAGCGAAAGATCAAGGGGGCCATGGTCTACCCGGTCGTGGTCATCTTCGTCGCCTGCGTGATCGTCGGTTTCATCCTCTATTTCATCATCCCCAAGTTCGAGTCGATCTTCAAAGACTTCGGCGTGCCGCTGCCCAAGATGACGATCTTCTTGATCACGGCCAGCCACTTCCTGATCAAGTACTTCTACCTCGTCTTCTTGTCGCCGCTGTTCCTGTGGATCTTCATCAAGCTCTTGTACCGTAACAAGACGGGGGCCTACGTCTGCGACCGAGTCCTCCTCATGATCCCGGTCATGGGGACGATCGCCGAGAAGTCGACCGTGGCGCGGACCATGCGCACGTTGGGGACGCTCGTCCAGTCGGGCGTGCCGATCCTCGAGTCGCTGAACATCGTCAAGGAGACGGCGGGCAACGCGGTCTTCGAGCGGGCGTTCACCCGGATCTACGACAGCATCCGCGAGGGCGAGACGATCGCCCAGCCGCTTCGCGAGGCGCGGATCGTCGACGACATCGTGGTCAACATGATCGACGTCGGCGAGGAGACGGGCGACCTCGACACCATGCTCAACAAGATCGCCGACAACTACGACGAAGAGGTCGAGGTGGCCGTCGAGTCGCTCGTCAGCCTGCTCGAGCCGATCATGATCGTGGTTCTGGGCGGCATCGTCGGCTTCATCGTCATCGCCCTGTTCCTCCCCCTGATCACGCTGATCGAGAAGCTCTCGGGATGAGGGACGAAGACTCCGGCCGCGGGCCCTTCCCCGAGGAGGGAGGGGCCGGGGCCGTCGCGGGTTCTCGCGGTCGCTCGGCAAGAATGTTCGTCTCGGCACTTGAAAATATTCCGAATCGTCGTACCTCACATGAGAACGGATCAGCCTCGGCCGCCCGTCGCGCTCGGCGCCGCCGCCCTCTGACCGCCGCCCCACAGGGAGTCCCGGACCGATGAACAGCCCCTCGACCCGAGCCCGCAGCCCCCTCGCCCCCCGCCGGCGCGGCTTCACGCTGGTGGAGCTGCTGGTGGTCATCGTGATCATCGCCATCCTGATCGCCCTGCTGCTGCCGGCGATCAACGGCGCCGTCCGCACCGCCAAGGTCGCCGCGGCGTCGGCCGAGATCAACCAGATCGCGCAGGCCCTGGCCCAGTTCAAGGCGCAGTACGGCGTGGACCCGCCGTCGCGGATCGTCCTCAGCGAGACGGGCAACTACTCGCCGGCCTATCTCGGCAACACTCTGGCTCCGCTCGGACCGCGGTCGGTCTCGTACCTGCGGCGGATCTGGCCCAAGATGACGCTCAGCACGACGGGCCCCCTCAGCGCGAGCCAGATCCCCGGAGGCTGGTACGACTTCAACGGCGACAACAAAGCGCCCACGATCGCCAACGGCCTTCTGACCAGCGGTCAGATCCACGTCCTCGACGGCGCCGAGTGCCTGGTCTTCTTCCTGGGCGGCCTGCCGGGGATCGTCGACGGGGCGTACACCACGACCGGGTTCTCCAAGAACCCCTCGAACCCGGCGATCAACTCTAACATCACCCCGCTGGGCGCCAACCGGTCGTCGCCGACGTTCGAGTTCCGCCCTGGTCGGCTCAACGACAACTACCCGGTGTTCGCCAACGGGACGACGGGCAACGGCTTCCCCGAATACTCCGACAACCTGAGCGCCTCGGGCACGCCGCAGCCGTTCGTCTACTTCTCTTCCTACGAGGGGGCCGGCTACGACCCCGACGACGTGAATTACGCCGAGGAGGGGGCGCTCAAGGACGGCACCGTCGTGAACGCGACGTGGGCGGCCACCGGCCAGCCCAGTTCGGGGATCGGCTCCATCTTTTTCAACGAGGTCAACGGCAGCTTCGCCCCCAACCCCTACACCAACGGGGCGCCCATCGTATCGACGGGCAACACCGTGAATCCGGAATACATCAACAAGAACTCGTTCCAGATCATCTCGGCGGGGATCGACGGGCAATTCGGACCCGGCGGCGGGTACAAGGCCAACGCGACCGATCCGCTCGTGTTCAACGCCGCCGCGGCGATGCCCGTCAACCTGGCGCCCAGCATGCGGCAGCGGGAACAAGACAACGTGACGAACTTCAAGGGGGGCCGGCTCGACTGACGCCGACGCTCCGCCGGGGCGCGAGGCCCCGGCCGGTCATCGCCGGGGACGGCCCGGCGCAGGCTCTTGCGGCCCTTTCGGACTTCGCCCCGGTCATCGGTCTTCGAGGTTGTCCATCGTGCTCGATACATTGCGGAACAACGACGGCGGGCGGTCCAGACCCTCGTCGGCGACGCGCCGACCGGGAGGGTTCACGCTGGTCGAGCTGATCGTCGTCATGGTCATCATCAGCATCATCCTCGTGTTCATGCTGAACGCGTCGATGAGCGCCCTGCGGTCGGCCCAGGAGAAGGCGACCCAGGGCCTGATCGCCAAGATCGACTCGGCCCTCAGCGACCGCGTCGACGCCATCCTCCAGGCCCGCGTCGCCTCGCCGACGGCGGTGCAGACCATCGTCTCGCAGATCTACGACGGTGTCACGCCCATGAACGCCTCGACCTCCGAGCGGGCCTTCGTGCTGGCCCAGATCGAGCTGTTCCAGCGCGAGATGCCCGACGTCTTCTACGTTCAAGACCCCGCGACGTACGGCTACCCGCTCAACTTCGCGGCCAACCCGTACCCGATCGTCGACGGTTCTCCAAACACCGTCGCCACCGCGCCCGACGCCGACGCCCCGTACGTCCTGCCGCTCGGCACGGGGTGGCCGTACAGTGCAGTGACCGGGGCGAACTACTTCAACCCCGGCCTGGGGATCTACGGCGCGTCGTACAACGTGGCCGCGGGCGTGTACAAGAATCTCGGCTATTTGCCCACGGGGTTCGACGGCGTCGACAACAACGGCGACGGCCGCGTCGACGAGTGGGCCGAGGGGGTGGGCGGCAACGCCGCCGTCCTGGCGCTCGTTCAGACGAACCTCGCGGCCCACACGCACAAGACCGCGCGGGCGGAGATGTTGTACGCCCTGCTGGTCGAAGCGCAAGGGCCGTTCGGCTCGATCCTCAACCGCGACGACTTCACCGACAAGGAAGTTCAGGACACTGACGGCGACGGCCTCCCCGAGTTCGTCGACGCCTGGGGCGAGCCGCTCCAGTTCTTCCGCTGGCCGTTGCTCTTCCATTCCGACTTTCAGCAGGGTCAGAGGTTCCTCACCAACACGACCACCGGCAATCCCGTCTATTCGTCGCCCTACGACGACATGATCCAGCAGCGCGAGCTCGACGCGCTCGACCCCAACCAGCAGCTCATGTCGGCGGCCTGGTGGTCGAGCGGGTACAACGACGCCACCCAGAACAGCGCCGTGCCGCCGTTCCCCGCGGGCTTCACGTCCAACGGGACGGGCAAATGGAGCCCCGGCGTGGCCTTCTTCGAGAACTACTTCCACCTGCTGCACGAGCCCCTGTTTCAGTCGGCGACGGCCCCCGTTCCCGGCCAGTTCTGGGATCGCGGCGCGCCGGGCGGCGACTTTGCCGCGCGGCGGTCGTTCTCCAGCAAGTTCCTGGTCGTCTCGGCGGGCCCCGACAAGCAGCTCGGCGTGTTTCTGTACGGCGACGCCGCTTTGCAGTCCGACCTTGCGACCGCAGCGAGTGGCAGCATTTACTCGGCGGCGTTTCCGTTGCTCGGCATGGAGAGCCTTGCGGCTCCGTTGAATTATCAGGATCTCACCAATCTGGTGACGGGCAAAGTGAGCCTGGGCGACACGGTTACCAGTGTGTCTTCGTCTCCGAACTACCCTCCGACGACCCTAGACATTCAGGCCCAGGGTCAGGACGACATCAACAACCACAACATCCCGGCAGGTGGGATCGGAGGGTCCGCGCCATGAGGCCCGCAGCAACGACACGGCCGCGCCCCTCGACGGGCGGTCGCCACGGACGAACCGGGTTTACGCTGATCGAGCTGCTGGTGGTGATGCTCATCATCCTCCTCGTCAGCGCGGTGGCCCTGCCGGTGATCATCCCCGCGCTCAGCCATCGCGAGGTCAGCGAGGCCGCGCGGATTCTCCAGGGCGCCCTCGTCGGGGCCCGCGACGCCGCCGTCCACGCCAACGCGCCGCGGGGCATCCGCCTGCTCCCCGACCCGAACTTCGTCACCTTCGTCACCGACTCGACTTTGCCCAACTACGGACAACTGGACCCCGCGAGGATCCTCGCCGCCAACCGGATCGTGGCGATCGAGCCGGCGCCCGATTACACGGAGGGGAGGGTCAACGTCCGGCCTACGTCCAATTTCCTAAATGTGCCATTGGCCAACGGCCCGCCGCTCAGCCTCCTTTACCCGGGCGAGGGCGGGGGGAGCTGGCCCTTTTTTCCCGCCCAGACCACTCTGCCCCCTGCGGTTCCCGTGCTCGTCGTCGAAGAAGCCCTCTCCGATCACGATTTCGGCTATCTCGGCAATCCCAGCTTGATTCCGCGCAACAATCCGACGTCCTGGTTCTGGAACGTGCGAGTCGGCGACAAGATCCAGATCGGCAACTCCGGGACGCGTTACACCGTCGTGGGGCCCATGAGCGTCGGGCCTGCCGGCGGCAACGCTGAACTATTCGTCAACATCGGGTTGCCGGGACAGGCACCGCTTGCGGGACAGTCGGGAGTGCCGCTGCTGTATCCCAACCAGCCCAACACCATCCCCCACGAGTTCCTCTTCGTCGTCAACGGCTATGACGACAACGGTAACGGGGCCATTGACGAGGGCTGGGACGGGCTCGACAACAACCTCGACGGGTTCGTCGACAACATCGCCGCGTCGACGCCTCCGCCGTACAGCGAATGGGAGACGGAGCGCTGGCTTGGCAGCCTGGGCAACGTGAACGGCGGCGGCGCGAGCTTGAATCTCCCTTACACCATCAGCCGGCGTCCCACGCCGTCGGCGAATGCTCGCGAGACGTCGCTGCCGGCGAGCGTCGTCGTCGACCTGACGACCTGGGCGGACGCCAGCCCGGAGCGGTCGCGGCTGCCGGTGAATCGGTTCACCGGCGCCATCGACATCATGGTCTCGCCCCAGGGCGAGGTCCTGCCGAACAGCATCTTTTCGGCGCCGTCGAGCTTCTCGCTGGCCGACTCCTACTTCCACTTCTGGCTGGCCGAGCGCACGGATCTCTACGCGACTTCGGATTTCAAGATCACCGGCTCCGCATCCGCGAACGCCGACGGCACGCCTCAGCTCCCCCCGTTCCTGCCGGTGCCTGCGGGGTTCAATCCGAACTCGACCATGTACTTGAAGGGGGAGAACCGCCTGCTCACCCTTTTCACCCGCAACGGTCAGATCGCCGTCAACGAGATCAGCGACTTTGATACGGTCCCGGGCGACTACAACACCGCCAACAGCGGCGTCCCCAATTACAACCCGAGCTTTCCGCTCATCAAGGCGCAGCAAGGCGTGCGAGGTGGTCAATGACGATGCGGCGCGCGGTTGAAGTCCGATCGACGCGGCGGGGCATCACCCTGACCGAGATCCTGATCGCCATCATGATCCTCGGGATCGGCCTGGTCTCGCTGGCGACGCTGTTCCCGATCGGCCTGCTCCGGCTTCGCGAAGCGCAGCGGTACAGCCGGACCGCGTTCCTCTCCCAGTCGGTCGGCGCCGACCTGACGTCGCGCGGGCTTTTGAGCAAGACGCGGTTCCTCAACCCCAACCTTTGCCCCTGGTATTCGGCGTTCTACTACCCCACGTACGGCGGCTTCGACCCCTGGATCCAGGACACGCCGACCCCGTTGTCGACTGTCTCCGACTGGTCGGGCAACGCCACGCCCGCCAACGCGGGGGCCTACCGGGGAACCGGGGGCATGGGGGCCAAATACGCCAACAACCAGGTCACGGTCAACGGCCTGAGCGCCATCCCGGGGCCGGGCCTTCCGGTCGCCTACGACCCGCTCTGGTGGTATCAGCAGGGAATCGTGCCCGACCCGAGCAACGGCGTCGAGTTCCGGTTCGGCGACGGCACCTCGCTGGGCCTGTCCGACAGTAGCGGCGGGGACAGCGCCAGCCTGCCCAGCGTGTGCGGCTTGCAACGGCTGACGGACCTCACCCAGACGACCTATGACCCCATCCTGAAGACCTACCTGTACTCCGACTACAATGCCAACATGATCCTGTCGACGTTCGTCTCGCCGGAGGACGTGCTGTGGCAGGAGACCGAGGGGGTCTACCAGGACTACCAGAACCCCACGGCGCCCGTCTCCCCCCTGTCGACGCCGAGCCCGGTGATCCCCGACCTCGTGAACAACAACCCCGCCTTCGTCGACAAGGACGGGAACCACGATCTCGCGATGGCGAACGGCGTCGCCGTCACCAACGACTGGCGCTATACCTGCATGTTCGTCGGCCAGCAGTCGGACAGCTACAACGGCCGGATCTTCGACGGCGACGTGGTGGTCTTCGAGAACCGTCCGTTCGGCCTCGAAACATTGAACAACACGCTGACGGGCACGAGCACCACCCACGTCGCTGGCGAGCGAGTAGTCCAGGCGGTTTTCGGCTACGGGACGAACCTGGTCCAGGTGGGGACGATGAACGACGGCAACAACACGGTCGTCGGCGTGCCCTTGGGCTCGAACAACGCGATTCTGCTGCTCTGGCCTTCGGGCACGCCCGACCTCGAGATCAAGACGGGCTCGTGGGTCGCCGACGTCACGTACGAGCGGCGGCAACTCGTCGCTCAGTCCCGGTTTCAATACGCCGGCAGCCCGCCGCCGCCGCCGGCCCAGCGCTGCTTCTGGTATCAGATCCAGCGGGTGACGGCCCCCGCCGACACCGCCGGCACGCCGTACGCGACGTTCGGCAATGGCCGGTACGCCCTGGTTTACACGAACACGAATCTTCGCGCCAAGACGCTCTGGGACGTTACCAACATGGTGCCCTACCACGTCAACGCGGCGCTGGTCTCGCCGTTCGTGATCGGCGTCGCGCCTCGTACCATCGTGGTGCCTTGATCCGTCTCGAATCCTTCGTCTCGACCTCGAATCATCGACTTGCGTCTGAACCGCCTCGGCCCGCCGCGGCGCTCCTCCGACATCAAGGGTAAAGCCGTGAAACCGACCGCCGTCGACCCTCGCAGACTTCGCCCGAGCCGGCGCGGCATCACGCTCGTCGAGATGCTCGTGACGGTCGCGGTGCTGGTCCTACTGATGACGATCCTCGTGCAGATCTTCCAGGCCGCGACCGGCTCGCTCTCGTCCGCCCAGAGCTATCAGGAGCTGGACAACTCGCTGCGGCGGCTCGACGCGATGGTCCGGTCCGACCTCAACGGGGTGACCGCCCGGCTCACCCCCCCGTTGAATCCCAAGGACGGCTTGGGCTATCTCGAGTACGGCGAGAATGCGTTCGCCGACATCCAGGGCGAAGACTCGGACGACTACATCCGGTTCACGGCCAAGGCGCCTGCCGGCCGGCCGTTCCGCGGGCGGGTGCTTCTGAAGCCTCCCGTCAACTCTAGCACCGCTCCCGTCGACGACCCCTCGAATTTGACGAGCGCTCAGTTGAGCCTGTACACCAACAACCAGCCGATCCTGATCACCAGCGATTTCGCGGAGATCATCTACTTCCTCCGCAACGGCAACCTCTACCGCCGGGTCCTGCTGATCGCGCCGGAGCGGCAGAGCTCGATCGTCCAGATGACTGGCAACACGATGTTGAAGGCTCAGACCGGCTGGGCCAAGAACGTCGTGTTCACACCCGGCGCCTTCGGCGGTAATGCGCAGGTGAGCTGGCAGGGCGTGAACGACCTCTCGGCCCGGCCGGGGTCGTCGGGTCCCATCGGCGGTGCGTTCTCGCACATCGTGCTTAACTCCTTGGGCGACCTGACCAACCGGGAGAACCGGGCCTTCTCCCCACGGTTCAGCGACGACTACATCAACAACGCCACGCTCGCGGCGGGCCCTGACGGGATCGCCGACGACTCCAATGAAGACGGCGTGCCCGACTTCTATCCGACCCTCTACACCGACTCGACCGGGGCTTTCACGACCGCTCTCGCCCCTCTCAAGCTGATTTTCGCCCCCAATTACGCCATGCCGACAGGAGGCCACTTCTCCTCGATGGCCTTCCCGTACATCTTCCCGGGCGCCTACACGCAGCCCGAGACCGACAGCTCCTTCCCGAAGGTCGGCTGGATCCACTCGCCGACGCCCGACCAGAACATCAACAGGTTCAGCAATGGCTCGGCCAGCGCGCTGCTCTACCTCCAGCGGCTCAACCACAACCCGCTGGACCTCGGCGACAACCTCTATCGACCGGTCGCCGCCGAAGGCACGTTCCAGACCTGGTGGGGCTTCCCGACCTCGCGCGAGACCCTCTCGTTCGGCTGGCTCGACCCGACGTGGCAGCTCAACCTGAACAGCGGCGCGCAGGCGCCGGGGCTCAATCCGAGAGCCCCCACCAACCTCAACGGGGGCATGCTCAAGGTCGTCGACGACGTCGAGCTGCTGCCGCCGATGACGGGAATGATGGCTGCTCTGCCCACTCCCGTGCCCGTGCGGCTCAACCCGCAGTTGTACTCCGACGACTTCGGCACCGCCAGCGTGATCACCACCAACTACGGCACGGTGGATGCGGCCGGCACAATCTCGCTCTGGCCCTACGTCGGCGAGGACGACCTGATCATGACCGGCGTGCGGAGCTTCGACATCAAGGCGTACGACGACCTTTATGCCGGCTACGTCGACCTGGGATGGAAGAACGACGTCCGCATGGACGGCAACATCCCCGAGTTCAATCGCAGTACCGACAACACACAGAACTACAATTTCCTCTCGGGTACCCCGAGCAAAGCCTACTCACCGTTCGCCGGCGCGACGGGCGCCGACGGGCCGGCGACGGGTCTGAACGGCCGGCCGTTCGACGGGGCCCGGTCGATGCCGACGTTGGCGACGTTCGGCCATGAGGGGCGGATGCCGCCGCTTCTCGGCGACTTCCGGTCCGACGCCCAGTTTCCCACGGGGTTCTACCCGGCCTTCACGAATTATCCGATCGACGGCAACGGCGTCACCAACCTCGGCGACGACGCCCCGAACATCAACCGGCTTCGCCGCGTCTTCGACACCTGGTCGACCGACTACTCCGTGGCACCCGCGCACGCGGTCGACCCGACGACCGGCACGGTCTACGGACCGCCGTTCACGCCGCCGGTTTATCCGTCGTATCCGCCGCCGTATCCCGCGCCGTTGAAGGGGATTCAGATCCAGGTCCGGGTCGTCGACCCGACGAATCAGCGCATCAAACAGGTAACCATCCGGCACGATTTCACCGACCGTCTCTGACGCGGGCCGCACGGCCCCGTAGAAGCGGACGAGCTTACGACGATCGACTCATGGGGCCGTCCGGGCCCGTCGCGGCGATTCGAGAGGGAGAGCCCGTATGTTGACGACGAACCGAGCCAGACTGCGAAAGCGCCGGGGAATCGCGCTGATCCTGATTCTGGGCATGCTGGGCTTGCTGGCGTTCATCGGAGTGACGTTCGCCACGATCTCGGGGCAGGCCCGCGTCGGCGCGCGAAACTACGCCCAGTCGGTCATGCGGCCCCAACCGGCGGAGCTGATGGAGTTCGCCCTCTCTCAGCTTGTCGGTGACACCGATGACGTCCGCTCGGCGATTCGCGGCCACAGCCTGGCCCGTGACGCGTACGGCAACGACGCCCAGAACAACGGCTACCTCGCGCAGGTCGCCAGCTTCTCCGCCGCTACGCTGATCACCTCGGGAGTTCGCTCGGGCACGATCCAGTGCATCACGAACATCCCGGCCGCCACCGACATCTACCAACCGTACTACGGTTACGACTTCACGCGATGGGTGGTCCAGTTCAACCACCAGTACGGCAGCGTCAACGCTGCGAATCAAGAAACGCGGCTGATGGGCCAGACGTTCGAGATCGTTCAGGATGATACGACGGGGCTTTTGGAAGGTGGCGCCGGCAAGTTCCGGACCTTCTTCCTCGCGCCGCCCCCCTCCGCGCAAATCGGCCGCCGAGGACAGCCCGGCACTGACTACATCTACCGCAGCCCCGACTTTACAAAGCGGCCGTCCAATCAGGCCGTCGAGGTCATTCGGAGCGTCTTGATCGGTGAGAACGCCGCCACTCCGTACGTGCCGATCGGCTATACATTCACGCTCGACGGCCGGTTCCTCCGCGCCTTCAACGGTCCGGGGATGGGGCCGCTGGCGCAGTACGCCAACATGCGATACAACCGCGGGCTCCTCAACGGCGACACCTCGATCGCGTCGATCGCGCCCGGCCGCCCCAACGTCGTCGGCATGGACGAGGACTACGACGCCTGCGACCTCGAAAACTGGTTCCTGGCGATCCAGAGCGCCGACGGCAAGGCGATCGTCCCCTCGTTCCACCGCCCGGGCATGCTCCAGGCGGCCGACTGGACGGGCCTGAGCGCCGCGTCGCGGTCGCGCATCCTTCGCCCTCGGACGATCGACGGCCACGATTCGGTCTCGTTCCGCAATCTTACCCCGGACCCAACCACCGGGAGGATCGAGTACGACGTCGACAACGACGCCGACGGGATCACCGACTCGGTGTGGGTCGACCTCGGCTACCCTCCGGTCCGCGACAGCCGCGGCCTCTGGTACAAGCCCCTGTTTTCGTTCATGGTCATCGGCCTCAACGGCCGGATCCCCTTGAACACGGCCGGCAACCTCCAGATGCGCGACGCGAACGGCGTGCCGCTCCATATGCACACGTCGCACCTGGGCAACTCGCCC
This sequence comes from Paludisphaera borealis, assembly GCF_001956985.1. Classification (NCBI taxonomy): domain Bacteria; kingdom Pseudomonadati; phylum Planctomycetota; class Planctomycetia; order Isosphaerales; family Isosphaeraceae; genus Paludisphaera; species Paludisphaera borealis. Next base: position 5,365,993 of record NZ_CP019082.1, read on the forward strand.
AGCGAGGTCGATCCGAGCTTCGGCTTGCAGAACGCCGGGGGCAATCAGCTCGACAACGCGACCAGCTACGACACCGATGGCGTGACGGTCAAACCCACGCCCATCTCGGTGAACGTGACGCAGCTCCGCAACATCCTGGCGGGGACGCGACCGTACGCCGGCGATAACTACGCCGACCAGAACATGGTGGGCGGCTACTTCCTGCCCAACAACGTCGCGGACTTGTCGGACACGCTCAGCATGGGGATCGGCGCGCTTCCTCCCCGGACGGTGGCGGGCCGGTGGGGCGAGGAGAGCTACATCCCGAGCCTCTTCAACACCGGCGGCGTTACGCCGCTCATGGCGTTCCCCAACCTGGTGCGCGCCGGCCTGTCGCTGACGGGGACCGGATCGCCCGCAGTACTGGGAGGGGACGGCCGCGACGACAACTATACGGCCCTGGACTTCTGGCCACAGGGAGCCGCGGGTGAGTCGATGGGCCCTTCGAACCTGGCCCCTAGTTCCGGTCTTACTTCCTACGGTCTCTGGTCGACCAACTGGCCGGCCGATTACTACGATGCGGCGGGCGACACCGCCGTGTTCTCCGAGCGAGCGCGTCGCTTCGTCACCCCGATCGACCTCGCGGGCGACGGCCGAGTGGGAATATACACGGCGCCGGGAAGCGTGGGCAACGACAATCGCGGGCGCGTCGCCTACAACAAGTATTTCCGACCGCCGGGCATCCCGGTCGCGACGGTCACAATCCCCAGCCCCATGCCACAGTACCCGGCCACCACGGCAGGCAAGCCCGCGCCGTATGACGTCACCAACAACCTTTTGCACGGCTACGAATCGCAACGCAACCCCTCGTTGGCTGTCGTCTCGGCCGCGACGCATCCCGCGGAGACAGCTTTGCTCTACGCCGCGACGCCGACGCACCTCGACGCCAGCGGCAACCCCAGCACCGTACTCGACCCCTACAACAACCAGCCGGTCCCCACGAGCGGCGGGTCGGCGCTGCCGACCTACGACGTGAACATCAACTCCCAGCAGCACAGCGCCGGGCTGAACGAGGCCAACGAGACGGCGCTCTATTACCCCGGCGCGTCGGACGCGATCTTCGGCGTCGAGGATCTGGAGTGGCTCTACCGGGCCCACGACCAGGACGGCTCGTCGCTTTACAGCCGGCTCTCGGAGCTGGCGCCCCTGAGCTTCCGCGACGCCTCCGACGCGCTGCGGCGGCGGCGGCTGTACTCGATCGACGTCTGGGAGACCAACGCCTTCACCTGGACCAACGACAACCCGGGCAACAACTTCAGCGACAACAGCCGCTTCAAGTGGCCGTTCCAGCAGCCCGGAGCCAGCCCCTCCGCCGCAGATCCCTATCAGGTCGTCACGACGTCCGGCGCGACGGCCAACGCCAGCCTGTACGCGGTGAACCAGACGGGGGTCGCCTTCGTCAACCCGCCGTCCGCCAGCGCGATCCAGTCGAGCGCTCCGAGCCTGGTTCACCGCGACCGTAAGATCAACCTCAACTTCCCCCTGCCGGTCTCGAACGAGTCGACCGAGCCCACGCGGGTGAAGTGGATCACCGAGAGCTACCAGTTCCTCAAGACCATATTGCCGCCGATGAGCATCAACCAGCCCGAGGAACTCGCGCTTCTGAGCCAGTATCTGATCAACATCATCGATTTCCGCGACCCCGACGCCACCATGACGCAGTTCGTCAACCCCGACGTTTGCGTCCGTCCCGGCACCGCGACCGCGGCCCCCAGCTTGATCCTCCGCAGCGATCCGCTGTTTTCCGCGACGACCGACCTGGCGCTGACCCAGTACGGCATGGAGTACAACCCGGTCGCGATCAACGAGGTGCTGGCCTACTCGTTCCTGACGAAGGTGACGGGGAGCCAGGTGGCCGTTGGGCGGTTCTTCATCGAACTCGTCAACACGCTTACGGACGCCCAGACGGGTTACCCGCCGCTGGCGCCCCCCAACGCGAGCTATCTGAATCTCGGTGGGTTCACCTTCACGGCCTCCAATCCTTACAGCGGCGGCTGCTGGGACCTGATCTTCACTGACGATTTTCCCAACACCCGCCCCGACCCCTACACCGGCCAACTCCTGCCGCTTCCGACCGGCGCAACGGGCTACTACAGCCCCACGCCCCTGAACCGCGAATCGTTCGCGGGGGGGCAGGACGTGGTGCTCACGCCCCTGGCCCAGACCGACGGTGCGTTCCCCACGGGCTGGCTCTACACGCTCGGCAACTCCCTGCCCGTCGCCAGCAGCGAGTCGGCTCCCCTCACCACCCTGTCGCAGACGTTCGGGACGAGCTTCGACCCCCTCACGCAGGCCACGGCCGCGCCTAATCCGACTTTCACGATCCCCCCGGGCGCGCTGTACCAGGAGGTCGTGGCGGGGTCTGGCACCCCCAGTTGGAGGACCACCTACCCGCCGACGCCGCGGCTGCCGATCCAGTCCTCCCCCCTGGCCAATAAGTACAAGTGGGTCTGCCTGCGCCGCCCCGCCAACCCGTTCAAGGCGGTCTCCGCGACCAATCCAATGGTCGTCGTCGATTCGATGCGGTTCCCGCTCATCGAAGGGACCGGCCCGCTGGACGGCACGAAAACGGATGAGACCGGGAACGTCATCCCGAACACCACGGCGGCCAACCAGATTTATTCCGTTCAGCGGTTTCAGCCCTATCGCGGCGGGCATCTCGTCCCCCAGGTCCCCAACATCATCAACACCAAAAACTTGGACGTGACCCGATACGGATTCACCGAACAAGTCACCGCCGCGATCTCGGGCGCCCCGACCAACTACGGGATCTACACGAAGACGGCGCAGACCAACCCCGCCACCGAGCCGAACATCTTCCACTCGCTCGGCATCGATGTCGGTGCGGGCCAGAAGGACACCCGGTGGAACCGCTTCGTCTTCAACGACCGAGACTTCACCAGCCCGGCTGAACTGATGCTGGTGCCCGGCTGCCCTCCAGGGCTTTTCACCAAGCTGTTCGTCGAGGCTGAGCCCACGGCGAGCAATACCGGCGTCTATTTCAACAGGGCGGCTAGCCCCGGTGATCCGCCCCCCTCGACCACCTCCCCCGTCACCCTGGGGCTCGCGCTCCCAGCCGAACCCCAGACCTACCCCTACCTGGTCGATCAACTCTTCTACTCGTCCGCCTCGCTGGCCAAGAACGGCAATCCGACCACCTGGGACCCCGTGGCCGGGCCGAGCAGCGGCGGCTGGTACAAGATGTTCGAAGCCTTTGAGGTGCCGAGCCCCGTGATAGGCGCGATCGGCACCGCCGCGCAGGGCGTGAATTTCGACTGGCTTCGTCAGGACGTCCGGCCGGGCCAGATCAACCTCAATCTGATCATGGACGAGGAAGTGTTCCTGGGCCTGGTCGGCAACGCGGGAGACCGCACGGACAACCCGGGAGGATCTCAGCAGGTCGTCACCGTCCCGTCGAAGCTCAACGGCGCCGTGACGAGCACGACTCCCCCCCAGATCGTGACCCAGGTCAGCGCCACGGGCGCGCCCACGGCTTCCTACTCCATATCGAACACGGGATTCAATCTTGGGGTGCCTGTCTCCCCGCTCAAGGCGGCCTTCACCGACTTCCTTAAGGTCCGCCACGGCTCGTCGGGCTATATGTACTTCGGATCGCAACATGCAACCTCGAACCCCCAGTACGATAACCTGCCCCCCGCCCAACAGGTACCCCTGTCGGCGGAGACCCCGTTCCGGTCGCTGACGTATCCCGACATCAATTTCACGATCATGCGTCCGGCGTTCGCGACGGTTAATCAGAAGCAGATCGACCACGGGATTACGGCCCAGGACTCGGGCGTCAAGAACCAGAACATCCTCAATCGAACCGCCCCGCCGTCCGTCACGAACCAGTATTACCCTCCGGCGATCCCGCCGCGCCGGTTCTTCTCGTTGCCGGACACGAAAAACACGAGCAACGCCTATGTCGTCCCTACGGATACGCAGGAGCTCGGATACACGCCGCCGGCCGTCCTGGCTCTGGACGATCAAACGGTCAACCTGACCCAGAACCCATCCGCATTTCTCGCCGACTCGGCCCAGCATCCGTACTACCGGTCGGAATGGATGCAGAAGATGATGAATCTAAGCACGGTGCGGACGCATCAGTACGCGGTGTGGGTGACCGTCGGGTTCTTTGAGGTGACGACGTTGGGAGACCCGGCGATGGCCGCGATCAGCCCGAATATGGCCTACGACGTCCTCGGCCGCGAGGTCGGCATGCTCAACGGCAAAAACGTCCGCCATCGCGCGTTCTTCATCGTCGACCGTCTCAAGCTCAGCGGCTTCGACCCCCGCAGCCCGGGCCAGTACCGCGAAGCCGTCCTCTACCGGAAGATCATCCAATGATCGTCGTGTGTATCGACTCGAGCGAGCCGACGGGCGGTTCGCCCGGAGCCCGGCCGCCCTGACCGTTGCCGTTGGTTGAAGGACGCGCGTCGCGGGCTTCCCGCGTGGAAACCGGGGCGCGGAGCCGCCGTCACGTCACAACATCACACGTCGAACGTATTGTCTAAGGGGGCAATACATCGATAAAATTCACCGAGTCTCGTTCTTCTGTCCATGAAAGGGTCGCTCATGAATCCCCGTCGTCGTAGTGGTTTCACGCTGATCGAGCTGCTGGTCGTCATCAGCATCATCGGCGTCCTGGTCGGCATGCTCTTGCCGGCGATCAACTCCGCCCGCGAGGCCGGCCGCCGCGCCGCCTGTCAGAACAACATGCGTCAGCTCGCCTTGGCCCTCAACGGGTTCGCCACCCGCAAGAACGCCTATCCGGCCGCCGGCACGTTCTTCGAAGACCCCGTCAACGCGGTCAGCCCCGCGACGTCGATTCTGACCGCGGCCATCGGATCGGGCGCGACGGGAGTCGCCGCAACGACGACGGGTGCCGCCGGGTGGAGCTGGGTCGTCGACCTCCTCGGAGATCTTGACCAGGCCGACATGGCGAACAACTGGTCCACCCACTTCCCCTACTGGTCGACAGTCGCTCCGGACACCGCGACGACCCCCAACGATCTGATCGGCCGGGCGTCCCTCGGCATTCTCCGATGCCCCGACGATACCAACACCACTCCGAACGAAGGCAACCTCAGCTACGTCGTCAACGGCGGATTCACGCGGTTCGCGGCCAATCCCCTGGCGTTCGTCGGCCTTCAGACCGATGGCGACGCCAAGGGCGGCACTTCGGGGGCTCAGCTCCAGTGGTTCGGCGCGGCCGATCCCACCGGCTTGCTCGCCCAGGGCGTCCACCAGAAGCTCGGCGTGATGTTCTTGAACTCGGTTTACGACTCTCAGGCCCCCTCTCCCTACACCGCCCCCGCGAACCTCAACGGCCGCAACCCCGCCTGGGGCGGTCTGAAGACCACGGTCGCCGGCATCACTGACGGCGCGGGCTCGACGATCCTGCTGGGTGAGAACACGATGGCCGGATACTCCTCCGGCGGCGCCTACACGGGCGGCATCGCGTCCAACTGGTCGTCCCCCTGGCCGGGCGTCATCATGTTCAACGCCTCCGACGACGTCTGCGAGACGGCCTTCCATGCGGCGACGGGCGCCTGTGTCACGGCGTTCGGAAGCACGTACAGCAACCAGAACGACAATGCCGCGTGGTCGAACGCCAACAAGCTCGGCTCTTATGAGAACATCGGATACGGAGCGATCCTGTCGTCCGTGAGCAAGGGGGCCTCGCCGTTCATCAACAGCGGCCATCCCAACGGTGCCAACTACGCCTTCTGCGACGGTGCCGTGCGGTTCATTAACAACACGATCGACGGCACCGTCTTCGCCAAGATCGTCTCCCCCGCCGGCAGCAAGCTGCCGGTCGCGCCCGGTGCCTACAAGCAACTGCCGGTCAGCCAGGACGCCTTCGTGCAATAAGCTGGTGGACGCCCTCATCTGAACGAGACGACGGGGATTTCCAAACCCATCCGGCGGATCTGTATGATCCGCCGGATGGGTTGTTTCGTTAGTCGATCCCGTGATTTCGAGCCGGTTCAAGTTCGGTCAATGGATGGCCACGGCGATCGCGCCTCGCCGGGCGACTACGCGACCGACGACCGCCGCGGCGGGAGTGCCGCGCACGGTCAGCTCATCCACGAGGGCGGCGCAGCGGTCGGGATCAACGGCGATCAGCAGCCCGCCCGACGTCTGGGCGTCGAAGGCGAACGCGACGAGCGTCGGGTCGGCGTCGGAGTCGACCCGGAGCCGGCCTTCCAGGTGCTCGCGGTTCGTCGTGCTGGCCCGAGTGTGATAACGCTCGACGGCCAGGGGCAAGGCTCCCGCAATGATCGGCAAGGCCCGGGAGTCGATCTCCAGAGTCAGCCCGGCGCCCTGAGCCATCTCGAAGGCATGACCCGCGAGGCCGTAGCCGGTGACGTCGGTGAGGCCGTGCGCGCCTCCCGCTGCGCGGAGGGCATCGCGCGCGTCGGCGTTGAGTTCCACCATCTGAGCGATGGCGCGGGCCAGAACCTCTTCCGGGCACTCCTGGCGCTTGGCCGCCGTGGTGACGAACCCGGTTCCCAGCGGCTTGGTCAGGACGAGCCGGTCTCCCACGCGCGCTCCGGCGTTCGTCAAGAGTTCGGCCGGATCGACCAGCCCCGTGACGCTCAGCCCAAACTTGATCTCCTTGTCGCGGATCGTGTGGCCGCCGAGCGTGACCGCCCCCGCTTTGCCCACGCGGTCGGCCGCGCCTCGAAGGATCTCGGAGAGGATCTCCAGCGATGCGTCGTCGACCGGGAAGGCCGCGATGTTCAGGACCGTGATCGGCGTTCCGTTCATCGCGTAGACGTCGGAAAGTGCGTTCGCCGCGGCGATCTGGCCGAACGCGAACGGGTCGTCCACCAGCGGTGGGAAGAAGTCGAGCGTCTGCACCAGGGCCAGATTCGAGGCGATCCGGTACACCCCCGCATCGTCCATGGTCTCGGTGCCGACCAGCACGTTGGGATGGTTTGGGGCCTTGGCCCAGTCGCGGAGCACCTGGGAAATCCCTGCCGGCGAGATCTTTCCCGCGCACCCCGCGCAGTTGGCGTAGTCGGTGAGTCGTTTCGGGGTCGTCGTCATGAGCACCTCGATGTGAGGCCGACGATCAGGCCCCCAGCGCCTTGCCGACGGCGTCGACCAGTTGGTTCTCGTCCGGGAACTCGCCGGTTTGAAGTTTCGAGTAGAGGCGTTTTCCGCCGACGGTCAGCTCGAAACACCCCTTCGACGAGGGAATCATCACGTATCGGCTGATCGCCCGCTTGTAGCGGGTCAGAAGCTTCGCCGTCAAACTGACGGCCTGCGGCTCGTAGCCTCAGAGGGCGCAGTATTCGAGCGTGATTTCCATGTCAGGACTCCTTTTCGAGAATGTGAGGGCGGGGTTGTTCGAATTCGTTCCACGATCATCGTAGGAGGAACGTCAACCGACCGCCGAGGGCTCGCTCGTTTTGGAGGCGGGAGCAGGCTCGGCCGAGGCGTTCGAGAAGTCGGCGTCGGCCGCCGCCGGTTTTCGGGTGTCAGCCGGCGAAGGCGACTGCCAGTCGACACTCATCAGCTCGGCCCAGCGGTTCAGCTCGGGGACGGTCTGGCAGACGAGCTTGAGGCTGGCCGTGATGGGCATCGCCAGGATCAGGCCCGAGAGCCCCCAGATGTACCCCCAGAACAAGCAGGCGATCAACACCGTCGTGCCGTTGAGGTCGAGCGACTTGCCCATGACCATGGGAGTCACCACGTAGCCCTCGATCCCTACCACGGCGAGGTACATGGCCGCGACGATCAGGCCGTCGCCCAGCGATCCCGACTGCCCCAGCGCGATCAACGTCGGCAGGGCGCCTCCCGCGAGCTGGCCGATATAGGGGATGAAATTCGTCACGGCCGCGAACAGCCCCAGCGGCAAGGCGAAGTTCACGCCCAGGACCCAGAGGCCGAGCGCCACGACCAGGCCCAGGCCGAGGTTGATGATCGTCCGCGCGATCAGGTACGCCCGGATCTTTCGCGTCACCTGATCCAGAATCAGATGAGCGCTACGGGCCGACTCCGGCGTCCGGGCGAAGAACCGCAAGACCTTGCTCGAAAGCATGTCGCTTTCGATCAGCAGGAAGATCACAAGGACCAGGACGATGAACCCCTGGACCACCCAGGCGGTGAAGTCGGTCAGCCCCAGGCTCAGCTTCTCGATCAGCAGGGCGCGGTTGGTGTCGCCGAGTCGGTCGATGGTGCCGGGTTCGGGGAGGATCACGCGGAGATACGGCTGGTCGCGAATCAGGTCGGTGATCCGGGCGCTGACCTGGCCGGCGAGCCGCTCGATGTCCGAAGGCAGCGTGTTGGCGGCGTGGACCAGGCTCTCGGCCGTCAGGCTGGCCAGATAGATCGCCCCCAAGACCAGCATTAGGAAGAACCCCAACGCCCCCATCGGCCCGAACGGGAACCATCGCCGGAAGAAGTTGGCGACCGGCGACAAGATGCACGCCAGCATCAGGGCGAACGCGATCGGCGCCAGGATCGTCTTCAGCAGGTAGAGCGCACCGACGACGCCCAGAACCGCCAGGATCACCTGAGAGGAGGCCGCATACTTCGCCGCTCGATCCAAAGCGACTCTCCCACGACGGAAACCAGGAACGCATAGAGAACGAGGGCGAAGTGCCGATCCTTCCATCATCGGGCCGTCGACCGTTCGCCGCAAGATCCCACGACGCGTCAGCCCGTTCGGGAGTCGGCGGATTACGAGATCCGCTTGAGGACGACCAGAGTCAGATCGTCGGTTTGCGACGCGCCGCAACGGAAGTCGAGGACTTCGCGAATTACGCGTTCGAGGATCAGGGAATGGGTGGGAGTCAGAACGTTGAGGGTTTCTCGGTCGTGCCTCGGACGGCCTTGATCATCTGGTCTTCTTGCTCGGCCTCTTGTCGAAGCTCTTTTGAATGCGTTCTTGCAAGTAAGACTGCTCGTCCTTGTCCTCGGCCTGAACGCTGTCGGAGGCGGAGCGGTTCGAACATCCGCCGATGAGAACCGGCGCTGCGAGCGCCAGCACGAGACCGAAGACCAGAGGGAACAAGACGCGGGGGATGTTCATGAATTGTCTCCGATGCGAAGTCGCGACGGCCGATTGCTCGATCGGCGCCGGGTCGGGTCTATGTGAGTTGGTGGAGATCGCCTCAAGGTTGTGAAGCGGCCCCCACCCGATCTTGACGATGGGTTCAGCATGGCTGATCGTCGCCATCCGAACAGATTCCGGGGCGCGGAAGCCAAACGAAGCCCGCGTTACAGCGCGTCCGACGAGACGACTTCACCCCCGGCTCGTGATCCCAGGGCCCGCCATGCCTGAACCGCAACGGAATCCTTGACGAATCGCACCGAGCCGTCTCCCGCCAGGACGTTCACGCCTCCCGGATGGCCGCTGGAAGGCGTGACCTGCATGTACCATGGGAGGTTCATGGAATCGCCCGACCAGGAGCCCATCATTTGGGCGCTGTTCATGATCGCGCAGGAGCGGCCGTTCGGGGGCGCGACGTGGTTGTAGGCCGTGCTCGCCATCTCTCCCGAAGCCCAAGCCGAGCCTGTATGCTTGAACCAGACGCTTTTGTTCCCCCCGACCGCCTGGCAGTTCGCGTAGGTCTCGTCCGCCGACTTCGGCATGGGTCCTGTCATGGACATGTACCATCCCGAAAGATCCTTCGTCTTGATCCCGCCGCCAAGCAGCCTCTCACTCGCGAACGCGGTCTGGCTCATGCCGTCGGTCACCGAGGCCGGCCGCGCGGCGCTGCGGTCGGAGAAGGCGCCGACCGTCTCGGAGTTCTTGGTCGAATCGTACATCCAACCGCCCTGGTTGATGACGTAGCTGTTCCTGCCCTGCCAGTTGCTCTCGGTGTAGTCGGAAGGGCAAGTGAAAGTCGCGATCGCCGCCTGGGAGGCCGTCGAGTTCTCCGGCACGGGGAGCGCCGGCAAGATCACGCCGCCCATCGCGTTGGCCCCCAGGTCCGGCGTCGTCGGCGACAGCGAGAAATTGATCGCGTTGAAAATGGTCGCCTGTTCAAGTTGCGGCAAGACCATGGCGTGGGCCGACCATCGACCATACCAGGGGGCGGTCGCGTAATAGCCGCCTCGTGCGAAGGGGAAGACGCCGTAGGCGCTCTCGTAAGTGTTCAGGGCGATGCCGAATTGTTTCAGGTTGTTCGTGCATTGCGCTCTCCGCGCCGCTTCCCTGGCGCTTTGAACGGCGGGCAGCAACATCGCGATAAGCACGGCGATGATCGCGATCACCACCAACAGTTCGATCAACGTGAACGCTCGACGACGCATGGCGAGAAGGCTCCAACGGGATATTTTGGGAGGGATGAATATCGCAATGACGCGAGGCCGCGAACCTTCGCTTGGCCGGCGCAACCCAGATGAGGACAAGGTTTGATCAGGTGGAATCCGCGGCGATCGTCGTCGCCTGCGTCCCGAACCGCGCCTGGCGTATTTCACGGGGTTCCACGGAAACCCGACTCGTCAGGGACGACGGTGCAAACCAACGCCCAAGAGGGATCGGGCGAGAACCGCGGCGACGCCGATGAACAGGATCAGAAGCCGAGAAGGCCGGGGAATCGCGGGGGGCGTTCGATGGACGTGGGTACGCGCCGAGGGCGGCAAGGCGTCTCGCTGGCGAGGACTCCAGTCGGATTCGGCGCAGCCAGGGGGGGGAAAGCCATCGTCCAGCACGAGGGGTCGGGGCGCGCCAAGGGGGCCGGGGGCGGGCTGAGGGGGACGCTCGACCTTTCCGAGCACGAGGGACCGGAGCACGGTACGTCGTGGCCGGGCGTCGGTCCTTCCCGATCGACGTCGGAGTGCCTGGGTGTTCCAGAATCGGAGAACAAAGCCAGGGACGATCGCCAGGAGTGGGAGGCGCTGTAGTCTCCGCAAGCCGCTCCAGCCGGGTTGGACGCATAAGCGATCAGTCCCAGGAGCAGGACCACCGCTCCGTACATCGGATGACTCGATCGTCTTGCGGGCGAAAAACCCATTTTAAACTGTTTTTGAATCCGGCTCGTCACGAGATCATGTGGGGACGACCTTTCAATAATTAAACATCATCGGGGCGCATTGCAAGCACTCTTTCAGGCGAGGTCGCTGATTCTGCCGGGGCGACCACTGAAAGCCGTATCGCCCAGACGACGCGGCTCGACGATGTAGTGGACCTGCCAGGCGGGCTGGCGGCAGGTTTGGCTCAGCATGCTTCATCGTTCCGCGGCGACGGTTTCAAGATTTGAGCGGGGCGAGGGGACGGGGAGTTGCATGTCCTTGGATCTCACGTCCGCTTCGGCCAGCTTTTCGCGGAGTGCCTTGTACCTGCCCCAGTCGAAGCCCATACGCTTCTTCGAACTTGCGCCGTTCTCCGATTTCGGCCCCGCGAGAAAGTCGATCGCCGCTTCCGCCCCGCGTGCGAAAAGTTGGAGTTTCTCCTCGGGGCCGAGGTTGAAGTTCAGCCAGTTGAATCCCTCGGTCTCGATCGTACCGATCAGGTGTTGATAATCCGGGTTGTTGTAGAGAAAGTCGAAATCCAGCGCCTGCCTGGCCGAGCCGATCCACGCAGCCGAGAATCCCCCGAGCGACGACAGATCCGGAGCGCGTCGCTCCATTCCCAGGCGGACGCCCAGAGTCGGCGCGAACGGCACGACGTCCGTCGCATGGAAGATGTTGATCGGAAAGTTCGACACGACCCCTCCGTCGACGAACAGGTGATGCTCGGGAAGCTCCGCCTCGTAGCCGTATTCTTTCCACCGCGGCGCCTTGGTCGCTCGATGGTCGCATTCCACGCGACTCGGTTCAAAAAAATAGGGTATGGACATTGAAGCCCGTACGAACCTCGACGGCGAGATCGCCCCCACGTCGTCCCAGATCAGATCAGCCATCTCCGGAAAGACGAACTTCGTCTTGGTGGAAGCATCGACCGCGACGATCGCCAGGCGGCCTGGGAGGCGGCTCTTGAATCGTTTCCGGGCCTCTTCGTCGTCTCGATTCGATCTCAGTCGCAAGCCTTTCGGCAGGACGCTCATCCTGGCTTCCAGCTTCTCGCAGGTTTCAACTCCCTCGCTGTCGAGGATGTCGTCCAACCAGCTCAGGAACTTTCGCCCGGGATGAAGGCCGAAAGACTTGACCAAGCCCGGGAAAACGAAGGCGGCCTGGGACAGAATCGAGAGTTTGCCCGCCCCGCGCGAGACTGCGGCGGACAGGTTCCTCGCGAAAAAACCACCGTCGAGGAACTGGCTCGCGTCCAGAAGGGCGAGGTGTTTCAGCAGCTTCTCGCTCTTGGCTTCCGAAGGCGGCCCCAGGGCGGCGATGAGCAACGCGTTGATCGCCCCGGCGGACGACCCCGCAATCCCGAGAAAGCGAATACCGGCCTTCTCCAGCACGTAGACGTAGCCCACCAGCGCGATGCCCAGGAGCCCGCCTCCTTGCAGGACCAGATCGACGTACTGATGCCCCTCGTCATCGATGATGTCGCTGAACTCCTTGCCCTCGACCCGTTTCCGCAGGTCGTCGACCGCCGTCTCGACGCTCGGTCCCCCAGCCTTCAGCGGATGCTCCAAGAGCTGGTGGACGCACAAACCATTCGCCTGGGACATGGAGACCTCCAGGGAGCGCATTCCAACAGAAGCCTTTGCATTCAACGCACCAGCGGACCGAGCACAAGGCGGATCAGGTCGGAAATGCTCACCGACAGCGCGGCGAACACCGCGACGACGGGGCCGACGTAGGCGATGAGCTTGCCGACGAAGTCGAGGTTCCACAGAGACCGGTCGGTCGGAAGCTTGTTCACGCGCGAGATCAATGCGTTGCGGTGAAACCCCACGAGCACGCGAGTGAGCACCATCACCATCAGGACGACGATGAACATCGTCCACTGGAAGAGCGTCCCCGCGGGCTGGAACGGATAGCTGTTGACCGTGGCCACGAGCATGAGCGTCAACACGGTGAGCGCCGTGACGCGCACCCAGAGGATTTCGAGATGCCGGTTGAGGTAGCGAACCACTTCGATCGCGAGGTAGGTTTCCACGCCCTCGACGGCGCTCGCCTGCAGCGAGTCGAACTGGGACTGGTCGTCGCTCGATGATGGGGTCGCTGCTGGTTCAGCCTTGTCGGCTTTCGGCTCATCTTTTTCGGGCGGCTTCACACCCTGATCGGAGAACGCCTTGACCGGGCTGCGATCCAGCCAGACGTGAGTCAAAAGTCTGGTGATCGCTCGCGTTGCGCAGGAAGCCCCTTCCGCCCGAGGCTTGTTCTCCAACTCGGCGCGAACCGCTCGCAAATCCTCGCTTCGAACGCGGACGCCGTGAGCGGCGCCGGACTTGAGGTTCCTACCCAGATTCGCGCGGATCAGGTGGAGCCGCTCGTCTAACTCCTTGTCGGCGCCGCCGGTCCAGACGTCGGCGAAATTCCCCAGACGCGAGGTCAGCCGGAGCGGCAGCCGGTCGAACGCGTCCCCCATGGGCAGGCTGAGGAGCGATTCCGTCCAGGCGTCGAGTCTCGTCCAATATTCGCGGAGATAGATCGCGATGTGAATCACGGCGCCGAAGAGGGCGGCGAGCAGGAGCCTCATCGCCAACGACAAAAGGGCGGACGGCTCCAACGTGCTGGCGCTGAACGTCAAGAAACCAAGGAGCATGCTCCAGATGAGTACGCCGAGAGTCACCGATGTCGGAACGATCCGCTCATCGTCGGGGCTGTTGTCTTGAGACTTCTCCCCGCCGTGAGCCCGCGATCGTCGCCGCCTGACAAGAAGCGTGAAGGTGGAAACGCAGACCAACGCGCACGCCGTAAAAAAATTCGAGCGGACAGCGAGCGACGTCTGAGCGATTCGCGGAAAGACCGCCGCCACGATGACGCAGCCGGAAAGGGCGGCGATGAACAGGGGCCGTGTCAGCGGAATCGAGGGCGCGCTCGCGGCGGAGTAGTGGAGCAGTCTCCACCTCAGAATCGTCCAGATGACGACGGCCACGGCGAGCGGGACGAGCCAATTCCTGTTCTGAAGGTGCCGGCCGCCGAACGAGGCGTAGAAATACATGAACCAGAACATCACAAGGCCGAGCAGGCCGAGACCCTCGTGCCGATACACATGGCCCATACTCGCTTCGGCGAACAGGCTCAGGTCCTTGGCCTTCGCCGCGCCCTGGTTCAGAAGGCTGTTGAACGGGAGACGGACGCCGACCGCTTCGGAGGGAAGGGGGTAGTGTGCGTCGACGACGAGACGATCTTCACGAATCCGGCGGTTTTTCGCGTGGCAGTGAGACAGCAACGCCGCCGCAGCGACGCCGAAGACGAATGGCAGCAGCCACGAGACGCCGCTGGTGATCGGAACGCGCGACAAAAACAGCTCGCGAGACGTCTCGGAAGCCCCGGCCTTCCGCAGTGGGGGATCTCCCCCGGACGGTCGCCAGATGCTGGCGGCGTATCGACCAGGACCCGTTGGATGCTTAGGCTCCTGGGGCACGTCGACGGCCAGCGGGAGATGGCCTTTCTGGCTGGAGACGGTCATCCATACTGCGGGGCTCCTGCGCCCGGATCGATCATCATTCCACGCGTAGTCGGCCAATTGTCGCTGGCAACGGTCGAACTCCTCTCCAGGCGTGGCGAGTTCGCAAAGCTGCGCGATGGCGGCGTTGTATACGCCATAGGCGGAGTGCTCGGGCAGCGTCAAGATCGGCTCTCGTCGATTGGCGTGATTGGTCCACATTGGATAAGTCGATGCGAATAAGATGCCGCGCAACTGGCCGATCGTCTCCTTGTGCGTGAAGGCGGGTTCCGCTTGCGGAAGGACGACCATGGCGTCGGGGCAATTGGCCTTGATGAACTCGGCGACGAAGAGGCGGTCCCGGACGTCGGTCGCCGAGAGATAGACGAAACGAATGTCGAGGCTGTTGATCTGCTCGGCGACGCGAAGCAGGCGGAGCTCGTCGCTGGCCGAGGTGAAGGCGGGCGACTCGGGACGGATGAACTCGGACTTCTCCGACTCTTCCTCTTCAAAGCGCAGCCGTTCGGCGGTGCGGAGCAAGTGCGACGACGCGCTCCCCTGGTCCTGGCGGGCGTACCGCCGGCGCATCTCGGCGATCTGCGCGGGGAATGTAAACCGAAACTCATCAAATCCGGCCTCGGCGGGAATTCTCGACCGTCGCAGCGACGCTCCGTAGCCTGTCGTCTCCTCGGTCAGGAAAGCGATACGGTTGTTGGGGACCAATGGGCTGGCGTACTCTCTCAGGAATTTCAGAGCGAACGTCAGCAGGTCGACATAGCCGTAAATGACGTTCTCGAGTCGGACGACCTGTTCGTTCCTCGAAGATGAGGAGGAGAAGGCGGCCTGGATTGCATCAACGTCGAGCGAGAGAGCCGTGCCGTTGATCCAGTGGACGCGAAGCGGACTTCCCGGCTTGGCTGGAGCGGGCGGCTTCGTGGAGTCGAGCCACGCCTTCAAGGCTCGCATGACCGACGAGACCGATCCGGAGAAGCTCGGACCGATGATTCGAACCGGGCCGGGAGGATGCCGCCCATCGAATTCGGCGGCGATGTCGAGGCTCGTCTGGAAGATCCCCGTATCGACTCCCACGATCGGCGTCTCGGGCACCAGGAGCAGCATGACCAACTCGTGCTGGATCTTCTCTTCGCCGGTTTTCCCATCGCTGAGCTTCATTCTGCGAACCAGCATGACGCCCGGCCGCCGGATCCGCGCGTCGGCGCCCGGCGCGGAGAGGCTCAGGCGCAAAGTTCCTGACGCCGGCGTCGAGGTGGGTACTTCGACCCTTCGGCCGGCCGGCCCTTTCCAGTCGATCTGATAACCGTCGAGCACGTATCCGGTGTTGCGCAGGGCCAGCAGCAAGGCGGTGATCGTACTGTCGAAACTGTAGGCGGAACCCGACAGACTCGGGTCGGGGACCATGCAGACGAGGACCTTGAGATCGTCGTGGGTCTTTTCGGGATCGATCATCCAGCCGACGACCTTGGAGGGGTCCAGAGGGCTTTTCGCGTACTTTGGATCCTTGGCGAGAAGGGATCGATCGGCCGGATCCAACCGAGCCAGCCGGGACGCGTAAAACCGGAGCAGGGGGTCGAGGATCGTGATCTTCTCTCGAAGTTCCTCCTCGGTGTTGCGGCCGTCGCCGAATAGGTGCGCATCCAGAAGCGTGTCGATCGGCGTATCGTCGGCCGGCGAGGCCGCCCCCGGAGCCGCGTTGCGGGCGGGCGTTGAACCGGATTGCTGTGTTCCGGGAAGATTGGAGAAGCCCAGAAACGTCAACATGGCGATGACCGCGGCCGGCAACGGCCACGCCGAGGTTACGCCTCTGGATTTGGAGGTGTCGTCGCCCATGGGTGGTTGCCAAAAAGCGAGTTCGACGCAGATCGGAACGGCAAAATCGCCTGGAAAGCGAAGATGAGACCGATTTGAAGACAAGTCTACGACGAATCAGGGGAAATTCAATAGAATTAATCGTGCCGGAAGCAACCTTAATGAAAATCGACCGTGGTCGTCGAACGACGCTTATTCGGCGGCGCGGCGTGCCTGGAGGGTCGTGGATCGAATCGAAGTGAGCGGAACACGATGGGGAGTGGGGCGAGAGCGAGGGCGATCGGAGGAGTCGCGCCGCGCGGATCGAAATTCCTGGCGCGTCCGCGATGGCTTCCGATTCGGATCGAGACCGCCGATCAGCCCATTTGACCCGGCTCAATGGGGGGAGTACGATCCAGGATGAAGATCCTGACGACGTCGACGACGACCCAATCGCGGGTTGTTTTCCCTTGAACAGGTCCTCTTGCAGAAGGGGAGTCGATCATGCCTCTCTTTGAGGTCGAGACTACGTCGCATATCATGATTGCGTCCGCCGAGGACGAAGACTCCGCCCGGTCGTTCGCCAGCACGAACTACCCGGGTGAGGAGATTCTTCGGGTGGCGCATCGTCCGCGAGACGCCTGGGTGATCTCCAAAAACCTGCTGGGCGTCCAGGCCGATTCCGACCCGTGTTCGACGGCTCGGGAGTGCCTGGCCAAGGCGCAGGGCGACAAGATCCACGCCGTCCGGCTGTACATGCAGTCGACGGGCACGGATCTTGAAAAGGCCCGCAAGGCCGTCGAATCGAACATGTCGCGCGGTTGGTGAGGTCGCCGACGACCGTCGCGCGCCGGGCCTGTCGGCCGTTCGATCTTGAGCCTCGTCTTGTCGGGGCCGAGGTTTTTCGGCCGGCGGGCCGACTGGGATGGTCGTGGGGTTTTCGACGCTCGTTCCAGCGACTTTTTCGACCGCTCGCGGCGTTGCTCCGGGTCGTGTACGATAAGCTTGTCGACGACAAGGCGAGGTCGTGAGGTCGTGAGCGGGAACACGGCCGTCGTGGTCGTGGAATCGGCCGACGGTCTGCGCTGTTGATGTAGCAAAATATGAAGGAGGGGTCTCATGCCTCGGGTCATCTCGTTGATCTTGGGAGGCGGTCGAGGCACGCGTCTCTATCCTCTGACGAAATCGCGGAGCAAGCCCGCGGTGCCCATCGCGGGGAAGTATCGTCTCATCGACATCCCCGTGTCGAACTGCATTCACTCCGGGCTGCACCGCATTTTCGTCGTCACCCAGTTTAATTCCGTCAGCCTGCACCGGCACATTTACAACACGTACAAGTTCGACCCGTTCAACGGGGGCTTCGTCGAGATCCTGGCCGCCCAGCAGACGATGCAAAACGAAACATGGTATCAAGGGACCGCCGACGCCGTCCGCCGCAACATCCCGTATTTCACGGAGAAGTCGTACGACCTGGTGTTGATCCTCTCGGGCGACCAGCTCTACCGGATGGATTTCAGGGAGATGATCCGCACTCATCTCGAGAACAAGGCGGTGGTCACGATCGCCGCCCTGCCGGTCGCCGAGTCCGAGGCGCGCTCCTGCGGCGTCATGCGCATCCAGGCCGACGGCCGGGTGATCGACTTCGAGGAGAAGCCCAAGACCCAAGAGAAGCTCAACCGGGTCCGCACCGACCCGAACTGGCTGGGGAAGATGGGCGTGAGCGCGCAAGGGCGGCCGTATCTCGCCAGCATGGGAATCTACGTCTTCAACACCAAGACGCTGGTCGAACTGCTCGGCAACAGCTCGGCCACCGATTTCGGCCACGAGCTTCTGCCCCAGACGATCGCCCAGCAGCGCGTGCAGGCGCACCTGTTCGACGGCTACTGGGAAGACATCGGCACCGTCGGCGCCTTCCACCAGGCCAACATCGACCTCACGCTCGACCACCCGCCGTTCGACTTCACGCACGGCGAGCAGCCGATTTTCACGAGGCCCCGCTACCTGCCCAGCTCGCGCGTGGTCGGAGCGACGATCAAGAACAGCCTGATCTGCGACGGCTGCGTCATCGGCCGAGGGGCGGTCATTGAGAACTCGGTGATCGGCGTCCGTTCCTTCATCGGCGAGAACGTGACCATTCGCGATTCGTACCTGATGGGCGGCGACTTTTACGAGCAGACCAAGGACGTCGAGGAAAACCAGCGCGAGGGCCGTCCCAACCTCGGCGTCGGCGCCGGCGCGGTCATTGAGCGAGCGATCATCGACAAGAACGTGCGCGTCGGCCGCAACGTCAAGATCGTCAACGAGACCGGGATCGTCGATTCCGAGGAGACGCCGACCCACGTGATCCGGGACGGCGTCGTCGTCGTTCCCAAGACGACGATTCTTCGAGAAGGGCTCGTGATCTGAATGCGACGAGATCGACGCCTATCACGAACCTGGCGATGCGACGGCCTTGCGGAGAGACGAGCGTGACGACGGAGCTGGCGATACGCGTCAAGGATTTGCACAAGCAATACCCCGGCCGCGACGGCCCGGTCCACGCCGTCGCCGGGATCGACCTGGAGATCCGTCGAGGCGAGTGCTTCGGCCTGCTCGGCCCCAACGGCGCGGGGAAGACCACGACGGTCGAGATCATGGAAGGGCTCACCCGGCCGACCTCCGGCGAGGTCGAAATCCTCGGCCTCCGCTGGGAGGACGGCGACGCGGCCATCCGCGAGCGGATCGGGGTTACGTTGCAAGAGACCCGGTTCCCCGATAAGGAGACCGTCCGAGAGTTGCTGACCGTCTTCCGCAGCTTCTACCGCCAGGGGTTGACGGCCGACGAGGCGATCGCGCGCGTGTCGCTCGAAACCAAGGCCAACGCCCTCATCGAGCAGCTTTCCGGCGGCCAGCAGCAGCGGCTGGCCGTGGCCGTCAGCCTGGTGGGGGACCCTGACGTCCTGTTCCTCGACGAGCCGACGACCGGCCTTGATCCGCAGTCGCGGCGGCAGCTCTGGGACGTCATCCACGGACTCGGCGAGAGCGGCCGGACCGTGCTGTTAACGACCCACTACATGGACGAGGCCGAGCGGCTCTGCGATCGTGTTGCGGTCATCGACCACGGCAAGATCATCGCGCTGGGGTCGCCGGCCGAGCTGATCGCGCGGCTGGGAGGCGACCACATCATCGAGTTCGCGCTCGGCGGTGAAGGGCCGCCGCTCGACACGGATGCGCTCGGCGGTCTCGACTCGGTGCTCTCCGCGCGGATCGACGCCGACGGCTATTCCCTGACGGCCGGCGAGCCGCACCGGGCCATTCCCGCCTTGCTCGATGCGCTCGGGGCTCAGGAACGCCCACTGGCCCGGCTGACCACCCGGCACGTGAGCCTGGAAGACGTCTTCGTCTCCCTGACCGGCCGCCACCTCCGCGACGACGTCGCCGAGGAACCCTCCCCAGCCAGGCGCGGTGGACGCCGGCGGAGAAGCCGCGCCTGACTGGCGACGGACCGGTTTCTTGGACGAGAACAGGAACATGCGGCGAGGTTTCCCCGCCGCTTCGAGGATCGCGAATGCTCCGCAACTCTCCGTTCTTCCAGCTCTACCTCGCGCGACTTCGCGAGTTCGTCCGCCAGCCCGCGCGGATCTTCTGGGTCTACGGATTCCCGATGCTCCTGGCCGTTGTCCTGGGCTTCGCGTTCCAGAACCGTCCCCCCGCGCCCGTCCAGGCCGACCTGGTCGCCGGACCGGCCGCCACCGCGATCGAGAAGGCCGTCGCTGATCACAACGCCCGCGCCGCCGCCGCGAGCGCATCGGCCCGCGGGATCGCGCCGATCGTCGAGCTTTCGGTGCATCCGGAAGCCCAGGCGCTGCATCGGCTCAAGACCGGGAAGACGCCGATCGTGATCAACCCCGACGGCGAGACCTCGTGGACCTATCAGTACGACCCGACCCGTCCCGAGGCGGCTTCCGCCCGGCTGGCGATCGACGACGTGCTTCAGCAGGCGGCCGGTAGGACGAACCCGAGGGCCACCACGGACGTCCTGGTGACCGAGCCCGGATCACGCTACATCGACTTCCTGATCCCGGGGTTGATCGGGATCAACGCGATGGGGGGCGGGTTGTGGGGCGTCGGGTTTTTTCTCGTCAACATGCGGATCGGCAAGCTGTTGAAGTGCTTCGTCGCCACCCCCATGCCCCGGCGCGATTTCCTCGGCGCCATTCTGGCCTCGCGGCTGACGTTCTTGATCCCTGACCTCGCGGTGCTCTTGCTGCTCGGCGTGTTCGCCTACCGGATGCCGATCCACGGCAGCCTGCTGCTCGTGATCGTCCTCGACGTGATCGGCGCTTTGGCGTTCGCGGGTATCGGCCTCCTGGTCGCCAGCCGGGCCTCCAGCACTGAGACGGTCAGCGGCCTGATGAATCTCGTCATGCTGCCGATGTGGCTCTTCTCCGGCGTCTTCTTCGCTTCGGAGCGGTTCCCCAGCTTCTTCCAGCCGTTCATCCAGGCCCTGCCGCTGACCCAGCTCGTCAACGCCCTGCGGCTGGTCATTCTCGAAGGGGCGGGGCTCGACAGCTTCGACGTCCTCAAGGCGATCGCCATCCTCGCCGCCTGGGCGATCGGCACGTTCTGGCTGGCTCTCCGCCTCTTCAAGTGGACTTGATTCCCACTCCGGAGCGGAGCGGAAGGTTGGTCGCTTGAGGACCTGTCGGAGATCCTTGAACCGGCCGCGCCGCCAGACCTTCCCGGCGAGCGCCGGAATCTCGACCTCGTCGAGTAGGTGGCCGAGAAACGTAGCCTTGGCGAGGATCTCGACGTTCACGAACGACGAACCCGACTGGAGCGGGATCGCGCGGAGCTTCTCGGTCCGATGGAGCTGGCAAGGGGAGTTCACGTCGAGGATTGGGACGGCGAACACGAGGCGTCGAACCAGGCTCGCCAGCCGGCGGACGATCTCCGTCGGAGGTTCCACCGGCCGCTTTCCGATGACGTGGTCGGCCTGGTCGATCGACTTCAGCAGCCCCTTAAGATGCGCCGGGGCGAGCGGCTCGACGGCCGTGCAGAGCAGGACGATCGGCTGGGAGACGGATTCGAGGGCGTCGTGGATCAGGTCCTTGAGCCGGGAGTTTGCTCGATCGACTGGGACGATCAAGGTCTCCACCGCTCGATGATCGCCTCGCAGCCATTCGGCGCAGGGAGCGAGGACGGCGGCCGACGCCTCAGAGTCGGCGTCCGCGTCGGCGAGCAGGACCAGGCTCACGCCGGCCCCTTGGAGCGGCTCACGGTGGAAGTGCGCCTCGAACGGGTCGAGCGGGTCGGAAGGCTCGGGCGACGTCATTGAGCCCCCGTCGCGGGCTTTCGCGGGGTCGCAGAGTTTCCGTCGGCGAGCCAGGCGTCGAGTGCCGCCGTGTAGGCGGTCTGGAGTCTCCGGGCGATCGGCCCCGGTTTGCCCGTGCCGATCTTCTGGCCGTCGACCGTCGAGACGGGGAGGATCTCAGTCGAGGTTCCGACCAGGATCACTTCGTCGACGGCCTGAAGAGCGGCGAGCGTGATCCGGCCTTCGACGAACGGGACGTCGATCTCGGCGGCCAGCCGCTGGGCCAGGTGGCGGGTCATGCCGATCAGGATCTCGGGGCCTTCCGGCGTTCCTTCAAGACGGCCCTCGCGGACCCAGAGCAGCGACGTGTGCGTCGCCTCGGTCACGTAGCCGTCGGCGTCGATCAGCACGGCCTCGAACGCGCCGGCGCGACGGGCGCTCTCGATCGCCAGGACGTTCGCCAGCAGGTTCGTCGACTTGATGTCGCAGCGCTTCCAGCGGAGGTCGGGATAGCTGACGACCGGGACGCCGGTCGCGCGGCGGGCGGCCGTCGGGGCGTCGTCGTACGGGCGGACGATGATCACCTCGGTAGGGTCGACCGGCGGGTCGGGAAACGTGTGCGTCCGTGGCGCGACGCCTCGCGTGATCTGCACGTAGACCAGCCCCTCCTTGACGAAGCTGGCCCGGATCGTCCGGTAGATCCGCTCGAACAGGCGGTCGTCGTCGTATGGGGGGAAATCCAGCTCTTTGAGGCTTCGCTTCAACCGGGCGCGGTGCTGAGTTTCCAGCCAGCACCGGCCGTCATAAATCCGGCAAACCTCGTAGACGGAATCGCCGAACAGGAAGCCTCGATCCAAGACCGAGACCTTCGCCTGTTCGACCGCCGTCAACTCGCCGTTGATACAAGCCAGATCGCCCATCCACCAATCCTTTCGCGTCTCGTGGCCGCTTATTGATAGCGACAGGATAATCGTCGGGTCGGGGCGCGGGCAATGGCGTGGCCGTGATCGACCGGAGGCTTTCGATCATTCTCGGCGAGCGGTCCGAGGCTCCGCGGCCTTTGAGTCTTTTCGCACGCGGATGTAATGGTCGGTGAACTCCGCGTTTGGGACGGCCTTGGGGACCTTGGGCATGTGGCAGCTCAAGCACCCTTCGGTCTGGTTCACGGGGCAGGTCGCGCCGGCTTTGGCTTCCCCCGCCGCCTGGCGCGGGGTTGGAGCGGGAGGCTTCGTCGTGGAGTGGCACTGGAGGCAGACGGCCTCGTAGACGGCCGGCGAGGACGCGACGTTCTCGTGGGGGTTGTGGCAGCTCACGCAACTGAACGTGCCGCTCTCGATGTAGCAACGGCTCTTGACGAAATTCGGGGCCTGGAACCGGATGAAGCTGGCGGATCCGGAAGCCATCCCCGGCGCGGCCTCGCGATGGCATTCGGCGCAGAGGTTCGTCACTTCGGCCGCAGTGGCCGTCGAGGGCCTTGCAATCGCCAGGTCGGAGAACCCAAGCTCAACCGCCTTGAGGTGGTTGCCGCCGGGGCCGTGACAGCGTTCGCAGCCGATCCCTCGATCGTGGGGGCGATTCGGCGCAGGGCTCAAGACCGCCGACGCGGTGGTCGTGTGGCAGTGAACGCATTTCCGAGCGGCGTCCTACGAGACGGGTCGTCCGAGATAGCCGAGCGCGTCAGGGGGCGAATCGGGGTGGTCGATGGTCTTGGTCCACGCGCCTCGCTTCGGCTCGTAGGAGACGCGGCTTTCGCGGAACTCGCCGTGCTCGTCCTTGACCACGAGGGTCTGACCATGGTTTCCCGAGCCGACGATGTACTGGACGATCGCCCGGAAGGTCTGGTCGACGACCGTCGTCTCCAGGGAAGTCGTCCCGTCGTCGGTCGTCAAGCGATGGTGGACGCGGCGCCAGGCTGGGTCGGCGATCTCTCCCTCGCGTCCCGAGGCGGTTGGGCCGTCCCAGCGGTCGTGGAAGGTCTGGGAGTGCCGGCTGGACTGCTGCGACTCGTAATTCGAGGAGTGGCACGGCCGGCAGCTTGCGGCCCCTGTGTACGGGGAGGGCTCGCGCCTCAGCGGCGATTCGGAGGGGACGACGGCGGCGAGGGCCGATTCGGCTTCGCGCGCCTTGCCCTGCTGGAGCAGGGCGCGGCTGGCGAGCCATCGCGATTCGCGTATCGGTTCGGCCCCCGGGGCGACGTCGAGAATCTCCAGGGCGCGCTTTGGGCGGCCCAGCTTTAAATTGACGCGTGCGGCGAGCGAGACGACCTCGGCGCGATCGATCCCGATCGTCTGGAGGCTCGGGCCGTCGGCTTTCAAGACCCGTTCGAGCGGCTCGGCCGCCGCCTCGGGCTGGTCGAGGTCGCTGGAGATCCGCGCCTCGATCCAGGCGCCGCGGAGGCCGAGCTTGGGATCGCTCGCGAGTTTCCGGGCTCTCGGGAGCGCCTCAAGTGGTTTCCCGGCGTCGTGGTAGTAGCGCGCGAGCCGGCCGAGAGCGTCGGGACTGTCGGGATCGAGCCGCTCGGCGTTGAGCCAGGCCGAGAGCGCCAGCGTCTCCTGACCCGACTTCGAGGAGCCGTCGCCGATGAGGAGATAGTCCTGAGGTTCGAGAGCGCTGGGCCCCACCCGGCGGTAGACGTCCATCGCCGAATCGAAATGCCCGGAGCTGGCGATGGATCGAGCGAGGAGGAGGAGCGCGCCTCGATTCTCAGGGTCATTCTTGAGCAGGTCCCGAGCCTCTCTGGCGGATTCCGCCCATTCGCCTCGGGTGTACGCCGCCTTGCCGCGAACCAGCCGCCAAGTCGAGCCGATGCGATTCGACGCGAGGAATGCGGCGATTCCAACAGCCACGGCCGCCGTCGCGGCGAGAAAGCAAACTACCGCGACGCGCTTCCCGAGCCGTCCACGCGTTCTCCTGGCCATCCGGGGGCTCCGATGCTGGGGGCGACTCAAACACCCGACGACGGACTCCGACGCCTGCCCGCGATGGTCCTCTTCGGGTGATGGCGCCCGACCTGATGCTTGAGCTGGCCGCGCCCGCATTGACCGCACCGCGCCCGCCGATTTTCCGCCGCCGTCCGCGGCTCAGCTCTCGATGATCTCGCTGCGGGGGTAAGAGCCGAGGACGTCGAGGCGTTCACACCGCTTGCGGACGGCCTCGATGGCCTTCTGGACCTGGGGGTCGGTGACGTGGCCCTCGATGTCGAGGAAGAAGAGGTAGGCGGGGTCCTTGTCGCCCGACCCGGTGGGCATCGGGAACGACTCGATCCACGTCATGTTGACGCCGAGCTTTTCGAGCGGGGCAATGCTTTTGGCCAGCGAGCCGACCTCGTTGGGGAGTCGAGCCATCAGGGTCGTTTTGTCGCGGCCGGTGCGAGCCTCGGGGGTCTCGGCGATGACGGCGAAGCGGGTCAGGTTGTTGGCCTGGTCTTCGATGTTCTCGGCCAGGACGTTGAGCCGGTACGCCTGGGCGGCGGGCTTGCTGGCGACGGCGCCGGCGTACTCCTCGCGCTGGGCGAGCTCGGCCGCGGCGGCCGTGGAGACGACCTCGACTTTGGCCGCCTGGGGGAGGTTCTTGCCCAGCCAGTTGCGGCATTGCGAGAGCGCCTGCGACTTCGAGTACACCCGCCGCATCTGGCTCCACTCGCAACGGCCGAGCAGGCAGTGGTGGATTCGCAGCCGGACCTCGGCGCGGATCTTGACGTTCGGCAGCTTGGTGAACATGTCGAGCGTGTCGGCGATTCGCCCGTCGGTCGAGTTTTCAAGAGGCACGATGCCGAACTGGACGTGGCGGCGGTTGACCTCCTCGAACACCGCCGCGATCGAGCCGACCGTGACGTGCTCGACCGCCTCGCCGAACTTGGCGACCGCCGCGAGATAACTGTAGCTGTATTTGGGACCCAGGCAAGCCACGCGGAGGGTCCGTTGCAGCGCGCGGGTGCCGCTCATCAACTCGCGGAAGATCAGCCGCAGGGTGTCCTGGGGCAGGGGGCCCTGGCTGGCCCCGAGGACCTTGGCGAGCACTTCTTCCTCACGCGCGGCCGACCAGATTTCCAGGCCGTTGGTGTTCTTGACCTGGCCGATCTGCGTCGCGATCGACGCCCGGCGGTTGAGGATCGTCACCAACTCCTTGTCGATGCGGTCGATCTCTCCGCGCAGGCTCGCCAGAGTGGGTGCCTTCTTGGCGTCGGCGGGCTCGGCCGCCGATCCCTTCGCCGGTGGAACGGTACGACCTGGGGGACTGGACTTGCGGGCCATCGGTGCACTCGGGAGATACGACCAGAAGGTAAGTGCGAACGTCCTCGATCAGGCAAGATGCGGAGAAATCTCTCGGAGGATGAGGGTTCCAGGCGAAAGTTCCCGTGAAGCCGAGCCTTACGCTCGACCGTCACGGCTTTCCAAAACGCCCCCATGAGATACGCACCAACGCTTTGCACGTCCGGAACCTCGGACGCAAGGTTCACAGGCATAAGTAATTAAAAGAAAAGTGGGTTGCTGTCAAGCAATTTTTGACTTCCGCCTCTACCCAATTCTCCCGGCCCTTTCAGCCGCCTATGATTAAGGGTTTGGGGAAGTCGGTGATCCAAGTCGTCCGAAGACGGTCCCGAACAGGACTGCCAAAAAGACGGTCGCCGTGGAGGCGGTG
Source organism: Paludisphaera borealis (assembly GCF_001956985.1). Lineage (NCBI taxonomy): Bacteria > Pseudomonadati > Planctomycetota > Planctomycetia > Isosphaerales > Isosphaeraceae > Paludisphaera > Paludisphaera borealis. Next base: position 5,392,236 of record NZ_CP019082.1, read on the forward strand.
ATCGTCGGCTGTCAAATCGGCAGCGATACGTGAAAGCAGCGCGATTCCGTCGGGTAGGCGGACGAGCTTCTAAATAGCGGCGTCAATTTGTCTTACGGTGTCCCAGGAAGAAACGCGGCAGTCTGGCACGACGCTTGCTTTTCGGAGGAAGCATCGGTTGAGCGACGGTGAAATTGGAGCCGAGCGGCCAAGCGCCAGCGAGTCCAATTTCGGAAACCATGGGTCGTTAGGGCTGGTCGCTTCGCGAGGCGGCGTGCCGCGCGTGCATCCTCGACATCGCTCAGCGTTGGGAAAGGAGACTGGTTGTGGCGGAAGGTGAGAAAATCATCGGGATCGACTTGGGGACCACGAATAGTGTGGTGGCGGTGATGGAAGGGGGCGACGTCACGGTCATCCCCAACCAGGAAGGGAGCCGGCTGACGCCCTCGGTCGTCGCGTTCTCGTCGAAGGGGGAGATCCTCGTCGGCGACCCGGCCAAGCGGCAGGCGATCACGAACCCCGCCGGCACGATCTACTCGATCAAGCGGTTCATGGGCCGCCGTCATGAGGAGGTCGGGTCGGAAGAGAAGATGGTGCCTTACAAGGTCGTCGGCGGCTCCAGCGACTTCGTCAAGGTCCACGTCAACAACAAGGACTACACGCCTCCCGAGATCTCCGCCTTGATCCTGCGGAAGCTCAAGGAGGCCGCCGAGAGCTACCTGGGGCACAAGGTCCGCAAGGCCGTCATCACGGTGCCGGCGTACTTCAACGACAGCCAGCGGCAGGCGACCAAGGACGCCGGCCAGATCGCCGGCCTGGAAGTCGCGCGGATCATCAACGAGCCCACCGCGGGCGCGCTGGCCTACGGCCTCGACAGGAAGAAGAACGAGAAGATCGCGGTCTTCGACCTGGGCGGCGGCACGTTCGACATCTCGATCCTCGACGTCGCCGACGGCGTCTTCGAGGTGCTCTCGACCAACGGCGACACCCACCTGGGCGGCGACGACTGGGACGAGGCCCTCATCAACTTCATCGCCGACGAGTTCAAGAAGGAACAGTCGATCGATCTCCGGAAGGACGCCATGGCGCTCCAGCGGCTCAAGGAAGCCGCCGAGAAGGCCAAGAAGGACCTTTCGTTCCAGTCTCAGGCCGACATCAATCTGCCGTTCATCACCGCCGACGCGTCCGGTCCCAAGCACCTGACGATGACGATCAGCCGCGCCCAGTTCGAGAAACTGACCGACAGCCTCTTCGAGCGCTGCCGCGGTCCGGTCCTCAAGGCGCTCGAAGACGCCAAGCTCAAGCCCGCGCAGATCGACGAGATCGTGATGGTCGGCGGATCGACTCGGATGCCGCGGGTCCAGCAGATCGTCAAGGACATCTTCGGCAAGGACCTCCACAAGGGCGTCAACCCCGACGAGGTCGTGGCCGTGGGCGCCGCCATCCAGGGCGCCGTCCTCACCGGCGACGTCAAGGAAGTGCTCCTGCTCGACGTCACTCCGCTGTCACTGGGCCTCGAGACCAAGGGGGGCGTGATGACGGTGCTCGTGCCCCGCAACACGACCATCCCGACCGAGAAGAAAGAGTCGTTCACGACCGCCGAGGACAACCAGACGGCCGTGACGATCAAGGTCTTCCAGGGCGAACGCCCGATGGCGTCGGACAACCGATCGCTGGGCGACTTCAACCTGGAAGGCATTCCCCCGGCGCGAATGGGCGTGCCCCAGATCGAAGTGACCTTCAACATCGACGCCAACGGCTTGCTCAACGTCACCGCCCGCGACAAGGGGACTGGCAAAGAGCACACCATCCGCATCGAATCCTCCGGCGGACTCAGCAAGGAGGAGATCGAACGGATGAACCGCGACGCCGAGTCGCACGCCGCCGAAGACAAGAAGCGCCGCGAGCTGGCCGAGGCCCGCAACACCGCCGAGCAGCGCGTCTACCAGCTTGAGAAGCTGCTGGAAGAGCACAAGGACAAACTCAGCGACTCCGACAAGACGGCCCTGAGCGCGGCCATCGCGAAGGTCAACGAGGCCAAGAAGGGGGACGACGCCGCCGCCCTCAACCGCGCCATCGACGACCTTCAGCGGGCCAGCCAGGCGATGTCCGAGCACCTCTACGCCGCCGCGCCCGGCGGCCCCGGCGCCGCGCCGGGGGCCGGTCCCGAGGTTGGAGCTTCCGCCGCGGGCGCCGCCGCCGCCGGGGCCGAGCCCAAGCCCGACGACGTCATCGACGTCGAGTTCGAGGAGAAGAAGTGACCGCCGGGTCTCGACCCTGATCGATCGCTCTTTCTCAGCCGACCGCTCCACGGGACGGAGGATTCGACGCCGTCGACGCCTCCGTCCCGTTCGCGCGCCCGGACGACGCGCCGCCGCCGCTTCGTTCGCAAGAGCATGTGAACTTCTCGGGGGATGAACACGTAAGATCCATTGTACGCCGACGAACGACGGCGGGCGCCGTGATCGAGCCCGTCGCGGCGTGATTCCCGAAAGGCGACGACCCATCATGGCGTTTCGATTCGATAAACTGACGTTGAAGAGCCAGGAGGCCCTCCAAGGGGCCCAAGGGCTGGCTCGCGACCGCGGCCACCAGCGGCTCGAGCCGATGCACCTGCTGGCGAGCCTCCTGGACCCGAACCAGCAGGTGGTCCGCGCCCTGCTCACTCAGCTCGGCGTCAACCCCGCCCAGGTGCTCAAGGCGGCCGAGGGAGGGCTCGACTCGCTCCCTCGTGTCACCGGCGGCGAAGTCTCGATCGGCCCCGACCTGTCGGCGGTCCTCGACTTCGCCCAGGCCGAAGCCGACCGGATGAAAGACCAGTACGTGTCGGTCGAGCATCTGTTGCTCGGTCTCACGAAGGTCAAGAGCAAGGCCCAGCAACTGCTGGAAGCCCTCGGCGTGGTCACGCCCGAGGTGCTCAAGGCGCTTCAGAAGGTGCGCGGGAACCAGACGGTCACCGATCAGAACCCCGACGACAAGTACCAGGCGCTTGAGCGGTACGGGCGCGATCTGGTCGAGCTCGCTCGCAAGGGAAAGATGGACCCGGTCATCGGCCGCGACTCGGAGATCCGCCGCGTCGTCCAGGTGCTCAGCCGTCGCACCAAGAACAACCCCGTGTTGATCGGCGAGCCGGGCGTCGGCAAGACGGCCATCGCCGAGGGCCTGGCCCAGCGGATCGTCTCCGGCGACGTCCCCGAGAGCCTCCAGAACCGCAAGCTGATCGCTCTCGACATGGGGGCGCTGGTCGCCGGCGCCAAGTTCCGCGGCGAGTTCGAGGAGCGGCTCAAGGCGGTCCTCAAGGAGGTCTCCGATTCCGAGGGGCGGGTGATCCTCTTCATCGACGAGCTGCACCTGGTCGTCGGCGCGGGCAAGGCCGAAGGCGCCATGGACGCCGCCAACCTGCTCAAGCCGGCGCTGGCGCGGGGCGAATTGCGGTGCATCGGCGCCACCACCCTCGACGAGTTCCGCGAACATATCGAGAAAGACGCGGCGCTCGAGCGCCGGTTCCAGCCGGTCTTCGTCGGCGAGCCCTCGATCGACGACACGATCGCCATCCTCCGGGGCATCAAGGAACGCTACGAGGTCCACCACAAGGTCAAGATCAAGGACTCGGCCCTCGTGTCGGCGGCCAAGCTCGCCTCGCGGTACATCACCGACCGGTTCCTGCCCGACAAGGCGATCGACCTTATCGACGAGGCGGCCAGCCGGCTGTCGATGGAGCTTCAGTCGGTTCCCACCGAGATCGACGTCCTCCAGCGCCGGCTGCTCCAGCTCCAGCTCGCCCAGCGGATGCTCCAGAAGGAAGAAGAGGAGCACGCCCTCGAACGGCTCGCCGAGATCGAGTCGGAGATCGAGCAGGTCGAGAAGCAACTCCAGGACCTCCGCCGGCAGTGGGAGATGGAGAAATCCGGCCTGGGAGACGTTCAGAAGGTCCGGGAGCGGCTTGAGGCCGTGAAGAACGACTACGCGCGGCTCTGGGACGAGATCCGCCACATGCAGCAGCGCGGCGAACGGCCCGACGAGAAGCAGTTCCAGACCCTCGCCGCGCTCGACTCCGAACGCAAGGCCCTGGAGAAGCGGATCACCGAAGCCGAGGCCGCTGCTGGCGACGACCAGCCCAAGGAGGCGGGCCGGCTGCTCAAGCGCGAGGTCGATTCGGAAGAGATTGCCGAGGTCGTCAGCCAGTGGACCGGCATCCCCGTCTCGCGGATGCTTGCCACGGAGCGCGAGAAGCTGCTCAAGCTCGAAGACCAGATCCACCTCCGCCTCGTGAACCAGGAAGACGCCGTCCGCGCCGTGTCCGACGCCGTGCGCCGCAGCCGGGCGGGGCTGCAAGACCCCAACCGGCCGATCGGCTCGTTCCTGTTCCTCGGCCCCACCGGCGTCGGCAAGACCGAGCTGGCCAAGGCGCTCGCCGAGTTCCTGTTCGACAGCGAGGCCGCGATGGTCCGAATCGACATGAGCGAATACGGCGAACGCCATAACGTCGCTCGGTTGATCGGGGCGCCTCCAGGCTACGTCGGTTACGAGGAAGGCGGAAGGCTCACCGAGGCGGTTCGCCGCCGTCCCTACTCGGTCGTCCTGCTCGACGAGATCGAGAAGGCCCACCGCGACGTTTTCAACGTCTTGCTTCAGGTGCTCGACGACGGCCGCTTGACCGACGGCCAGGGCCGTACGGTCGATTTCCGCAACACGGTCATTATCATGACCTCGAACCTTGGCAGCCAGGTCATCGCCGACCTCTCGGGCAAGGCCGACGAGTCGACGATGCGCCACGAGGTTCAGAACATGCTGCGGCAGGCGTTCCTGCCCGAGTTCCTCAATCGGATCGACGAGACCATCATCTTCCATCCGCTCGGGCGGAAGGAGCTGGCCCAGATCGTCGGTTACCAGATCAAGCGGTTGGAGCGTCAACTCGCCGAGGCCAATCTAACGGTCCGGATCAGCGACAAAGCTCGGGAACAGCTCGCCGAGGAGGGGTTCGAGCCGGCCTACGGCGCTCGGCCGCTCAAGCGCGTGATCCAGCAGCGTCTGGCTAACCCGCTCGCCAAGGCGCTGCTCGACCAGCGCGTGAACCCCACCGACGTCGTCGAGATCGACTGGGACGGCAAGAACTTCACATTCCAGCCCGTCAAAGCCTGAGCAACGGCTTCCGGGCTGGCCGCGACGAAAAAAGGAGAGTGGGGACGCGAGTCCTCAGCTCTCCTTTTGCGTTCAGGCGGAAGATCGGCCCGCGCCGATCCGTCACAGCGCGAATCAGGGCGTCGTGTTCGACGGAGCCGTTTTCGCCTTGTCCGTCTTTGACGAGACGGTTGACGATGACTTGAGGGACTTATACTTCTTGCGCTTGTAATGATTGACGGGTTCGGCGAACGGATCGTTGAAGCCGGCGGCGGCCGGCGTGTTGAGGGGCGAGCCGTTGGACTGACTGGGGGTTTTGGCCTTGGTCTTGCCCTTGCCGTTGGCCTGGTTCTTCTGCTGCTTGGCGGCCTGCTGCATCTGCTGGTACATGTACTTCTGTTGCGCGAGTTCCATCTTCTGTTCCATCAATTCCTGATAGACGAAGATATTGCCACCCGACATTCGCCACTCGGGCGATCGCGTGTCGTAAAGGGGGCCGTCGGGACCCATCACGACCCCGCCTCCGGAGCGGCCTCGTCCCCATTGGGCGTCAGCGGTCGAGGCCGTCACCAGGACGAGCCCGCAAAGGAGAGCGAGTCGAAAGGTATTCCGCATGGCGGCGCTCCCAAGGCTTTGGAAAAAGATGTTCCTGGAGTAGGAAACCCCGAGAACCGCCGCGGGTATCGCGATTGACGCCGGCCGTGCGCGTTTTCACACGCGACGCCGTGGGCTCATCGCGATCGCCTGGGCGTTCCGACGCTCGGAAACAGCCGAGGCGCTTGCGGGCGCTTCACTCCACCTTGGCGTCCGCGCGAGTAATGCGAGGGGCTGAAGTTGTACGAGCCGTCGCGAATGGTCGGGTAGCGGGGCGCCGCCCTGCCGGAGAGATCGACGCGGCCGAACGCATCCGCCGCGCCTCGTTTATAAGAAGAAGCGTTCGCTCCCGGAACGGCCGGCCTGGCGTGGGGCTTGGTGTAGACCTGTTGCTGGCTCATCTGTTTCGATCGCTGCGACTGGATGTCTTCGTCCAGCGTTGTGCCGCCACCGAAATTCGGCATCCCGTACTGGGCGGAAGCGGGCCGAGCGAAGGAGAGAGAGACGAGTAGAACCGCGATCAGCAGGAGGAGACGTTTCATGATGATCGAGTCTCGAACAGGCGGAAAAGAAGTCGTGCGACGATTCCCATCGAACGTCTTGATTTCTCATCATGAACGCGACCGAAAAGATTTTCAACAACAAAGAAACGAAGAAATCCGCGTTGGCTGACCTCTGGATGCGACCAAGTGATGTTGGATGAAGCGTCGGGCCGCCCAACCGTGCGTGCCAGGGGGGGCGAGCCGGTCGACGCTCTCAGCGGCGGGCTGATTGCTGGCGAACGACCTTGCGAAGGTACTGCTGGGCGAGGATCTGGTAGAGGTCGTCTTTTTCGCCGGCCGTGGTCAAATCCTGGCCCTTCTTGACGATGCCGATATAGCCCACGCACATCTCGTCGGCCGCCTCGGGGCCCCAGGTGACGAGTCTGGGCGGCGAGTGTGGATTTCGAGGATGCGCCGAGTTGTCGTAGTGCGCGACGATGTTGACTGTCGAGCCCTTGGGCAGGTCGATCCGTTTCTCGAAGTAGTACGTGTTCTGCCACGAAGGATCCCACTCGGCGATATGCACCAGGTCCTGGATCTTGCCGTTGGGCAGAGTGGCGGTCATCCGGAAGTCGCGGCCGAGTTGGTGCATGTGCGGGGTGACGCCCAGCGCCTCGACGTCGACGGGGACGTACCACGACGCCTTGACTTCGATGTTCGACTTGCCCGGCTGGAGCCGGAATTTGTCGTTGTTCGCATTGGCCCAATGCACGGTCTGCTGGACCGGCTTGCGGCAGAGGTACAACCCCAGACGCGTGCGGTCGACTTCGGCCTTGCCGGTGGGATGATAGTGGACCTGGAGGATGACGTCGGCGTCGCGGTGCACCAGACGGCCCACGCCGTCGGGGAGGTGCGACACCTGGTTACCGGCGGCGAAGCCCCCGAGGTCGCCGTCGACTTCGACGCCCGCGCCCGAGTACGACGAATAGCCGGGGCCCGGGTCGGCCTCGTCGCGCACCCGCGCCGCCCCCTGAAGGTCGAGAAACGCCATCACGTGATGCACCGCGCGGCGGTTGCCGGGTTGGTACTCGACGGCCGAGACGTAGACGTCGTGCGGCAGCTTCGAGGGGATGACGAAGCAGCGGTAGATGTCGGGGCCGCTGGCGGGGACGACGAACTCCTCGGTCATCTCGAGCACCAGGTCGGGCTTGCCGAGCGCCCAGGCGCCGGCCTCGGGGGCCGCGGCGGCCGCGGTCGGATGATGGTCGCCTCTAGGAGCCTCGGCGGCGGCCCAGGCGTGGAGCACGGCGATCTCGGCGTGGGTGAGCGACGGGTCATGCTTCAACTTGGGGCCGAACCCGAACTTCGGCTTCCAGGGGGGCATCGAACGGTCGCCGACCACCGACGCGATGTCGGCGGCTCGCTTGCGGGCCTGCTCATACGTTTCGAGTGCGAACGGCCCCACCTGATCGCGCCGGTGGCAGTTCTGGCACTTCTTCTGGAGGATCGGTTGAACGTCCTTCGTGTACGTCGGCGCAATGGGTCTGGGAGCGGCTGTCGAAACCGGCTCCTCGCTCGCCGCCCGCATTGCCAGGGCGAAGAACGCCACACCGCCCCATGCGATGGGAGCGGAAGGCGCAACGCGAAAAAACCACGCTGGACGACGAATCCCCATGGAGTGCGTTCCTCAATTGAAGCTTGGATTGAACCGAGCGGTCCGGGCCGCGGCGCCGATCCCACGGCCGCCTCGTCCGGCTGCGACGACTCCCTTCAAAACCCTTCCTCGCGAAGCCGACCGGCCTCGACGCACACATCCCTGCCCAAGGCGGAACCCAAGCCCAGCTCGATCAGCGCCGTCGAAAACCGACCTCTAGACGGACGGAGATCGTCGGACGTTGCGAGCAACCCGAGTCGAGAACGAGATGGAATGTTTTGAATAGTCAGAAAGAGAAGGAGACAACCTAACAGTATCATTCTCGATCGGCCTTGACAAGGAGCTGCATTGAGATTTTGTCATCATTCCCTTTCCGATCTCACGGCGCGACAGGTCCACAACCACCAGCCCTCTAGCATGCCGCTCTGACGGGATCGACCGACCCCGCCAATCTGCGCTGAGAAGGTTCACTCGAACGGTACTCCTGGCATGCGAAGTGCGTCAGGAAAACGTCGACTCGCGGGTTGATATTCGACCACTCTCATGCCGGCGGATCGGTTTGGGAGGCGATGCTCCGAACCATGGCGATCCGGCTTCGCACGGGGAGCCGAGACACGAAGGAACTCAAGTTATGCCGAGTCGATCGATTACGAGGGCGGCCTGGATGCTCTCGTTCGCCTTATTGGCGGCCTCGCTGGCCGCCGCCACCCCAGACTGCAAGGCTCAAGGCGTGGTCGAGCGAGCGGGCGAAGCCCTCGACAACGCCGGTCGGAACATCCGCCGTGGCGTCGAAGGCGCCGTTGCTCGCGGTCAGGCGGCGGTTCGGGAGACGGACGTTTTTGGCCGGGTCTACGCCCGGATCCACTGGGACAAGAAGCTCACCGATTCGGTCATCGAGCTCGAAGTCCAGCCCGACGGCACGACGACGCTTCGAGGCGCGGTGGCGGACGCCGCCGCCAAGAAGCGGGCCGTCATCCTTGCTCGCGACACGGTCGGCGTGACCACCGTTGTCGACGAGTTGACCATCGCCGGCGCCGCCCGCGTGATCCCCGCGTCTCCGACGAAACCAGTCCGCGTGGTACCGCCGGCCTCGACGACCACCACCACGATCGAAAAGCCGACGTCGACGACCACCACCACGATCGAAAAGAAGACCGTCGTCAAACCCTGATCGCGTCTGGGTGGCTGTGACGGAGCGAAGCAACGCCACAGGGCGGACGCCTTGGCCCTCGCATCTGTGGCATTCTGCCGCAGTCACCCATTGCCGTCTTCATTGCAAAAGTAAACCATGCTACATGGACGTTTCGGGCTCGAAATTGACGCGTGGGATCGCCTGGACGGCGAGTCGGAGCGCCTGTTCCCATTGGGTGTGGATGGCGATGAGGTCGGGATCGCGGTCGAGGAACCGCCTGCGGCGATCGAGGTGGAGTTCGTCGCGGCCGTAGACGAGGAGGTCGATCGGCGGCCCGACGGTGACGTTCGAGCGCAGGGTCGAGTCGATCGAGATCAAGGCGTACCGCGCCGCGTCTTCGAGCGAAGTGTGTTCGAACCGGACGCCCCTGTCGAGAATCGGGCGGCCGTATTTGCATTCGCCGATCTGAAGGAATGGAGACTCCTCGGTGGAGCGGAGGGGGTTTCCCTGGGGATAGATCATGTACAGGTCGTGGGGCTGGCCCCGGATCTGGCCAGCCAGGATGACGTGCACGTTGACCTTCAAGCCGTCCTGTTCGAGCGATCTGCGGTCGAGGTCGGAGACGCGCCGGACCTGTTCGCCCACGGCGCGGGCTGCGTCGTACATGGATTCGGCGGCGGCGAGACCGGCGCCGATGCCGAAGTCTTTGCGGAGTAGGGTCACGATCGACTGGCTGCACGACAAGCTGCCGCTGGTCATGGCGACGAAGACGCGTTCGCCCGGCTGCTCGAAGAGGTGCATTTTGCGGCAGACGTTGACCTGATCGTAGCCGGCGTTCGAACGCGAATCGGAGGCGACCACGAACCCGTCCTTCGTGGTGATGCCCAGGCAATACGTCATCGTCGACGGTCTCCGCGAATCTCGACACACGGTCTTCCCGGTCGGGCGGATCGCCCGACGATCGATCGAGCTTGCATACCATGACCGTCCAACCCGTTGCAAGATCCGTTGCTCGGCTCGGCGGTTCCAACCACGACGCCGGCCGATCGACGAGGGCGGAGAACTGTGTTACGATTCTCGGACCTCTCTCCGTGGGTTCTCCACTTGCACCCGTTCGGGGCTGCGCGATGTACATCAGGATCGGCTACGACATCGTCTTCGACGTCCCCACCCCGATTCCCATGCTGATGCTCCTTCGGGTGCATCCTTCGGTAGAGCCGTCGCTCCAGAACCCCGAGGCGCTCGTGATCGAGCCTGAAGTCGGAGCGTCGGACTATCTGGACGGCTTCGGCAATCGCGTGAGGCGGATTCTCGCCCCCCCGGGCCAATTGCGTCTCACCAACAACGCGGTGGTCGCGGTCGACGGACAGCCCGACCCCGCGCACCCCGACGCCCGCGAGCATCCCGTGGCCGAGCTGCCGACCGAGGTGATCCAGTTCTTGCTGGCCAGCCGCTACTGCGAGGTCGACCGGCTGGGCGAGGCGGCCTGGGACCTCTTCGGCAAGACGCCCAGGGGCTGGGGCCGCGTGCAGGCCGTGGTCGACTGGGTCCACAGCCACATCGAGTTCGGCTACCAGCACGCGCGGTCGACCAAGACGGCCTACGACGCTTTCGTCGAGGCCAAGGGGGTCTGTCGCGACTTCACCCACCTGGCCGTCACGTTCTGCCGGTGTCTGAACATCCCCGCCCGTTACGCGACCGGCTACCTCGGCGACATCGGCGTCCCGGCCGTTCCCGATCCGATGGACTTCAGCGCCTGGTTCGAGGTCTTCCTCGGCGGCCGTTGGCACACGTTCGACGCCCGCCACAACAAGCCGAGGATCGGCCGCATCGTCATGGCCCGCGGCCGCGACGCCACCGACGTCGCTCTGACCACCAGCTTCGGTCCGACCACCCTCCAGAAGTTCGTCGTCTGGACCGATGAGGTCGCCGACGCCGGCGGGTCGACGAAGGTCGCCTGACAACGCCTCAATTTCGCGGCATGAGCCAGGCGATGCAGAGGCCCAGGTCCAGCAAGCCGCAGAGCGCAACGACGGCGACGGCGAACAGCCAGAGCGCCGGTCGCGTTGTCCTGCGGAGTTGGGCGAGGGGGCGGATCGTGAAGGTGAGAAAGAGCAGTGCGGCCGATGGAAGGAGTCCCACGGTCGCCGCATGACGCACCAGGCGTTCGGCCGTCTTCGCGTAGTCGGGCGAGACGGGCGCGATCTGGAGGGCTTCGATCAGGGCGTTCGCCGTGAACAAGACTCCGGTGAACATCATGAAGACGAGACCTCCCTTGGCGGACTGAGGCCGCGCCTCACCCTCGTGGGGAGGCGTCGGCGCGAGCCGCCGATATCGGAGGTAGTTGCGAGCCGCATCGACGATCCCCCAGACCGTGGTGGTCGCAACAGTGAGTAGAACGCCCAAGGCAGCTTTGAGAGGCCATTGAGTGCGGATGGCGAGGAAGGCGATGACAGGGGTCGCCAGCACCCCCACGGTGGCAGAGGCCGCGCTTTGAATCACGCAGGCGAGATCGGGGACGGAGGCGACGTCGGCCGTCTCGTCTTCGCGTCCTCTCGCTTTCCCGTGGCGATGGACCCGGACGCCGACGCGCACGGCCACACTCAATTGAAAGAGCGCGGTGATGACAAAAAAGGGGCTGAGTCCCGGCATGGGAGTGGGGCCTTGCACGAGCGCCCACGCCAAGACGCTGAATATGGCTGCCCCGGCCAGCGAGCTCGCCAGCGCCCCGCGCCAGTTCTGGGGGGGGGCCGTCCATGTCCACCGCTTGAAGATGTGGTATGGGTTGTCACAGACCCCTCCTCTCGGCGAAAGGGCGATGGACTCAGCCCACGCCGGCCGCCGCCAGTCTATGTAGGCCAGCATCAGCAAAAACACCGGAAAGCCATACCACCCCCCCACGATCAGTTGAACGAGGATTGGCACGATCGCCGCGGCGGCGAGCAGTCCCCAGGCTTTGAGCTGGCTCAGAGAGACGCCCAGCCAGGCGACGACCTTTCCGGCTGCTCCCGAACCCGCGCCGAGAAGCGCGATCTTGCCCAGGCTCGCGGCCAGGTCGGGGGCCTCCGGCCGCGCCGCGTGGGCCGCCAGGAGCACCCCCAGCGGCGTCGCCGAGAAGATCACGCCCGAGGCTTGCAGGCGGTCGTGGAGTAGCTTCAACCCTTCGCCGACGCGGCGGGAGACGGTCGACTGGTGGACTCCCAGGCGGTCGGCGACTTCACTTTGCGGGAGGCTCTTGAGGAAGTGGAGGATGATCGCGTCGCGGACCCCGTCGGGCAGGGCGTCGACCGCCTCGTCCAGCAGCGGCTCGACCTCGCGCCACGAGGTTTCGACGGGTTCGGCTTCGTGGCTTCCCTCGGCCGCCGCGCGGGCTTCGTGCGCCCGGCGTCGACCGTGAGCCCGGACGGCGTTGAGCGCCCGATGCGTCGCGAGCTGGTGCAGCCAACCGGCGACCGACGAGCGGACGGTCGACGCTTTCCTCGCCAGTTGCAGAAAGCAGTCCTGGGTCAGTTCCTCGGCGTCGTGGCGGTCCGCCGTGATCCGCAGGCAGGTGCCGTAAACCAGGCCCGCGTGCCGCTCGGCCAGCGTCGTAAACGCCTCGGGCTCGCGGCGATCGGCGAAGCGCCGCAGGAGCGCCTCGTCGCTGAGGGGCTCGGCGACGGTCAAAGGGGCGGTGGTTGGCATGGCTCGACTCCTGGCCGGGTCTTGATCGTGGACTCCATCCTCAAAGACACCGGCCGGAATCAAGTCATGCGGCGAACGGCTGAATCTGAGCGATCACCCGCGTCAGTCGAGCTGATCGGGGGCGCCCTTGCCGACTTCCTCCACGCCCGGACGCTTGCCGGTCAGGGCGACGTACAGGAGCGCGGCGGCCAGGATGGCGAACGTGGGGAGCGCCGGCAGCAGGAACTCCTCGCCCGAGGGCGTCAGCGTGGAGAAGTCGAGCTTCTTGCCGACGTCCTCGAACACGATGAGCAGCGCGACCACGATCCCGGCCAGCGAGCCGCCGGCGATCAGGCCGGTCGACAGCATGGTGCCGGGGCTGGTGTCGGAATCCTCCGCGTTGAACTTGCGGACGCGGTCCACGACGAGGCGGATCATGCCGCCGACGAAGATCGGCAGTGTCGTCGACAGCGGCAGATAAACCCCGACCGCGAAGGCCAGGGCCGAGACTCCCGCGAGCTGGACGACGATTGCGAGGACCGAGCCCAGGATGACCAGGCCCCAGGGGAGGCTGCCGGCCATGATGCCGTCGATGATCGTCGCGAACATCTCCGGCTGCGGCGGGCTGAATTTCTTGATCGGTGCGCCGCTGGTCGAGTAGTTGAGCCGTCCGCCGATGCCCGGATCGAAAGCGACCTGCACATGGCCCGCTTCATCCACGAGGTACTTGGCGAGCGGCGCCCCTTCGTCGGATTTGCTCGGGTGCCAGACTTTCAACTCCTTGCCGTCGAAGGTCTCGGTCTCGGTGAGCGTCGAAACGTCGACGACGATCTTGGGAAGGTCTTCGGGTCGGCTGGTTCTGGTCGTGTAGGCGTCGTTGAGCCAGAGCAGCGTGCCCCCCATGACGACGGCCGAGAGCAGGGTGCCGACGAGGATCGCCACCTGCTGCTTCCAGGGGGTCGCGCCGACGAGGTAGCCGGTCTTGAGGTCTTGCGAGGTCGTGCCGCCGTTGGACGACGCGATGCAGACGATGCCGGCGATCGACAGGGCGATCAGGCGGTACTCGGGGCCCACCCAGCCGAGCATCACGAAGACCACGCAGGTCAACAGCAACGTCGCGATCGTCATCCCCGAGATCGGGTTGGACGACGAGCCGATCACGCCCGTGATCCGCGAGCTGACCGTCACGAACAGGAAGCCGAACAGCACGATCATCACGGCCCCGGCGATCCGCCCCACCGTATCGGTCGGGATCAGGTGCGAGGAGGCGATCGCCGCGATCAGGCCGAGAACGCCCAGGAAGACCAGGGGGATCGGGATGTCGCGGTCAGTGCGCGGGACGCCGTCGCGGCCGTTCTCCAGTTCGTCAAGCCTCGTCTCGTCCCCCTTGCCGAGCGACCGGAAGCTGCCGGCGATCGACGCGATGATCAAGGGGAGGGCGTTGAGCATGCTCAGGATGCCGCCGGTGGCGACCGCGCCGGCGCCGATGTACCGCACGTACGTGTTGCCGATCTGCCGCGCGCTCATCGCGCTGATGGTCGTCTTGCCGGGGGGGAGCGGGCTCGTCAGGCCGTCGCCGAACAGGCTGATGAGCGGGATGAGCATCAGCGCCGTAAGCATGCCGCCGCCGACCATGATCGAGGCGACCCGAGGCCCGATGATGTAGCCGACGCCCAGCAGCGTGGGGTCGGGTTCGAGGCCGACGACCGCCTTGGAGTAGCCCTTCACGCCGGTGATCGCCTTCGACCATTCCCCCGGCCAGAGCTTCAACCCCTTCATCAACAGGTTGTACGCCGCCCCCAGGCCGAAGCCCAGGAACACCGTCCGGGCGTTCGAGCCCCCTTGCTCGCCGACGATCAACACCTTGGCGCAGGCCGTCCCCTCGGGGTAGGGGAGCACGCCGTGCTGCTTGACGATGAACGCCCGCCGCAGGGGGATCATCATCAAGATCCCCAGCAGGCCGCCGAGCACTGAGACCAGCATGACCCGCGACCATTCCAGGTCGTAGCCCAGCAGCATCAGGGCCGGCATCGTCGCCCCGACGCCGAAGGCGATCGATTCGCCGGCCGAGCCCGCCGTCTGGACGATGTTGTTCTCGAGGATCGTCGCCCGGCGAAGCTGGAACGCCTTCGAGAGCCCTCGGAAGATCGTGATCGCCAGCACGGCGACCGGGATCGAGGCCGAGACCGTCATGCCGACCTTGAGGAACAGGTAGAGCGACGACGCCCCGAAGACCACGCCCAGCAGCGACCCGAGCACGACCGCCCGGACGGTCAGCTCGGGCATCTGGGAGTCGTCGGGAACGTGGGGCTGAAAGGCGGCTTCGGGGTGGACCATGTGCGGCGATTCTCCTTCGAGTGAGGCGTGGGGGATGTCTTCAGGTCCCTCCGAATACAAGCCCGAAGCGCCAGCGAGTGCATTTCCGGTCGGCCGCTGGAATCCATGCACTCGCTGGCGCTTCGGGCTTGTATTCGGATCTCGGCATTGCCTTGCGCTGCGTAACCTGACCCGCTCAGGCGATCCCGGCGTTTCGGAGTTCGGAGAGCCGGTTGACGATGTCGCGGAGGACGTGGATCATGGCCTGGCCGGCCTCGATCTTGTAGACCAGCTCGGGAGGATAGAAGCTGAGGGTCTGGAAGGTCTCTTCGTGGTACGTGTTCAGCCGCCGTTTGATGACCTCGTCGCTCATGTCGTCGAGGCGGTTCTCGCGCAAGGCCCGGGCCCGCAGCCGCTTCATGGCGAGCTTGACGTCGTCGATGTTCAGATGGAAAATCTGGACGACGTCGAGGCTGGCGTCGAGCTGCTCGGCCTGGGCGCGGTTGCGGGGCAGTCCGTCGAGAATCAGGGTCTGCTGGTCGGGGAGGAAGAACTCCTGGAGTTCGAGGATCTTGATGTGCCGCTCGAAGATCCGGACCGTGAGGTCGTCGGGGACCATCTTGCCGACCGACGTATAGCTCTCGATCTCCGCGCCTAACTTGCCGAGTTTGGGGATTTTCCGGAACACGTCGCCCATCGAGATGTGGACGAGGTCCGGGAGTTGGCCGAGCACCGTGCCTTGCGTCCCCTTGCCGCTGCCGGGCATGCCGAACAGGAGGATCGTGCGACACTTGCCCTGGTAGTCGACGAAGTCGAAGCTGTTCCGGGTGGGGGTCATATGGCTTTACCTGTCGCGGTTTGCATTTGAGTCGCGCACTCTGCGAATCCGAATTCCCCGAATACAAGCCCGAAGCGCCAGCGAGTGAATTTCCGATCGGCCGTTGGAATCAATTCACTCGCTGGCGCTTCGGGCTTGTATTCGGGGGCCGCCGATCGCGAGCCTGTTTTCATGAAGTCGGGCGGACCGGCGATCGGTCGCCGCCCCTATTCTTTCTCTTTCGTCACGCCCGGAGCAAGACGTTGCAGGAAACTCGCCTTCTTCTGATCCGACACGCCGAGACCTCGACCCCCAACGTCTTCCACGGCGCAGAATCCGACATCGGTTTGAGCCCCTGGGGAGAGCGTCAAGCGGCCTTGCTGGGTGATCGCCTCGCGAACGTCCGGGCCGACGCCCTGTATTGCTCGGGGATGCGCCGGGCGATCGCCACCGCGGGGCCCGTCGGCGCGGCCTGCGGCTTGACGCCCGAGGTGGTCGTCGATCTCCATGAGCGGCGGATCGGCGCCCTCAGCGGCCAGACCCGCGAAGCCGGGTGGGACGTCTACGGCGAATCGAAGCGGCGGTGGATCGCCGGGGATCTCGAATTCAGCCATCCCGGCGGCGAGTCGTTCGCGGCGATCGCCCGGCGGGTCCTGCCGATCCTTGAGGAGTTTCGCCGCCGCCACGAGGGGCGGACGACTATCGTGGTCGCTCACGGGATCGTGATCCGCGTGGCGCTTCTGAGCCTTCTACCGGATTACGTCCCCGCCGACTTCGACCGGATCGCCATCGACTTCGCCTCGATCAACGACCTCGCCTGGGACGGATCGAAATGGAACGCCCTGGCTCTCAACGAAGTCGTCGCCCCGTCGCCGGCCCGGCCGGTGGCTTGAGCTTGCCATGAAAAGCGAACGGAGGGCCCGAGAGGCCCTCCATTCGCCGCGCGAAACCACGCGCTGAGTTCGGCTTGCGAGAACCATCGTCAATAGCTGTCGGACGAGAGCACTTCGCCGCCGTCCCGCGAACCGAGGGCCATCCAGGTCTGCTGGGCGACCGAGTCCTTAACGAACCGCACCGAGCCGTCGGCCAGCAGAACGTTGACGCCGCCAGGGTGGGCGCTACTGGGCAAGAACAGGTGGCCGAAGTCGGAGCCGCAGGTGTTGGAGCAATCCCACCGGCAGGCCGAGTAGGTGACCAGGTTCGAGTTCGGCGTCAGGATGATGTTGGTGAGCGACAGTCCCGGCGAGCCGGTCTGCCAACGTTGGCCGCGGTTGGAACCCCCTCCAGGCGCGGCCACGAAGGCCTGCTGGCAACCCTGGGCGTTCTTCATGACGCCCACGAGGTTGGTGCGCGCGTCGTAGATGTTTGTGGTCGCGTCGCTACTCATCCCTGTTCCCGAGATCACGCCGCGATGGCGGGCCGAGAGCTTGTTGAAGTCGCCGGTGAGGGCCTCGACGTAGGCGATGGTGTTGGACGTGCCGTCGGGGATGTCGGCGACGCCGTACGCCGTGTTCTCGGGGGCGAAAATGCCGTTGGTGTTAGCGTTCCAGGGCAGGGTGCCGGTGCCGAACGAGCCGTGGTAGCTGTTCAGGTGGTCGCGGCCCGCGTTGCCGTCGGACGGGCAGAGGAAGCCGTTGACCTTGACGTTCCAGACCGTGCTGTTGAGCGCCGCTCCCGTGCCGTACCAGACGGTCCAGGCGAAGTTGCACGAGTTGTAAACGGGGGTCTGTTCGACGTAGGGGAGCATCATCGCCAGGGCGCTGAACGTACCCCAGGTCGTCTGCACGCCAGGATCACTGTAGGCGATCGCGTTGCCCATCGGGAACGAGCCGACGCCTTGGTGATAGTTGTGCAGACCCAGACCGATCTGCTTCAAGTTGTTGATGCACTGGGCGCGGCGGGCGGCCTCGCGGGCCGACTGGACGGCCGGCAAGAGGAGAGCGATGAGGACGGCGATGATGGCGATCACCACCAGCAGCTCGATCAGCGTGAATCCTCGAGAATTTTTCTGAGACATGCACAATCTCCACGAATAACGGAGGATGAGATACGAAGAGAGAACAGAGTGCGGAAATCTCAGCCTCGCAAGTCACCTTCAGAATCGAAGCGACGCAGCGAGGCTCCTTGCGGAACAAGGCTCGATGTCGAGGGCAGCGAGTCGACGCCCCGGGCGGAAGGACCTCGCCGCCCGAAGATGACGATTACCAGGAAATGGGATCGGGTGCCGACGCGCTTGCTGGTCGAGGGGAGGAACGTCAGGGCTTCGCTGCGGGCTTTGCCTTCGCCGCGCCTTTGGTCTGCATGAGCTCCATCATGCCGTTCTGGGCCCCGGCGTCGGCCTTCTTGGCTTCCGGAGAACTCGTGACGGTCGCCCGGTCCTCGTCGCCCCCGCAGCCGCTCAAGAAAGCGAGAGAACACACCACAACCGGTGCCAGAGCGGCGACAATAAGTCGTTGCATTGTCAAATCATCTCCTGTCGCGGCACCAATCTTGTTTGATTAGTGCAGATTGGATTCGTCTGGGCCAAGGCTACTCATGGCGGTGCGGCGACCCGAGGCCGAATAAGCCCAGGCTCTTCGCCGCACGGGATTCCCGCGCGTCGGGTGATCGATGAATACTTACTAGTCAACGACGCCGAAGCACGACCCGCCGTTCGATGATCCCGTAAGCAAGATTCCAGTCAGGCGCTCCGCATATTCTCTTGTTCGCCCTCGGTCCCAAGCGAATGACGACGGGCGCAAAAAAACACGCGAGTCGAGGACTGGATGCGCCTCGGACGCCGTCAGTCGTGTCGGTGTTGTGGTCGAATGAAAGAACCCTGCGGAGTGATCAAAGCAATCTATGTTTTCCTAGGCGGCGGTGTCAAGAAGTTTCGTCGAACCCAGATGGAAATCGGAGAAACAACGGCCGAACTCAAGAATTAAGACGCAATGTCCATGTAATGATGTTGCGAACGAAACAATTAAGACTCGGCGGAAGGGCGATGGGGTCTCAGGCTCGACACAATTGAGACTTGGTGCTAGGGAAGGGCCTGCCGCGCGGCTTCGCACCAGCGGAGTTCCGCGGCGATCAGGCCGCCGCTTCGCTCCGGCCGCCGTCTCCGCCGTCTCCCCCCCCTTGAGAGCTTCCCATTCGTCCCAGGTGTAGAGGACTTCGCGGGCGGAGCCGCTCTTGAATTCGCCGACGACGCCGTCCTCGGCCATGAAGTCGATCAGCCGCGAGGCCCGGCCGTAGCCGATGCCCAGGGCGCGCTGGAGCAGCGAGCACGAGCCTCGGCCTTCGCGGATGACGATCTCGATGGCGGGCTCGTACAGGTCGTCGCGTTCCTTGAGCGCCGCGCCGCGCTCCTTGCCCGAGGGGCCGCCGCCGACCTTGAGCTGCATCATCTCGCGGCTGTATTCAGCCGGGTACTGGCTGAGGTATTCGGTGACGCGGTTCAGCTCGGCGTCGGAGACGTAGGTCCCCTGGGCGCGGACGATCTGCGACGTGCCGGGGACCAGGAACAGCATGTCGCCGTTGCCCAGCAGCTTGTCGGCGCCCATCTCGTCGAGCACGACGCGCGAGTCGCTCCGGCTGGCGACCTGGAAGGCGATCCGCGCGGGCATGTTGCCCTTGATCAGGCCGGTCACGACGTCGACCGTCGGTTTCTGAGTGGCGAGGATCAGGTGCATGCCGACGGCCCGCGACTTCTGCGCCAGGCGGACGATGTGCTGCTCGACCTCCTTGCCGGCGGTCATCATCAGCTCGGCGATCTCGTCGGCGACGATCACGATGCAGGGCATGTAGGTCGGAATCCGCTTCGCTTCCTCGTCGTCCTCGGGCTGGGTGCGGGCCATGATCTCGTCGGCCCCCAGCGCGTTGTACGACTGGATGTTCCGCACCCCCGCGCGGGCGAGGAAGCCGTACCGCTCGTCCATCTTGTCGCAGGCCCAGGCCAGGATCGACTCGGCCTTCTTCATGTCGGTGACGACCGGGTGCATCAGGTGGGGGATCTTCTTGAACTGCGACAGCTCGACCACCTTGGGGTCGATCATGATCATCTTGACCTCGTCGGGCCGACGGGTCATGAGAATCGACAGGATCATCGCGTTCAGGCAGACCGATTTGCCCGTCCCGGTGCGGCCGGCGATCAGCAGGTGGGGCATGTCGGCCATGTCGAAGACCATGGGGACGCCCTTGACGTCCTTGCCCAGGAACAGCGGAATCCGGCACTTCTGGCTCTCGCCGTCGACCCCGGCGATCACGTCGCTGAGCCGGACCATCGATCGCCGGTCGTTGGGGACCTCGATGCCGACGGTCGTCTTGCCGGGGATCGGCGCCACGATCCGGACCGTCTGCACGGCCAGCGCGATCGCCAGGTCGTCGGCCAGGCTGGCGATCCGCGAGACCCGCAGACCGGCCTCGAGCTCGATCTCGAACTGGGTGATGACCGGCCCGGTGTCGATCTGGACGACCCGGACCTGGTAGCCGAAATCGAGCAGCGTGCGCTCCAGCAGCATCGCGCGAGCGTGGATCTGGGCCTCGTGGTCCTGGATCGGCACCGGCGCGGCGGGTTCGAGCAACTCGAACGGCGGGAGCTGGAACGGCGAGCTGGGATCGATCGGGGGAATCGAGGCCGGCGTCCGCGCGAGCGTCCGCCCGGCTTCGGGCCGAGGCTGCGGCAGGGCGGGGCCGCGCTGGACGACCGGGCCGGGCTTGGTGGCCATCTCGGTGATGACGGCCGATCGACCGAGCGCCTGCCGAGGCGGCTGCGCGTGGTCGACGAGGGCTGGGGCGGACTGCCATTCGCTCGCCCCGAGGTAGCCGCCGTGCGGTCCCTGAGCGGAGGGCGCGGAGCCGGCCCGTCGACGACGGCCCAGCCCCTGGAACCGGCCCGCAAGCTCCTGCGCCGGCATCGAGATCAGCACGTCGTGGCAAAGCGCGACGCCGAACAGGCCGATCGCGAACAGGATCAAGAGCATCCCGGCGGTCCCGAATTGGCCTTCGAGCAGGCAGACCGCCATCGCCCCGACGTATCCCCCCGTGCCGACCGGGGGGCTGGGCCTGATCCCCGGGCCGAACTTGTCGATCAGGGCCGCGACGACGGCGACGACCAGGACGAAGCCGACGGCCGGTCCCACGCGGTCGGTGACCTTGCGACGGCGGGCGACCAGCAGGTTCAGAGCCGCCATCGCCAGCAGGACGAGCCACGACGCCCAGCCGAAAAGCTGATACGAGACGTGGGCCAGGCTGGCGCCGACGGGGCCGCAGGGGTTGGCGAGGGCGGTCGATGCGCCGCCTTCCGCCGTTTGCCAGCGGATCGCGTCGGCCGGGTCGTAACCGTGGAGGCTGAGCGCCACGAAGATGTTGAGGATCAGGAACGCAAGCGCGGGGGCCGATTGGAAGAGTCGCTGGCGAAGAAGCATGGGGTCCCCCGGGCGCGCAGCCGGGCTGGCCGCGCGGCATCCAGCCGGCGCATCGAGTCGCCGTGTCAAGAACAGCGTCGGTACACCTAGTGATCGGCCGGGGTTTGGACGGCCTTGCACGGAGAATGAACCCGTCCGTGGGTTCAGGCTCCGCGTCTGCTTATTCTGCCGACTGGGTAAGATCCACGGTGCCGCCTTCGACCTCGATCTCCTCGGTGGGCTCGTTGGTGTGGAGCTTGCCGGACATGTCGAGGTAGATCTTGTCCTGCATGATCTCCTGGATCACCATCGCGATCTTGTCGAGCCCGCGCGCGTCGACCAGGGGGCGAGCCCCTTGGTTAAGCGCGATCATCCGCTTTTGAATCAAGGTGGAGAGCTTGAAGCGTCCGCCGACCTTGTTGACGATGAATTCTTCCTTCAGTTCTTCAATCATGAGCGTTCCCACCTCCACAACGGTTTTGCGAGAGCGTCGCGGCCAGTTCGTCGACGCACGTTTCCAGGTCGTCGTTCACCAGATGGATCTCGTAGCGCTGCGCCGTCTCGATCTCGCGGCGCGCGTTGGTCAGCCGCCGCGTGATGGTCGCCTCGTCGTCGGTCCCGCGCGCCCGCAGCCGGCGTTCGAGCACCTCGGGCGACGGCGTCTGGACGAAGATCAGCAGGGCGTTGGGCACCTTCTCGCGGATCTGCAACCCCCCTTGAACGTCGATCACCAGGACGATGCAGATCCCCCGCGCGAGCGCCTGGCGGACGGGCTCGGCGGGCGTTCCATAATGCGAGCCGTGGACGAGGGCCGACTCCAGCAGGTCGCCCCGCAACCGCTCGAACTCCTCCGGGCTGACGAAGAAATAATCTCGACCGTGAACCTCGCCGGGGCGAGGTGGGCGGGTCGTCGCCGAGATCGATCTCTGAACGGCGGGCCCGACTTTCTCCAGCAGCCGCTCCACGAGCGTGCTCTTGCCCGAGCCCGACGCCCCCGAGAGAACGACCAGGCGGCCCGGCAACGCGGTCCAATCGACTTCGGCCACCCGTTTGGTTCTCCTTCCGTCTCAACCAACGACCATCGTCCAACTGGGACATCCAAGGGGATCAACTACGCGGGACGCGGAGGAAGTAAGGAAGTAAGGTAAAAAGGGGGGGGTCATTCCACGTTCTGCACGAGTTCGCGGATCTTTTCCAGCGCCCCCTTGATTTCGACGACCTGCCGGCTGATCTCGACGTCGTTCGACTTCGACCCGACGGTGTTGATCTCGCGGCCCATCTCCTGGACGACGAACTCGAGCTTGCGGCCGCCGCTCTCGTCGTCGGCGATGATCTCGTCGTACTGGTCGAGGTGGGCCCGGAGCCGGACGATCTCTTCCGAGGTGTCGCCGCGGTCGGCGAGGATGGCGACCTCGCGGATCAGGTCCTTGGGATCGATCGTCACCCCGTGCTGCTGGACGAGCGTCTGAATCCGCTCGGTCAGCCGCTTCTGGTACGCCTGAACGAGGAACGGCGCGCGGTCGGCGACCTGGTCGATGCCGGCGCGAATGACCTTGCCGAGAGAGAGCAGTTCGGCCGCCATGACGGCCCCTTCGCGGGCCCGGGCGGCTTGGAGGCTTTCGAGGGCCTGGGCGACGATCCGGGCGATCGCCGGCCATTCGTCCGCGACGTTCGGCGCGGCGGCTCGCTGCTCCTCGATCACGCCGGGGAGGCTCAAAAGCGCCCCCAGGTCGACCCCCTCGCCCCCCGCCATCAGCCGGAGCTGGTCGCGGTAGCTGGCGAGGGCGATGGTGTTCAGCCGGTAATCCTCGGCGCGTCGAGGACGCTCGATCCGGACGCCGATCTGCACGGTCCCCCGCCGCACGCGCTCGCGGGCGAGCTGCTCGATCTCGGGCTCGAGCGCGCCGTAGGGGTCGGAGATCTTCGTGGAGACCTTCAGGTGGCGGTTGTTCACCGTGCGGACTTCCGCCGCGACGGTCCAGTTCGCATCCTGGTGACGCGCTTCCCCAAATCCAGTCATGCTCAGCAGCAAGGCAACCTCATGGAAGAGCGAAGGGACGGCGGAACCAACCCTACGGCGTACGTCGGCCCGATCAGATCCGGATCACTTGGGCGCCGGAGCCGTCGGGGGGGCGTTGCCGGGCGTCAGCGGGAACGTGCTGGTGTTCGGCAGCGCCGGGGCCTTGTCGTCGGCCGGCGCAGCGGACTTGGGCGCGGTTTCGATGACCGGCGCCTTGGCGTCGGCGGCACCGGGAATGGCGGCGTCGGCGGCCTTGCTCTTGGACGATCCCAGATCCTTGGTCAGCGAGGTCGGCGGCTCCGCGTCGAAGACTGACGAGGTCTGCTGGCTGGTCAGGATGACCAGGAGCATGGACAGAAGGATCCAGATCGAGGCGGTGACGACGGTGATCCGGGTGAAGGTGTCGCCGGCCTTGGTGCCGAACGCGCTCGAGCCCCCCGCGCCGCCGAAGGCGCCGGCCAGGCCGCCCCCCTTGCCGCGCTGGATCAGAACCAGGCAGATCATGAACAGCGACAAGAGCACGAGCAGCGTGTTGAGGAGGGCGGTCAGTACAACCACGGAAGAAGTCCTTTGGTCTCGGGCGGGGTCAAGGTTCGCGTTCGCTGGCGCTGGCGGTGGCGTGGGTTTACGACTTGCCCCGGGCCGTAACCTCTTGGCCGGCCTTGATGATCGCCAGGAAGTCGGCGGCTTTGAGGGCGGCTCCGCCGACCAGGGCGCCGTCGATGTCGGGGCAGCTCAGCAACTCGATGGCGTTGTCCGGCTTGACGCTTCCCCCATACTGGACGACGACCCGGGCGGCCGTCGCTTCGCCGAAGACCTGCGTCAGCCAGCCTCGGATGTAGGCGTGGGCGGCCTGGGCCTGCTCGGGGCTGGCGGTCAGGCCGGTGCCGATCGCCCAGACCGGCTCGTAGGCGAGCACGACCCCGGCCATCTCCTCGGGGCTGAGCCCCGCCAGCGAGCCGCTGAGCTGCTCGAGCAAGACCGCTTCGGTCTGCTCGGCCAGGCGTTCGTCCTTGGTCTCACCGATGCAGACGATCGGGATCAGCTTGACGCCGAGCGCGGCCTTGAGCTTGGCGTTGACCTGGGCGTTGGTCTCCCCCTGGCCGTGCCGGCGCTCGCTGTGGCCGAGGATCACGTGCGTGCAGCCGACGTCGACGAGCATCGGGCCGGAGATCTCGCCGGTGAACGCGCCCGAGTTCTCCCAGTACATGTCCTGACCGCTCAGGCCGATCGGCGAGCCCGACAGGACGCCGTCGATCTGGGTGAGGAACACGAACGGCGGCGCAATGGCGACATGGACGTCGGTCGCGGCGCCGAGCCCATTTTTGACCCCTTCGGCCAGCGCCGAGGCGGCCTCGACGGTGGTGGGGTTCAGCTTCCAGTTGCCCGCGATCAGCAAGGTGCGCATGAAACCGGCTCTCCTTCGCAGACGTCGATGGTCTTGCCCATGACTTCGGCGAGCCGTCGCAGCTCGTCCATCAGTCGGGCGTATTGGTCGGGGACGAGCGCCTGGGGCCCGTCGGAAAGCGCCTTCTCGGGGCACGAATGCACTTCGATGTGCACGCCGTCGCAGCCGCTGGCCACCGCCGCCATGGCCATCGCCGGGATCAGGTCCGGTCGGCCGGTCGCGTGGCTGGGGTCGACGATGATCGGCAAGTGGCTGAGCCCCTTGACGTTGGGAACGATCGACAGGTCGAGGGTGTTGCGCGTCGAATCCTCGAACGTCCGAATCCCGCGCTCGCAGAGGATGACCTCGCGGTTGCCCTGGGAGAGGATGTACTCGACCGACATCAGCAGGTCCTTGACCGTCGCGCTCATGCCCCGTTTGATCAGGACCGGAATCCGGGTCTTGCCGATCTCCTTGAGCAGATCGAAGTTCTGCATGTTGCGGGCGCCGATCTGGAACATGTCGGTGTACCGCGACACCAGCTCGATCTGGCGGGGGTCCATGACCTCGGTCACGACCGGCATGTGGAGCTGGTCGCCGACGTTCCGGAGGATCTTGAGCCCGTCCTCGCCGAGCCCCTGAAAGCTGTAGGGGCTGGTGCGCGGCTTGAACGCGCCGCCGCGAAGGATGTTGGCCCCGGCGTCGCGGACGCGGACGGCCACCTCGTACAAGAGGGCCTCGCCCTCGATCGCGCACGGACCGGCGATCATGGCCAGATGGCCGCCGCCGATCTTGATCCCCTTGACCTCGAAGACCGAGTCCTCGGGATGGAACTCGCGGCTGGCGAGCTTGTACGGCTTGAGGATCGGCACCACCTGCTCGACCCCGGCGATGGCCTGGAGCGGCTCGACCTGGAGCTTCTGCTCGTCGCCGATGACGCCGATGATGGTCCGCGAAACCCCCTGGCTGAGGTGCGGCGTCAGCCCGAGCGCCTCGATCCGCTCCAGCACGTGCGCCACCACCTCGGGCGAGGAGTGCGGCTTCAGGACGATGATCATTACGCGAATCTCGTTCTAGCTAGATCCCCGGAGCCTCGGCCTGGCGCAACACCACGATTTTCGCGCGCAAACGAGCACCGACCCTCAAAATGCGGGAACATGACATCGTAGCGAATCCTTCCCCCCGCGCGAAGGCGTCGGCAAGGAAATTGCGGGTGTGGAGCGACTGATCGCGGCGGTAGAGCGGCTGTGGGTTGACTCGGCGTTCGAGGCTTCGCGTCAGGCGCGGTCCTTGGCCGAGGCCGTGTAGTGACGCCAGACCTCTTTGGCAGATCGGCCGCGAGGGGCGACACTTATTTTGCGAAATCGGCAAATTCTGCTCTCGGCCGGGCGCTCCGCCCGGCGATCGGAGAATTGACACTATGGGGGGACTAAAGAAGGTCGATGCGACGGTTTGCGGAGACTCGGACCCTGGGGGAGACTGGAGGAAGTTCTCCTGACAGCCCCAACCGCCCCGCGTGGGGCAGGAGTTTCGACATGAGCTACGTCGGCGTCGACTGTGTAAGTTGCTCGGTAAGAGGCACGGCTTCCTGGCCGGTAAATGGCACCGTGTCCGGTCCTATGACCGGCTGTTAATTGGGAGGTAACGCGCTCGCGACGTCCTTCCCTCAGGTGAGATCGAGAGAAATGGACGGCTCCGGAGCCCCGAACGAGGTAAGCCAATGGCTCGGGCTATTGAGAAGGGGCTCCCACCTGGACGTCGCCCGACTCCCGGGTTGAGGCCGGATTGAACCGATCCAGGGCCCATTCGGCGTTGGGACGCCTCCAGGGATGCCCGGGCTGACGCAGGATCTCCGCCAGGGACGCCCAAGCCGTGTCGGCCATCCCCGTCCCCGGGGCGATCGCTCCCAAAGCCCAGGTCGCCGCGACCGCCGGATCGGCCCATTCGGGGTGCTGTCGTTCGTACGATGTCATGGGTTCGAAGGTCTCCTTCAGGAGCGGGAGGACCGCCGGGACGGCCTCGCTCGCCTGCGGACCGATCCGGCTGAGCAGGTCCGCGGCCCGGAATCGCACCGGCCGTTCGGGGCTGCGCAGGGCCTCCATCAGGATCGGGATGGAGGCCGGCGAGGGACGGACGCCCACCAGCATCATCGAGCACACCGCTCGGACCCCCGGATCCGGATCGCACTCGAGGATCCGCAGGAGCGCGGGGAGGGCCGAGTCGATGCCCAGCGGGAACTCGACGACGGTTTCGACGGCCTCCCGGCGTATCGCGGCGTCCGTCGCGTCGAGGGCCTTCAGGAGCCGGGCGGGGGCGGCGCCCTCCAGTCGCGGCGCAATGGCGCGGAGGACATGGAAGGCCCACGATCGGACTTTGGGGCTCGGGTCCTCGATAGCCTGACCCAGCAGATCGACGAAGCGCTCGGTATCGACCGGAAGCAGCGGGGGGGGGCCTCCGGAGACGGATGTGAGGACGTAGATGTTCACAAGGGCCAGCGCGGTGTGGTATCTCACGTCGTGCGCCGTGTCCCGCAATCCCTCCGCCAGGCCGGCGGCCACGGCCTGGACTTGCGGCACGGGAGCCGATCGTTGGGTGGCCTGAACGGCAATCATGAAGAGAGAGAGAGCAGCGGCCTCGCGCACGCCGGGATTCTGGTCGCGCTGCGCGACGAGCAAGTCGGGGATTATGGCATCGACCTGCTTGGGCGTAAGGGAGTTTCCGGTCAAGAGGTACTTGAGATCGTTCGCAGCACTCAGTCGTGCGCTCGGGCCCCCCGACTGGAGCAGGCGGATCGCCCGCGCCGTTTCGTTCCCTGGCCGGCGATCCCACAGCTCCCGGCCCATCAAGAACAGGGGGGCGCAGCAGGCGACCAGGATGAGCAACCCTCTGAGGCTGAACTGAAATCGGCGCCGGTCGCGTTCGAAGCGGCCTGCGGGGCTCGCGGCTTCCATACGCTCGGGCAGCGCCCCCGCGTCGGGGGCCGTCCTGCTCCGCCTGAGATAGAGGCGAGCCCCGGGCATCGCGAAGGTCATCATCAGGTCGACCGCCTTCACGCCGACAGCGAGGCCCTGGATCGCCATCGCCTCCAAATTGAGCCCGAGCTTCGACAGGAGCAACCCTGCCCCGATCGCCGCGAGGAACGCGATGGGCAGCAGGGCGGGCAGCCATCGGTGAAAGCCGCACTCAAGCGAGATCCGTTCCCCGGGCGCAAGCGTCAGGACCAGGGTGCGAGACCGCAGAAAGCTCGCCCTGGCGGCCACCTGATGGACGCCCGCCCCCACTGACAAGGACCGCGCACGCGGGTCCCTCAGGACGCCGACGGGCTGGCCGTCGATGAGGACTTGGACCGTACGGCTGGCGTCCCAGGTCCAACCGACGAGCTGGACCGCGATGGCGGGCTCACTGCACGGTACAGCTTCCACGGTCGATCTCCCCGGAATCGGATCCCCCCATCTCATGGGGCGCCGCGGCGATTATCTGAGGGTGAGTCGGCTCGGTTCGTCCTGGATGGATGATGGCCTCCATACTCATTAGACCGACGAGTATCGATCGTACAACGAGAATCCAAACGGTTTTGAATGCCTGCTGTTGCTTCTCCGTCCGGCTCCGATGGGGCGGATTCCAGGAGGTCTGACATTCAATTTTATGTCGTGCAGATTTCAAATGTGCCGTCTGCGTCGATCGTAGGGTCGGTCGATGTGCCATTTACCGGCAAAGAGAACGTGCCAGATAGCGGACAATTTAACACTTTGGGGCATCCGAAGGGCCTTACGCCTCGTCGGGTCGGAGTTGGTTGTTTGGCGTCTTCCGGTGACGACCCCGGGACGGAGAAGCGAGTCGAGCCCTTAATTTCTCTGGTCTCCGATGTTTTTCCAGTTTCCCCAGAACCCGCAGGCTGCGTCCAGTTTTAGGAGTGACCCCTTCAGTTTCTCCAGTTTTAGGAGTGACCCCTTCAGTTTCTCCCATGAAGAAGTTCCCGCTGATGCAAGAGCCCCGCGGCCTGCTTCGCAACCGCCTGCTAAGAAACGGCCTTACGGCTTAAGTTCATGCCATTCAGGAGTGACCCCTTCAGTTTCCGGCGACCGTCGCTCATTTCGCCTGGAAATCGGTTATTCTTGTAGTCATGCGACGGGGTCGGTAATCTGCTGAAGATGCGGCCGCGCATCGTCCCGGCCGGTCGAAAATCCATCCGAAGGGAAGGCGGTGGAACATGAGCCATCGATTGCTGAAGCATGCCCTGATGGTCCTCTCGCTCCTGCTGGGCTCGGCCGAATTCGCGCGGGCCGAGGCGCAGAGGGACGAGAAGGCCATGGTCGAGGAGTTTCGGGCGTTAGCGAAGGAGGAGGCCGCGAGCTACACCTTCCGACTCGAAGGCAGCGATCGACCGCTGCGGCTTCATCCGGAGTCGGTCCTGTCTTATGTGGACCCCGTGGTCGGGGGAGTCTGCGGCGACGTCTTCATAGGGACGGCCGAAGGGAGGCCGGAGGTTGTGGCCGCGATCTACCGGTTCTACGCAAGGGATCCCCACCGCGGTGCCGCGTTCGACTCGCTGTCACTCGGCAAGCTGACCGCCGAACGGGACGGCGTCGTCGTCTGGTCCCCCGCCAAGCCGGGGGTGGAGTTGCAGCCGATCCCCGGAGCCCCCGCTCCGGCCGATTCGGCCGCCGGCCGGCTCCGCCAGATGCGCGCCCTGGCGAGGGAGTTCACCAGCCGCCAGACGAATCGAGCTGGGGTGGACAGCGCGATGCGTGTGCTCTCCCAGCCCCTCTATCGCTACGAGGGCACCAAGGGCGACCTGATCGATGGCGGCCTGTTCGTCTTCGTGCACGGGGGCGCCCCCGAGATCTTCATGCTGATCGAGGCCCGACGGATGGGGGATGGCACCCCCGAGTGGCGTTTTGGCGCAAACCGGCCGCACGGCATCGATCTGAGGCTGTATCACCGGGGGGATTTGATCTGGAGGGCTCCCGAGATCCCCTGGTCGCAAATCATCGACCCACGGGAACCGTATTGGGGCTTCCGTGTCGACATGCCCGGGTTGCCGTGACCTGCGACGGCACGGTCGAGGAAAGAAGAAAGGGGCATGAGGCTTATACGCCTACGGTTCACGGTGCCGCGAATACTTCTTGCGCTCGTAGCAGAAACAGGGGCACTCCTGGAGCGGTTCACCTTTGAGTTGCGCACAGCCGGGGCATCCGGAAGACCGCATTACTGTAGGGGCGTCCCTCGTGGGCGCCCGAATTGCGGGGATCGCCGGAGTCGCCGACGCCGATCGGGCGCCCACAAGGGACGCCCCTACGTGTTCAACCCAAACGGAAACCGCTCTAAATCATGGGGAAGTTTTGGGGGGGAGCCGGTGTCGACGAGTCGGCTACCGAATCGAGGTGCGCGAGAACGGTGAAGTCCTGTTAGAGGCTATCCCGTAATTCTAGAAGATCGTAAACTCTTGTCCTCCCAGGAGGTTCGCAGGATTCATCGCCGCAGGAGCACCGTTCGATGCGTAAGCCCTACCCGTCCGACCTGACCGACGAACAGTGGGCGATCGTCGAGCCCTTGATCCCCATTCCCCAGGTCGGACGGCCCCGGACCAACGACATGCGGGAGGTGCTCAATGCCATCCTCTACCTCAACCGCTCGGGGTGCCAGTGGGATATGCTGCCGCACGACCTGCCGGCCAAGAGCACCGTCTACAACCACTTCGCCCAGTGGCGGGACGACGGCACATGGCAACTCATCCTGGACGCCCTGCGCCGCCAGGTCCGCACGACGGCCGGGCGGGAGCCGTCCCCAAGCGCCGGGAGCATCGACAGCCAGACGGTCAAGGGGACCGAGACAGGGGGCGAACGGGGCTACGACGGCGGCAAGAAGCTGACCGGCGTGAAACGACATATCATCGTGGATACGCTGGGGTTGCTGCTGGTCGTGGCGGTCTCGGCGGCGTCCGCCGACGACGGGACGCACGCCCCCCAGGTGCTGGGGCGGCTGACGGCCGAGCATCGAAGCCGGTTGGCGTTGGTCTGGGGCGACGGCAAGTATCGCAACCACCACCTCGACGGATGGCTGGCGGAGGCCTCGGCCGGGTACAGGATCGAGGTCGTGGAGCGGCCGCCGGGAAGCCAAGGGTTTGTGAAGCTGCCGAGGCGCTGGGTGGTGGAGCGGACGTTCGCCTGGCTGGGGCGGCATCGGCGACACAGTCGGAATTACGAGCACCACGCCGAGAGCAGCGAGTCGATGATCCGCATCAGCTCTATTCATCGCATGCTCAAGTTCTTGAAGCCCGATCGCTCAAGGCCGGCGATCCCGTTCAAGTACCATAAAAACCAGGACATCATTACGGGATAGCCTCTTAGCCCAGCCATTTCATCCGTGCAGTCCCTCCATGTAGGTGGATCGTTCCGATCCTGCACTCTCGCGACCGAATTTCGGGCAACGATTGGGAATCGACGATCAAGTTTGCCGTTCGGTCGTATGCTCAAACTGGGGGGTTCTATGAATCGTCCGGCTCTTTCGCAATTTGGTGGTCGGGTGACAGAGGGAGCCGAGCTGGCGATCGACGAGGGCGACGAGAAAACGAGTGAACGGAGCCAATTCGCTTCGGCCGAAGCGTCGGAGCCGAGTTGAGGGAAAAACGCGCGTTCGAAGCCAATCGGGTCGGGCGATGGCGCGAAGAACTCATGTTGAAAAGCGCGCGATCGAACCCAATCCGCCGGGAGCAGCGGTTGCGGATCGAGAGGTCGACGAGTCAGGCCGAAGCAGGGACGATCAAGGTCGAAAAGCGAGCGGTTTCCGCGCGATCGAACCCAAGACTCAAGCCATCTGCAAAGGCTTGCCGGAATGGGTGTTAGGGACGATTGGAGGCGGATTTCGGCCGACGAACAAAGCCAAACCGGAAACCGCCATGCACGGCCGCCAGCAGCGTGCGAAGGCGTCGCCTGGAGGGACGATCCGGGGCGGTCTGGCACGGCGGAACGGGGCGTTTTCTGAGCGATCGAACCCAATTCTCCGATCGGCGGGCGGGGCGTCGGACCGAGGGCGAACAGGGGGGGACGAGGCGTTCGAAACGTCGCTCACTCGAAGGGATGGAAAGTGTCGCGTGATCCGTGTGCTGGATCAGGTCCGGCGTGGGAGCCGGAAGGTGTTGGCGTATCAAACTGTTCGTGGGCGCAGAGCCAGGGCCGGAAGCCCTCCGCGGAGGGGCATCCGGCCCAGCTTTGATCCTCGTTCAATCGATCGCGATGTTTACTTCTCGCCCCCGAGGGCGACGCCGGCGGGGGATTTCTGGCCGAGGGTCTTCTCGATCTGGCGGTCGGCCTCGGACGCCGTCCGGAGGTTGCGGTTGACCACCTTGCCCTGGGCGTCGATCAGGAACATGGTCGGCAGCGAGCCGACGCCGTACTCGACGGCAAGGCGGCCGTCGATGCCCCCCGGCTCGAAGATCTCGGGCCAGTCGAGCTTCTGTTCCTTCTGGAAGGCTTCGAGATCGGCCTTCTCGGTGTCGAGGCTGACGCCGACGATCTGCAGCCCCTTGGCCCGGTACTTTTCGGCGACCTTGAGCAGGTCGGGGATCTCGCGGCGGACCGACTGGCCCCCCCACGAGGCCCAGAAGACGACCAGGACCGTCTTGCCCTGAAGCTGGGACGTGTCGACGGCCTCTCCCTGGGCGCCGGTCCCCTTGATCGAGACCGACTTGCCGACCAGGTCCAGCCGCCGCAGCGCGCCGGCGGCCTTCTTACCCGCGAGGCTTTCGGGGAAGGCCTCGACGAGCTTGGCGTAGTCTTCGCGGGCCTTGTCTTCCTCGGCGTTGAACTCGTTGGCGCTGCCGAGCTGGAGCCAGGCTTCCGGCGCCTCGTCGGACTTGGCGAAATCCTTGAGGAACACTTCCAGCTCGCTCATCCACTTCTTCTGGCTGGTGACGTAGTTGCCGCCGGGCTCCTCGCTCCGCATGACGAACTCGGCGCCGATGGCGCGGAACGCGGCGTACGAGGCGAGCGGGCCTTTCTTCTCGATGATGCCGTCGAGCACCTTGCGGCCTTGCGGGTAGGCCCCGGTCTGGTAGGCGGCGACCAGGCTGTCGACGATCTGCTTGTTGTAGCTGAGCTGGTCGTCGGCGTCCTTGGACGCCTTGACCACGCCGCGGAGCAGGGGGATGCGATCGACGTGGAACCGCGCCGCCTCTTTCTTGTCGGCGCCGGCGGCCAGGGCGCTGTTGGCCTTGTCGTAGTCGGCCAGCGTCTTGAGGGCGGCTTCCATCTCCGCGTCATGCTGGGGGGCGTCGCCGACGCCGGCGATCTCGTAGATCGCCGAGCGGAGGCCCGACGAGGTGGCGACGACCGGCTTCTCGGGGTCGACGGCCCTGGGCAGCTCGACGAACTTCCAGGCGTCGTCGATCTTGATCATCTCCGGGACCTGGAGGAACGAGAGCTTGGCCTGTTGGCCCCCGGCGGCCTGCGCGGCGGGGGCGCCGGCGAAGATCACGGCGTTCTCGTAGAGCACCAGGTCCTTGGCGACGCCGGTGGCGGGGTCGGCGGGGATGACGTGGGGCAGGGTGCCGTCGAACCGGTTCCAGACGGTCTTCTCGGTCCAGCCGACGAGTGTCTTCAAGAGCGCCTGGACCGCCTCGGCCCGCTTCGGGGCGTCGGCCGTGACCTTGGCGATCACCGAGTCGGGGACGCCGGCGGCCTTCAGCTCCTCGGGGGTCGCCATCAACGAGTCGAGCAGGGCCGCGTCGTTGGTGACGAGCGCCTGGACGGCCATTTTCGAGGCTTCCTCGGCCGAGATCCGCTTCCAGGCGGCGATCTTGCCGTCCTGAATGGCCGCGATCCGGGTGCCGCCCGAGTTCATCCAGCGGCACTCGTCGAGGCTGCGGTCGCCGTTGACGTCGCTCTCGCGGTAGACCTCGAAGCCGTCCTGGAAGTAGCTCCACTGGTTGAGGGCCTTGCCGCCGTTGGTGATGATGAACCGGCGCAAGAGCTTGCCCTGGCCGTCGCGGAGGGCGTAGCCGATCGTCCGCTTCTGGGCGTCGGTCACCAGCTCGACCTTGCAGGCGTCGATCGCGGCCTGATCGGCGGGGGTGTCGTACTCGACGCCGCCGCGCGTCGGCCTCAGATTCAGCATGGCCTTCGGCGTGGTGTCGGCCGCCGGGGCCGAGGCGGCGCCCGCGCTCAGGCAGCCCAGCAGGGCCGCGGTGTATCCTAGCTTCCGCATGAGTCTCTCCTTATTCCCAGCGGTTGAGGACCGTCTCGGCAACCCTCGTCTCCGCGCTTCGCCGTTTGACTGCGAACCGTCTCGGGGCGTACCGGTCCCTCGCGCCCTCGATCCGCAAGAGTTGACCCCAGGTCGCCCACAAAGTCCAGATCGACTTCGGTTAAACTCCGTTACGCAAGCTCGCAATCCCAGAAACCAGGCGCCGAACCCGATCGCCGCCGATTTTCCACGAGGTCCCCATGACGCCCATTCGACGCAGCCGGCGAAATCCCGCGAGCCTGGCGCTCGGTTTGTTCCTCATCCTGACGGCGATCGTCCCCAGGTCGCCCGGCCAAGAGCCCCAGGCCGGCGAAGAGCTCCCGGCTTACCCGGACCACGTCCGTTTGCTGGTCGTCCGCGACGCCTCGGGCGCGGAGCGGCCGGTCGAGAGCGTCGCCGATTGGGCCGTGCGCCGCGGCCATGTCCTCGGACATCTTCAGGAAGTGATGGGACCGTTCCCCGGTCCGGAGCGTCGCGTGGATCTCGACTGGAAGATCCGATCGTCCCACAAGGAGAAGGGGTACACACGGCACAAGATCGACTTCCAGAGCGAGCCCGGCGACCGCGTGCCGGCCTGGCTGCTGATCCCCGACTCTCGGGCGGGAGAGGGGGCCGTCAAGCGACCGGCGATGCTCTGCCTGCACCAGACGGTGGCGATCGGCAAGGACGAGCCCGCCGGCCTGGGGCAGAACCCTAATCTCGATTACGGGCGCGAGCTGGCCGAGCGGGGCTATGTGACGATCGCCCCCGATTACCCGAACTTCGGCGAGTACCAGCGCGACGTCTACGCGATGGGCTACGCCAGCGCCTCGATGAAGGCGATCTGGAACAACACGAGGGCCGTCGACCTGCTGGTCTCGCTGCCGGAGGTCGACCC
Source organism: Paludisphaera borealis (assembly GCF_001956985.1). Classification (NCBI taxonomy): domain Bacteria; kingdom Pseudomonadati; phylum Planctomycetota; class Planctomycetia; order Isosphaerales; family Isosphaeraceae; genus Paludisphaera; species Paludisphaera borealis. Next base: position 5,426,905 of record NZ_CP019082.1, read on the forward strand.
CGGGCGGATCGGCGTGATCGGCCACTCGCTCGGGGGGCACAACGCGATCTTCACCGCCCTCTTCGAGCCCCGCATCAAGGCCGTGGTCTCGTCGAGCAGCTTCAACGCCTTTCCCTACTACTACAAGGGCGACATCGCCGGCTGGTCGCACAAGGGGTACATGCCCCGGCTCCGCGACCGCTATCATCTCGATCTCAAGCAGGTCCCGTTCGACTTCCCCGAGCTGATCGCCGCGCTGGCCCCGCGCCCGTTCTTCACGAACTCGCCGCTCCACGACGACAACTTCGAGGTCGAAGGCGTCCGCGTCTGCCTCACCGCCGCCCGGCCGGTGTATCGACTCTTCCACGCCGAAGACGACCTTCAGGCCGTCCACCCCGACGCCGAACACTCGTTCCCGCCGACCGCCCGGAAAGCCGCCTACGAGTTCCTCGACCGGCGGCTGAAATGAGGAACGGCTCACGCCGGCGCTGTGTGGCCGACGCCTGTCCCGCAAAGGACGAAGGCTGCTCGGCCGCAGCAACACGACGTGAGCCGGTCTAAGCTTCCTCTCCGCTCCGACTGATTACTTTTTCGCGGCGCCGGTGGGCGGCTTGAGTTTCATTGTCTTCATCATGTTGGCTTTCATCTCGTCAATCTGGGCCGGGGTCTGCGCGTAAGGGGATTTCTCGATCGGCGCATCGACGTCGTTGCCGCCGCAGCCTGACACGAAGATCGCCAACACGAGGCCCATCAGGGCCGCCCGCACTCGATACGATGGCATGGAATCGGCTCTCCAAAGGATCATGAATTTATATGAGATGAGAGGGAGGAAGGGGACCGGATCGCTTCGAAATGAGAGAACGGAGCCGACTCTCGATCCGCCGAACCTCGCCAAAGTGGTGAACTTGATCGCCCAAGGGGCGATGGCGTTCAGGCGCCGAGGAGTCAACGACGATTCGCCGCGAACTCCTCGGCGTGGTGATGTCGGGATTGATGACGCTCGATCAGAGCGCATCGCTGCTGATGACTTCACCGCCGTTGCGGGTGCCGAGCCCCCACCAGGCCTGGAGACTGACGGAGTCCTTGATGAAGCGAACCGAGCCGTCACCCATGGACATATTCACGCCGCCCGGATGGTTGCTGCTGGGGGGCATGGCGTCGTTTGGGTTGCCCCAGCCGCTGCTGTTGCCGTCGGCCGCGTTGTAGCAGCCGATCCCGTTGGGGGGCATCCAGTGGTTGTAGGAATCCCAGGTCAAGCACGAGTTAGCGTTGCCGCCGAGCCAGGCGTTGCCGGTCACCGGTGAGCTGGGACCGAAGCCGGTCGTGGTTCCCGGGAGCGCCTTGCACGTGGCGACGAAATTCTGCGCCGCCTGAGGCTGAGACGCTCCCTGGTCCATGGGGAGGTTCATTCCACTGATGAACAGGATGGTCGATTTCCTTTGAGCTGTGGCGATCGTGACCGCGTTCATCGGGGGACCCGTACCTACTAGGGTCTCGCTGAAGAGCGCGGTGTTGGAGGTGCCGTCGGTGACGGATTCGACCCCGAAGCTGCCGCAATTGAAATTGACCGGGCCGATGGGCTGACCGGGATTGTTGTTCGGATCGCCCCGCATGATCACCAAAAGCCCCGACCAGCCGCTGTTGACGGCGGGGCCGCCGATGTTGGCGACGTAGTTCTTCCAGCCCTGTCCAACCGTCGGCATCTTCGAGCTCTCGGACGGGCACATCATCATCGAGACCCGCGAATTGATCACCGTGCTGTTTTGGGGCGTCAAGTTCCACGCCGCATTCGAGTGGAGCGTGAAGTTGGCGGCGTTGTAGAGCGGTTGTTGCTCCATGTTCGGCAGGATCGAAGCAGTCCAGTCGAACGGGAAGGGATCGCCGGTCGCGTTGTACGCCGCGTTCGACAAGTTCCCCATCAGCGGGGGGAACACGTTCTGCTGCGAGTGGTAGTTGTGAACCGCCAAGCCCAGTTGCTTGAGGTTGTTGATGCACTGGGCGCGACGGGCGGCCTCGCGGGCCGACTGCACGGCCGGCAAGAGGAGAGCGATGAGGACGGCGATGATCGCGATCACGACCAGCAATTCAATCAGCGTGAAGCCACGACGTTTCGATGAATGCATGTGCTTTGGTCTTTCCTTGAACTGAGGTGGAGAGGAATGGGCAGGAAAGAAACCGGGCTGCCGCGGGTGCCGAGAACGAATCGACCCCCATGGAAAACCGGCGAACCGACATCCACATCCCATTCATGAAGCCAGCCGCAAGCAGCCTCGAACCGATCGCCTCGCTCGGCGGTCGTCGAATGCGTGACGGGGCCTTACGCCGCGTCATGCTCGGCGACGAGCTTGAAAAGGCGATGCGATATGACGAACGAATAGTTGCAAGAGTGGGGCGGCCAGGTGGCGTCGACGAATCGACGACGAACAGCGCGACCCAACGATTGAGAACAAGCCAGGCTGAGCGGGGAGCGACGAACGCATCACCCGATCCCAGCTTCCGACCTGAAGGCTGCCTGCACAACGAGTGTCGTAAGACTAGGTGATTCGGTTTTGAAAATCAAGCCGACATCGATATTTGGATGGGCCTGCGGGTTCTCGCGGTTTGGCCGGCGGACCTCGACCTGATCGCCGAGGAGGAACCACGCCGGGGATCATTCAGGTGCGCTCATGTAATAGAGTCATCGGAGCGACTCATCCCATCGCGAGGAGGAAAGCCGGGCGGCTGGGCGTCACGACGAGAAGAGGTTCCATGCGTGAGTCGGGAGCCGCAATCGAGCTGGAATAGGCGGCGCCAATCTCCTTTTCCTCCGCGAGCTGAAGCGGCGCGAGGGCTTCAAGGGGACGTGTCGACGTCGAAGCGGCGCGGTTTCGGCGGATGGTCGGTGAGGTTGCGTTCGCCGGATTTTTCGGGTTGACAGGGTTGGGTGAGTCGCTAGAGTAATCGTTGAGTCGACAGAGCCGGACTGCGCCTCGTGCTCTTTCGCATCATGGTGGCTCGGGCCTCGGCTCGACAACAGGATTTGACTACGCCTCAACTGGATGAGGGCGCCATGGATCGACGCATCCTCGTTGTTGAAGACAGCGAGCTTTACTGTCAGCAGCTTTCCCAGATTCTCGCCGGTCCCGGTCGGGAGATCACGCTGGCCCACGATGGGACCTCGGCGCTGGAGCTGCTGGTCGATCGTCCGTATTCCCTGGTCATCACCGACCTGGCCCTTCCCGGCGTGACGGGCCTCGACCTGATCCGTGAGATCCGCTCGCGCGACTTGCCGGTGACGATCATCGTCATCAGCGGCCAGCCGACCGTCGAGTCGGCCGTCGAGGCCATGCAGCTCGGCGCCTACGATTTCGTGCTCAAGCCGATCGACGCCGACCGGCTCGACATCCTGGTCGGCCAGGCGCTCGAGGATCGCCGGCTGATCGACGAGGTCGCCGACTTGAGCAACAAGCTGCGCCGTCGGTTCGCCTACCACAACATCCTGGGGCGGAGCCGGCGGATGGCCGAGGTCTTCGCCCGGGTCGAGCGGGTCGGCTCGTCGGCCTGCACGGTCCTGATCACGGGCGAGACCGGCACGGGCAAGGAACTTGTGGCGCAGGCGATCCACCAGAGCGACTTCCTACGCCGGCGCGGCAAGCTGGTGGCCGTCAACTGCGCGGCCTTGCCCGAGCACCTGCTGGAGAGCGAGCTGTTCGGCCACGAGCGGGGGGCGTTCACCGGGGCCGACCGCCAGCAGAGGGGGCGGTTCGAGGTCGCCGCCGGGGGGACGCTGTTCCTCGACGAGATCGGCGAGATGCCCCTGGGCATGCAGGCCAAGCTGCTCCGCGTGCTTCAGGACGGCCGGTTCGAGCGCGTGGGGGGGACCGAGTCGATCCAGGCCGACTGCCGCGTGGTCGCCGCGACCAACATCAACCTGGCCGAGGCCGTCGCCGCCAACAAGTTCCGCAGCGATCTATATTACCGCCTGAACGTGGTGTCGATCGACCTGCCCCCGCTCCGCGACCGGCTCGACGACGTGCCGCTTTTGGTCCACCACTTCCTGCACAAGATGGAGGAGCGCGGGCTGCCCGCCAAGACGATGTCGCGGGCGACGCTGTCGCGGCTGCTCCGCTACGACTGGCCCGGCAACATCCGCGAGCTGGAGCACGTCATCGAGCTGATGGTGGTGACGACCCCCGGTCCGGTGATCGAGCCCGAGAACCTCCCCGACGAGATCGTCCCCCAGCGCGAGGAGCCGTTCAGCCTCGACTTCGACCACCTTCGCCCGCTCCAGGAGCTGACCGACGAGTTCACCCAGCGGATCGAGCGCGCCTACCTGCTCCGCGTCCTGGAAAAGTACCGGGGCCGGATCGATCGGTGCGCCGAGCACTGCGGGCTTTCCCGCCGGAGCATCAGCGAGAAGCTCCGCCGCTATCAGATCGACAAAGCCGATTTCAAGGCCGCCCGTCGCCCCCGCAAATCCGCGCCCCCCTTCGCCATGACCGCCGACATGGCGTCCTGAAGCGAAGGGTCCGATCGGCGGAGGTCCTCGCGGATTCCTAACGCTCCTCGATGAGCGGAACGAGGGCCGCGCGAACCTCCATGACCGAGCCGTAGCGATCCCGCGGCCGCTTCGCGAGGCACTTCCGGCAGACGTCGACCACCGTCGTGGGGAGGTCGGGGCGAATGAGCCCCGGCGAGACGACGGGCTCGTCGCCGACGACCTTGGCGAGCACTTCAGGCAGACTTCCGCCGATCCAGGGGGGACGGCCGGTAAGCAAGGCGAACAGGACCGCGCCCAGCCCATAGACGTCGGTGCGCGCGTCGATCGGCCCCCAGCTTCGCGACGCCTGTTCCGGCGCCATGTATGGGGCGGTCCCTTCGATATGGACGGTCCGGGGCGTGGGATCGGAAAGGTGCCGCGCGAGTCCGAAATCCGTGACCCGAACGCCGCCGTTCTCGTCGATCAGGAGATTCGCCGGTTTGAGGTCGCAGTGGACGATGCCTCGCGCATGAGCGTGCTCAAGGGCCTGACACGTCTCGACGACCCAGACCACGGCTTGACGCCACGAGACGTCGGAACGCCGAGTGTGGAGGTCGAGGTTCGAGCCCGCCACGTATTCCATGACGAGGAAGTACGAACCGCCGGGAGTCCGGCCGAGCCCATGGGTTCCGACGATCTTCGGATGCCGCAGTTCGGCGATGGTCTGCGCCTCGGCCAGGAAACGCCGCACCGCTCCCGGGTGGTGGATCAGCGATTTGCGGAGAAACTTGACGGCGACTGGTCGGTCCTCGCCGCGCTGCCAGGCTTTGAAAACCTTCCCCATCCTCCCCGAGCCGATCATCCGTTGCAGCAAGAAATCGCCGTGGTCGAGCAGGGCGCTGGGAAGCGTCTCCACGTCGGGCGCGAGTCCGTTCTGGTCAGAGGAAAGACGGTCGAGGAAGCTCGAACGGAGACGGCTGAGCGACCGTCTGACGCTTCGCTCGGAGCACCCGACCTCTCGGGCGATCTCCGGAATCTGCATCTCCCGCATCCGGAGTTCCAGAACGTGCCCGTCGAGCGGGCTCAGGCCTGAAGTGAAGTCGTTCAGCAGATCGGCCAGGTCGACTGCGTCCTCCGGCGTGGGTTCCAGCAGACGGACGAGCCGCGTTTCGTCGATCTGTTCGAGCGGCGCGTCGAGATCGATCGACCTTCGATCGGCCCGGTGAAACCGCGTTTGCCGCATGAGCTTGTGCTTCGTGATGGCGGCCAGCAGACGCCACAGGTCGCCCTTGCGGCCGAGGACGTACCGGCCGTCCCGCGCATCGACGAAGAAGCTGCGAAAGACCGACATCACGACGTCTTCGGGATCGATCCGACTGGCGATTTGCGAAGGCAGGCGGCTCTTCGCGAGCGAGGTCAGCCGGGCGAAGTAACGCGCGAACAACGCCGCGGCGGCTGCGTCGCCGCCGCCTCGCGACCGCTCCAGCAGGTCGAAGGAACTCCAGGAGTGCGGAGGTTGGTCCGTCGCCGACACGAATCACTCCTGATCCCGCGAGCCGCCGATCAGGTCGTTTTCAGCATTTTCAAGATCGCCCTGGCCGCCGGGATGAAGCGGAGGGCATTACCTGATCGTTCGAGAAACTATTCTTGTCGAGGAGGAAGCCATGGCCTTCGTCGTGACCGAACCGTGCTTCGATTGCAAGTATACCGACTGCGTCGTCGTCTGCCCGTGTGATTGCTTCCACGAGGGCGAACGGATGCTCTTCATCGACCCCGCGCATTGCATCGATTGCGAAGCCTGCGTGCCCGAATGCCCCGTCGAGGCGATCTTTCACGAGTCGAACGTGCCCGAGGAATGGAAAGAGTTCGTGGCGTTGAATGAAGAGATGGCCTCGGTGAGTCCTTCGATCACGGAGCGCAAGCAACCATTGGCGACCCCCAACCGATGACCCTCGTCGCAACCATCGGTTAGACTCTCGAAGCGAGTCGCGCGACGTCCGTGGCGGAATTCCCATCATCGTGACGTCTCACGCGAGCCGTTTTCCGATCGATCGATTCGTTTGAAGTTCCAGAGGTTGCAGGGGGTTGGGAATGTTCGGCGGATGGAGTTCGTCGGCGCGGGCGGTCTGGTTGCTGATCGGCGGGACGGGGATCGGTGTAGGGCTCGGCCTCGAGGTCGCGCCCCTGACGGTCATGCTCTTGTTGGCGACGGCGTTCGCACCGTGGGCCGCGGCGTGGCGGGACGCGGAAGGGACGGCGCTGCGGGGGGCGCTCGTCTGGGGGGCGATCGTGCTCGGGCTGGGGATCGCCGCGCAGGTCGTGGCGCTTACCGAATCGCCGGCGTCCGGACGTCCGATGTCGGGGCGGATCACTTATGTGATGACGACGGCGGTCCTCGCGGGGCTGACCTCGGTCCTCAACGCGCGACGGCCAGGGGATCGGGTCTGGGCGCTCCTGATGGCGCTGTTGCTGGTGGTCTTCCTGATTCCCTGGCTGGAAGGATCGGGACGGATGCGCAAGGCCGACGGCCTGGCTGTTCTCCGGCTCGACTCGCCTTGGACGATCTTTTATGGGTTTCTGGCTCTGGCGGGAACGGCCAACTATCTCTCCACGCACTTCCGCGCCGCAGTGGTTCTGGGGCTCGGCCTGATCGTGGAGTATCTGGGCCTGCGATCGACCGAGTGGCCGCCGGCCTGGCGCGCGTACTGCTGGACGGCCGCCGCCTGGCTGTTCGGGGCGAGCTTCTGGACGGCCCGGCTCGGCTGCAAGCGATCGAGTGAGCCGGGGCGCAACGAGATCGACCGCATCTGGGTCTGGTTCCGCGACCGCTGGGGGACGGTCTGGGCGTTGCGGATCGCCGAGCAGTTCAACCGCTCGGCGGCGATCGGCGGCTGGCCGTACCGGCTGTCGTGGACCGGGCTGGTTCCCGTCGATCCGGAGTCCGACGCGCCGGTGGTCGCCGGCGATCGCGCTTCGGCCACGCTTCGCGGCTTGCTGCGACGGTTCGTCAGGCCGGGCCGCCTCGACCGGGTGGAGTGAAGCGCCCAGTCGACGGCGGTCAGTTGGGCGGCATCCCCGTATTGACCATCTGGAGGTCTTCATAGAGCTGAGCGAGGATCAGGCTGCCGTTGGTGACGACTTCCTCGCCGGCCTCAAGGCCGTTGTGGATGATGACGAAGTCGCTGCTCTCCTGGGCCACGACCACTTTTCGGCGCTCGAACCGCTTCTCCGGGCCGCTTTCCGATCGCTTGCGGACGAACACGTAGTCGTCGCCGTTGATGACGACCATCGACAGCCTGGGGACGACAGTCTGGCCCGGGATGGGAGGCACGTCGAGCACCGCCCGGACGAGCATGTCGGCTTTCAGCGAGCCGTCGGGGTTGGGGATCGAGGCCCGGGCCTGGACGGCGCGGGAATCCTTCGAGACTTCGCTCGCGACGTATTCCACGACCCCGGCGGCGGTCTTCTGGAGGAACGGGAACTGGATGGTCATGCGCTGGCCCAGGGCGACCTTGGACTGGTCGCGCTCGTAGACGTTTACCATGACCCAGAGCTTGTCGACGGGGGCGATGACCATGAGGACGTTCGAGTTGTCGTAGAGGTTTCCGGGGGCGACGTCGCGCTGGACGACGATGCCGTCGACGGGCGAGCGAAGGGTCATCTTGGCCTTGTCGGCGATGTTCAGCAGGTGTTCGGCGGTGGGCGCCTCGCCGAGGTTGGCGATCAGGGGTTCGATCTCGGAGTCGGGGACGCCGAGCACCCGGAGGTTCTCCCACGACGTGTAGTAGCCGAGCCGGCTCTTGCTCTCGTCGTTCTTGGTGTCGACGAACGTCTGCTCGGAGATGGCGCCGGTCTTGACGAGCTTTTCACGGAGCTTGAGGAGCCGGAGGTCGTGCTGCCACTGGACGTAGTTGGTCTGGTACGCGTTCTTGGCCGTGGCCAGCTCGGTGCTGAAGAGGGCGACGAGCGGGTCGCCTTTCTTGACGCGCCGGCCTTTTTCGGCGAGCACCCCCTCGACCAGGGTGTCGAAGCGGGGGCGGATCTTGGTCAGCGAGTTCTCGTTGTACGCCGTCCGTCCCGTGAGTTCGAGCTTGATGGGGTCGGTCTGCGCCCGGACCGCGACCACCTTGAGGGAGAGCGCCTCGATCTGGTCGTCGTCGACTTCGACGAGGCCGTGCCAGGTGGTCTTCGAGGGTGCCCGCGCGTCGCGGGGATCGGGCGGGGGGGAATGTTCCGCCGTGTGCAGGACGAGCCCCTTGGCCTGCTCGTACGCGTCTTGCACGGGCTTCGGCAGCTTTCCGGTCCGCTCCAGGTAGGCGAAGCCTCCCACGCAGGCGACGACGATCAGAAGCTTCAGGATCCAGCCGAGGCGACTCCCCTTCGAGGGATCGCCGCCATGACCCGCGCGCGCGGAGTCGGGTCGGGGATGGGTCGCGGACGGGTCGCCGATGGTCGTCATGGTCTGGTCGTTCCTCTTCATCGCGATCGAGCCCGTCGGAAGGAGGCCGTCGAGGTGGGAGCGGTCACCAATCAGGTGATACGAACCGGAAGCCTCGCGGGTTCGTATCGACTTTCTCGGTTCCAGGTTAGCATGTCTCGAGGATTCTGCGAACAGGGATCAGCCGCCGACCGGATCTGCGACGTACTAAGAACCGGCGTAGCGTGCGCGGCGCGAGCCTTTGGTTTACGGTCCCGTCGATAGGCGTTATGATCGGCGGTTGATTCGGGGTTGCGCGAGCTCCTCCTGAGCCGGCGCGGCGGTTTTCTTCGTTCGGGAAGGCGTTTCATGGTACGAGCGATCATTTCGTGGAGCCTTCACAACCGCCTGATCGTGCTGCTGGGCGTCGCCGCGCTGATCGCCGCCGGCATCCACTCGGCGATGTATCTCGACGTCGAGGCCTACCCCGACCCGACGCCCCCCCTGGTCGAGGTGATCACCCAGAACCCCGGCGCGAGCCCCGAGGAGATGGAGCGGCTGGTCGGCATCCCGCTCGAAACCGCGCTGAACGGCATGCATGGGCTCAAGTACCTGCGGAGCACGTCGCTGGCCGGGCTCAACGACATCAAGTGCATCTTCGAGTACGGCACCGACTACTGGGAGGCGCGCCAGGAGGTCATCAACCGGATCACATTCGTCAACAACCTTCCGGCCGGCGTGACGCCGTCGCTCTCGCCCTGGAGCCCGACCGGCGAGATCGTCCGCTACGTGCTCGACGGCGACCGCTACACGCTCAACCAGCTCAAGGCCGTCCAGGACTGGGTGCTCGAACGGGCGCTCAAGACCGTTCCCGGCGTCATCGACGTCACCGGGTTCGGCGGGACTGTGAAGCAGTACCAGATCCTGGTCGACCCGCGTCTTCTTCGCCAGTACGAAGTCACGATGCAGCAGGTCGAGGACGCGATCAACCGCTCGAACGCCAACGTCGGCGGCGACGTCCTGATGCTGGGCAGCCAGGCGCACAACGTCCGGGCGATCGGCCTGCTGGGCAAGGGGGTCGACCCGCTCGAGCCTGGGAACGCGTCGCGAGCCTTCGAGATCGAGGTCGAGAAGCTCGAAGACCTCAACCGGGTGGTGATCACCTCGCGGAACGGCGAGCCCGTCTATCTCAAGCAGATCGCCACGACCGTGATCGGCTCGCGGCCCCGGCTCGGGATCGTCGGCCGAGGCCACGACGACGACGTGGTCGAGGGCATCGTCCTGATGCGGAAGGGGGAGAAGTCGCTCCCCACGGCCAAGGAGGTCCGCAAGAAGTTCCAGGAAATCGAGCAGGAGAAGCTCTTGCCCGAGGGGATGAGCATCAAGGTCTTCAACCAGCGAACCGACCTGGTGGACGTCACCACGCACAACGTCTTGCACAACCTGGTCGTCGGCATGGCGCTGGTCGTCGCCGTGCTGTTCATCTTCCTGGGCGACATCGCCAGCGCGGGGATCGTCGCGATCATGATCCCCCTGGCCCTCCTGTTCTCGATCACGATCCTCTACATCCGCGGCGAGTCCGCCAACCTGCTGTCGATCGGCGCGGTCGACTTCGGGATCATCGTCGACAGCTCGGTGATCATCGTTGAGAACATCTACCGCCACCTGACGGCCCACGACGCCGACCGCTCGCGACCGCTCATCGATCGGATCATCGAAGCTTCCAACGAGATCGAGCGCGCACTCTTCTTCTCGACGACCATCATCATCTGCGCTTTCATTCCACTGTTCTCGATGTCAGGGCCCGAAGGCGCGCTGTTCGGCCCGATGGCCAACACCTACGCGTTCGCGATCCTCGGCGCCTTGCTGCTGGCCCTGACGCTCGCGCCGGTGCTTTGCTCGTTCTTCTTCCAGAACAAGGACCACGAGGTCGACACGTTCGTCGACCGGATCATGAAGCGGCGTTACCTGCGGGCGCTCAACCGCGTGCTCAACGCGCGGTACGCGACGATGGCCGTGATGCTGGCGCTGCTGGCGGGGACGGCGGTCTTGATCCCGACCCTGGGGGGCGAGTTCATGCCCCAGCTCGAAGAGGGCAACCTCTGGATTCGCGCGGTGATGCCGCGCACCGTCTCGCTTGAAACGTCGGCCCAGATCGCGCCCAAGATCCGCGCGGCGATCGCCGAGTCGCCCGAGGTCCGCGGCGTGATGTCGCAGCTCGGCCGGCCCGACGACGGCACCGACGTCACCACCTATTTCAACATCGAGTTCAACGTCCCCCTGAAGCCGATGGAAGAATGGCGCCCCGGGATGACCCGGGAGAAGCTCCAGGCCGAGATGGCCGAACGGTTCAAGAATTTCGCAGGCGTCAACTTCAACTTCTCGCAGCTCATCCGCGACAACGTCGAGGAGGCCCTCTCGGGCGTCAAGGGAGCGAACTCGGTCAAGCTGTTCGGCAACGACATGCACACCCTTGAGGAAGCGGGCCAGCGCGTCGTCAACGTGCTGCGGAACGTGCCGGGGATCGAGAACGTCGGTCTCTTCCACATCGTGGGCCAGCCGAACCTCGAGATCGAGATCGACCGCGCCGCCTGCGCCCGCCACGGCATCAACGTGGCCGACGTCGAGAAGGCCGTGCAGGTCGCCGTCGGCGGCCAGGCGTTCTCGCAGATGGTCGAGGGCGAGAAGCTCTACGACATCGTCCTGCGGCTCCCCCACCAGTTGCGCGACGACCCCGAGATCATCAGCCGGTTGACGGTCGAGGTTCCGGAGCAGGGGGACAATGCGGGTTACCGGGTCCCCCTGGCCCAGCTCGCGAAGATCTCGCCGCACAAGCCCGGCGCCTCGTACATCTACCGCGAGAACAACCGACGTTACATTCCGATCAAGTTCAGCGTCCACGGCCGCGACCTGGCGTCGGCGATCGCCGACGCCCAGCAACAAGTCGACGACCCGACCTCCGGGGCGAAGCTCCCGCGCGGCTACTCGATCGTCTGGTCGGGCGAGTTCGCCCAGATGCAGCAGGCCAACGCCAAGCTGCTCTGGATCGTCCCCCTCTCCATCGGGCTGATCGTGATCCTGCTGTACATGGCCTTCGGCTCGATGAAGGATGCGATGCTCGTGATGGCCAACGTGGTCGCGGCCACGATGGGAGGCGTCTGGGCCTTGAAATTGACTGGCACGCCGTTCTCGATCTCGGCGGCCGTCGGCTTCATCTCGATCTTCGGCGTCGCCGTTCAGGACGGCGTGCTCTTGATCTCGTATTTCAACCAGATGCGCGCCAGCGGCATGCCGGTCCGCGAATCGATCATGCACGGGGCCGAGCTGCGGGTGCGGCCGGTCGTCATGACGTCGCTCACTGCGGCGCTCGGCCTCTTGCCCGCCGCCCTGGCGGAATCGATCGGCTCGCAAGCCCAGAAGCCGCTGGCGATCGTGGTCGTCGGCGGCATGCTCGTGACCCTGTTCCTCACCCGCTATCTGATGCCGGTGCTTTACAGCTTCTTCCCAGCCCCGGCGTCGCACCACCACAACCACGAGGCGGAGCAGCTCATCGAGGGGTCTCACTTCTCCGAGGAGATCCTTCAGACCGAGGACAGTCCGCCGATCCCCGAGCCGCTCGACGACGAAAGCGAAGGCGCGTAGCGCGGGCAGTCGTAAGGATCGGAATCCAAGCCCGAAGCGCAAGCGAGTGAATTCCCTCGAATCACTCGCTTGTGCGTTTCGGGCCTTGAATCCGGGGGCTTCAACCCGGGCTCACGGCGCCAGGCGGCCCAGTTCGTCGCCGATCGCGGCCATCAGGGGGGCGATCAGCTCTTCGTCGAAGCCGAACCGGGCGCCGGCGGCCTCGAACAACTGGGGCAGGGGCTTCGAGCCTCCCAGGGCCAGGGCGCTGCGGTACGAGGCCACCGCGCCCGGGCGGTCGGTCAGGCTCCGCTTCCAGATCTGGAGCGCGCCGAGCTGGGCGATGCCGTACTCGATGTAATAGAACGGGTAGAGGAAGATGTGGAGCTGGCGATGCCACGAGTGGTCGCGCGCGTCTTCATAGCCCGACCAGTCGACCTCGCCGCCGAACCGTTCGATCAGCCCGCGCCAGGCCTTTCGGCGGTCGTCGCGGGTATGGTCCGGATGGTTGTAGAGCCAGTGCTGGAAGGCGTCGACCGTGGCGATCCAGGGGAGGATGGTGACGATCCCCTCGAGCAGCTTGCGGTACGAGCGTTCGGCCTGGGGCTGGTCGTAGAACGGGTCGGGCCCCTTGGCGCCGAGCAGCTCCATGCTCATCGAGGCGACCTCGCAGAACTCGAGCGGGCTTTCGCGGTAGGCGGCCAGGGGTTCTCCCCGCGACGCCAGGGTGTGGAAGGCGTGGCCCCCCTCGTGCAGCAGCGTGCGGACGTCGGAGTCGACGCCAACGGCGTTCATGAAGATGAACGGCAGCCGGTCGGCCTCGTAGGTCGTCTGGTAGCCGCCGGGCGCCTTCCCCTTGCGATTGGCCAGGTCGAGCAGGCTGTGCTCGCGGAGGTAGCCGAACTGCGCGCCCAGCTCGGGGTCGACCTCGCGGAAGATCGCCTCGGCCCCCTCGGCGAGCCGGGCGACGTCGTCGAACGGCTTGAGCGGCGGCCGGCCCAGCGAATCGACGGAGAGGTCCCAGGGCCGCAGCGACGGCACGCCGAGGTTCTTGCGTTGTTCCTTCTGGATCGCCCGGGCCAGCGGCACCACGGTCTTCTCGACGGCCTCGTGGAACCGGATCGAGTCGGCGGGCGTGTAGTCGAACCGCTCGCGGTTGCGGAAGGCGTAAGCGACGTAGTCGTCGAACCCCGCCTCGCGGGCGATCTCGACGCGCAGGGCCTTCATCTTGTCGAACAGCTCGTCGAGCGCGTCGCGGTCGGCGAGCCGCCGTCGCGCGGCCAGCTCCCACGCCTCTTGCCGGACCGCGCGGTCGGTCTGCTCGAGGAACGGCGAGAGCTGCGCCAGCGTCCGCTCCTGACCCTGGAATTCAACGGTCATCGCCCCGACCGTCTTCTGGTACTGCTGCTCCAGCTCGGCCAGCTCGGTCTCGCGGGGAATGTTGGCCTCGCGGTACAGGGCGCGGCGGTTTTCGAGCGAGCGATTGAACACATGGTACCGCGATTCCGAGAGTCCAGCGCGGGCCGGCGCGTCGAGATAGCGGTTGCGGACCTCGTTCAGGTAGGGCTTGAGCTTCGGTTCGACGTCGCGGACGAAGCTCAGGTAGGCGGCCTCGCGGTCGGGGTCGTCGGTCTGGCAGGTCATCGCCACATACCGCGCGACGCCTTCCTGGCCGACGGCCGCGGACAGCTCGCCCGCGGCCGTGAGCCACGCTTCGAGCTGTTCGGCCGTGTCGATTGGAATCGCCAGAAGCTTCTTGTACCAGGGCTCGATCTGCTCCCAGGTCTTCAGCTCGACCTTCTCCGGCAGCCATCGGGGCGGGAATTTTTCGGGGACGTAAGTCGATGTCATTGAGCTTCGCCTGTTCACTTCGAGGAGGGATCGTCGGAGGGCCGGGCGGGCCGGCGTCGCGTCGCATCGGCTCAGGTCAGGGCACGGTCGCCTGGATCAGCCAGGCGCCCATGAACAGCCAGAACGACATGATCGCCGTGGCGGCGACCAGGACCAGCGTCGTCGCCGCGACGGCCTCGGCGTGGTCGAGCAGGCCGCGCGCCATGCCGATCGCGCCGATCGTCTGGAAGAGCGCCATGACCGCCGTGAGGCCCAGGGCCGCCTCGCCGAACGCCGTGACGAACACGATCAGGGCCACCCGGCCGACGGGGTCGCGAACGACGCTCAGGACGATTCCCAGCACCAGGATTGCGACGGTGAGATGCCAGAGCCTCATCCGGGTCGTCCCCTCCGCCTGGAAATCCGCGGCCGACTCGGGCCGCGCCACGATACCTTGGATCATCCCCGCTGGCCGAGAGCCGTGTCAACGCGGCTCTCCCCCGATCGCCGGGCTCGGGCGCGGCCGACGATCGAGGGTCGTCGGTCACAGGACCATTGAGCCTTTCGCGAGCTTCGGGTAAGAGTGGAGTGACGATCGGGTGCGAAACGGCGGCGGCTCGCCCGCGACCATGCGGAGCCCCGCCGGGCCCGCGCGCTCTTCTCGACTCGTTGCAACGCCTACCCGCAAGTGGGGCCGCGACAGCCCGCGGCCGACAGACAGTGGAGTTTCTAGACGCATGAGTTCGCCCACGACCTACCGTTTCTCGTTCGGCCCCTGGAACATCAGCACCGGTGCCGACCCGTTCGGACCGACCGTGCGCAACGAGATGGAATACGCGCGCAAACTGAAAGCCTATAAAGAGCTCGGCTTCGACGCGGTGCAGTTCCACGACGACGACATCGTCCCCGCCGACCTGGATTGGCAGGCCACCCTCCGCGGCACCGCCGAAGTCAAGAAGATCCTCGACGGCGAAGGGCTGTTCGTCGAGATCATCGCCCCCCGGCTCTGGGAAGACCCCCGCACGGTCGACGGCGCGTTCACCTCGAACAACCCGGCCGACCGCAAGTACGCCATCGATCGGGCCAAGCGGTGCGCCGACCTCGCCCGCGAAGTCGGCTGCAAGAACTACGTCCTCTGGCTGGCCCGCGAAGGCACCTACATCCGCGAGGCCAAGTGCGCCAAGACGGCGCACGCCCGGATCGTCGACGCCTGGAACGCGCTTCTGGAGCACGACAAGGAAATCCGCATCATGGGCGAAGCCAAGCCCAACGAGCCGGTCGACCACGCCTACCTGCCGACCGTCGGCCACATGATGGCGATCGGCTACAAGACCATCGATCCCAGCCGCTCGGGCGTCCTGATCGAGACCGCCCACTCGCTGCTGGCGGGCCTCGACCCGGCCGACGACATGGCCTTCGCCCTCTTTCACGACAAGCTCTGGAGCGTCCACCTCAACGACCAGAACGGCCTCAAGTACGACCAGGACAAGGTCTTCGGCTCGGTCGACCTGCGCCGGGCGTTCAACCAGGTCTGGGTCCTGGAAAAGGCCGGATACGGCAAGAACGGCGAATGCGTCGGCCTCGACGTCAAGGCCATGCGGACGACCACGTTCGAGGATTCGACCCTCCATCTCGCCAACTCCCGGACCATGTTCCTCCGCCTTCTCGACATCGTCCGCTCGGTCGATGAGAAGCAGGTCGAGGAGCTTCGCGCCGCCCGCAAGTACGAGCAGCTCGAAATGCTGATTCTGAATACCTTGATGGGTAAGAAGAACTGAGCATCGCGGAAGACAGAGGCAAGGAGCCCTTTTGGGGAAGGATCCCCATCTGTATCTGTCCGCTGCAAGCCCCTACAGATGCCCTGGAAAACCGGGGTTGGGCTTGTCGCGGGGGATGAGGCACCAGTGGATCGTCTCGCGCTGGGAGAGGCCCTGAGGAATCGCCTCGGGCCCCTTCCACGTCGAGATGAACCGCTGCGAGAGGCTGTCGAGCAGCTCCTGCTTGACCCCGGCCAGTCGAGGATCGGCGGCCACGTCGTGCGTCTCGTCGGGGTCGACTTGCTCGTCGTAGAGCCGCTCGTAGGGGCCGGGCAGCGGCGTTTCGGTGGCGTAGCCGTCCTTGCGGACGCGGCGGCCCGAGCCCACGATCAGCTTGTAACGATCGGAACGCGCCATCGCCTCCTCGTTCTCGGGGTATTCGCTGAACACCACCTCCCGCCCCCGCGCGCCTGGAGCGCCCGCCGCGAGCCCCGAGAGGTCGATTCCGTGCAGTCCGGGGGGGACCGGGACGTCCAGCAAGCCGAGGACCGTCGGCAGGACGTCGACCAGCTCGACCAGGTCGTGGACGCGACGTCCGGCCGGGAGACGGCCGGGCCACCGCATGATCAGGGGCACGCGGACCGAAGGCTCGTAGAAGCAGTGCTTCTCAACCCGTCCGTGCTGGCCCAGCATGTAGCCGTTGTCGCTCAGGAAGACGATCAGCGTGTTGTCGCCGAACCCCTCGTCGTCGACCGCCCGGACCAGCCGCCCGATCTGCTCGTCGACGTACGCGACCGACGTATAGTAGGCGGCCTGGATTCCTCGATAGTCGGCGTCGCCGAGGTCCTGGAAGATCTTCGGCAGCTCGGCCCGCTCCCGCTCCGAGATCCTCGGCCCGGTGAACTGTTCGGGCCGGTAACGGCCCCGCCACTCGCGGGGGAAATGGAACGGCGCGTGAGGCTCGTAGAAGCTCGCCACCAGCGCGAACGGCTTGTCGGGCTGCTCCTTCATGAACCGGATCGACCGGTTGACGAAATAGTTCGCGTCCATCGCCTCGGCCGGCAGACCGGCGTCCTCGACCCGCGCGTTGAGCCACACCGGCGCGGGGTCTATCAGCGGCTTCCAGGGCTTGCGGAGGTCGCCGCCGGACGGCGGGTGGCGGTCGAGATGCTTCAGCCAGTGGGGATAGTCGCGCCGCAGCTCGAAGCCGTGGGACGAGGGGCCGTTGAAGTGCATCTTGCCGATCGCCGCCGTCCGATACCCGCGCTCGCCCAGCGAGTGGCCGAGCGTCCTCACGTCGTCGGGCAGCCGGGTGAGCAGTCGAGTAACTCCGGTGGCGTGGGGCAGCTTGCCGCTGATGAACGACTGCCGGCTCGGCGTGCACAACGGCGAGTTGCAGTACGCCCGATCGAAGTGGACCCCTTGCCGGGCCAGGGCGTCCAGATGCGGCGTCGCCCCGTGCGAGTCTCCCTCCGTCCCCAGGGTGAGCGCCGACTGGTCGTCGGTCACGATCAACAGCAGGTTGGGTGGACGCCTCGTCGCCGCTCGACCCTCGTTCACGTTCACCGCCATGGCAGGTGAATGCAAACATACTGAAATCAGAACTACGATCGTCGTCGTGAGGCGAGCAGTACGGAGGCCAGCCGATCGGGGCTTCGCCGGGGGATCGTCGCAGTTCATGGGATCTCCACCTCGCATGGATCCAGCCATCGGATCGCATCGCATCTTTACCCTTGATCAGTCGGCTCAACAAGAGGGAACGCGACAGGATGTCTTTCAGTGACCCCCGTGTGCTTACTTAGGCGGTCGATCGTTGAGGTACCTTCCGGTCAGGCTTTCGGGGGATTTCGCGATCGCGTCGGGCGGTCCCATGGCGACGATCCGGCCACCGTTGCCGCCGGCGTCGGGTCCGAGGTCGATCACCCAGTCGGCGGTGGCGATGACGTCGAGGTTGTGCTCGATGACGACGAGGGTTTCGCCCTGGTCGGCCAGGCGGTGGAGGATGGCGAGCAGCCGGTCGATGTCGGCGAAATGGAGGCCCGTCGTCGGCTCGTCGAGGATGTACAGGTTCTTGCCGAATGTCGGCCGGCCGAGCTGGGCGGCCAGCTTCACGCGCTGGGCTTCGCCTCCCGAGAGGGTCGTGCTCGACTGGCCGAGCGTCAGGTAGCCAAGGCCGACGTCGTGGAGGGCGATCAGCCCGGGGAGCACGCGCGGCTGGGCGTCGAAGAACGCCCGGGCCTCGTCGACTCGGAGGTTCAGAACGTCGCCGATCGACTTGTCCTTGAACAGGACCTCCAGCGTCTGGCGGTTGAACCGCTTGCCCTGGCACTCCTCGCAGACGACGAACAGGTCGGGCAGGAACTGCATGGGGATGCGGCGACGCCCCTGGCCCTCGCAAGTCTCACAGTGGCCACCTTTTACGTTGAAGCTGAACCGGGGGGCGCCGTAGCCTCGCATCCGGGCCTCGCGGGTGGTCGCGAAGACGCGGCGGATCTGGTCGAACACCCCGGTGAACGTCGCGGGGGTCGACCGGGGAGTTCGGCCGATGGGGGACTGGTCGACCTCGATCAAGGCCGTCAGCGGCTCCCAGCCTTCGATTTGGCCCAGCCCCGGCAGCTCGCGGGCCGAGGGCCGGTCGCGGCGGCGGAAGCCCCGGGCCAGCACGTCGTGGACCAGGGTGCTCTTGCCCGACCCGCTCACGCCCGTCACGCAGGTCAGCGTCCCCAGGGGGATGCGGGCCTCGTCCCCCTTCAGGTTATGGACGCTCGCCCCCCGGATCGTGATCCACCCGGGCGTCTGGCCGAGCCGCTCGGTCTGGCGTCGGGTCGTCGGGACGTCTCCACGGAGATAGCGGCCGGTGATCGAAACGCTTGAACTCGCTATGTGATCAGGAGTTCCGGAGTCGACGATCGTCCCGCCGTCGGGGCCGGCGCCGGGGCCGATGTCGACGATCCAGTCGGCGGCCCGGATCACGGCCTCGTCGTGCTCGACGACCAGCACGCTGTTGCCTTGGGCCTCCAGGTCACGGAGGCCGGCGAGCAACCGGCCGGTGTCGCGCGGGTGCAGGCCGGTGGTCGGTTCGTCGAGCACGTAGCAGACCCCCACGAGGCCCGAGCCGAGCTGGGTCGCCAGCCGGACTCGCTGAAGCTCGCCGCCGGAAAGAGTCCGCGAGCCCCGGCCGAGCGCCAGGTAACCGAGCCCGACGTTGGACATAAAGCTTATCCGGCCCTGGATTTCCCGCAGCAAAGGCGTGGCGACGGCCTGGTCGGCCTCGGCGAACCTGAGGCGCTCGAAGAACCCGCTCGCCTCGTCGATCGCCATGTCGAAGACCTGGTCGATCGATCGGCCGTCGATCCGCACCGAGCGGGTTTCGGGCCGCAGTCGCGAGCCCTGGCAGTCGGGGCAGGGGATCTCATCGTCGTCCCCTTCGCCCTCGATCGATCCGTCCGGGACGATCCCCAGGCCCTCGCACGTCGGGCAGGCCCCCTGGGGGCTGTTGAAGCTGAACGCCCGCGGTTCGAGCGTCGGCAGGCTGGTCCCGCAGCCGGGGCAGGCGAGGTGGATGCTCAGCAAGTGGTCTTGCCATGCGCCGTCGACCTCGGCGGTGATCGTCACGAGCCCCTCGGAGAGCTTGAGCGCCATGTTGAGGCTCTCGGCGAGCCGGGGGCCGATCCCCTCGCGGATCACCAGCCGGTCGACCACGGCGTCGATCGAATGGTTCTTGGTCTTGGCCAGCTTGGGAGGCTCGTCGGCGACCTCGACCACCTCCCCGTCCACCCGCGCCCGGATCAGCCCCGCCCGGCGGATCGCCTGGAAGACCTCGGCATGCGCCCCTTTTTTCGCCCGGACCAGTGGGGCCAGGACCATCAGCCGGCGGCCCGGCGGGAAGGCCATCACGGTCGCCGCCATCTGCTCGGGCGTCTGGCTGTGGATCGGCAGGCCGCAGTTGGGACAGTGCGGGGCCCCGAGCCGAGAATACATCAGGCGGAGGTAGTCGTTGATCTCGGTCAGGGTCCCGACCGTGCTCCTGGGACTGGACTGACCGGCCCGCTGGTCGATCGCGACCGTCGGCGGCAGGCCGTCGATCTGGTCGACGTCGGGGCGTTCGAGCTGGTCGAGGAACTGCCGGGCGTAGCTCGAAAGGCACTCGATGTACCGCCGCTGGCCCTCGGCGAAGATCGTGTCGAAGGCCAAGGAACTCTTCCCCGACCCGCTCACCCCGGTCAGCACGACCAGCCGATGGCGGGGGACGTCGAGGTCGACGTTGCGGAGGTTATGCACCCGCGCCCCTCGAATCGCGATCGCCGCCGAAGGCTCCGCGTCAGCCGCGCTCGACATAACGACGTCATTCCTTGCATCACGAGGACAACCCGGAGAACCGGCTTTATTGTCGGCGATCGCCGCTTCGCGGATAAGACAAGTTTTCCGGCGATTCCCTGTTATCTCGATCTGCTTACTCTGGCGGGCTGTCCTGGTTGCGAATTCCGCAAAGTCGGTGAAGTCATCGAAATCTTCCTGGTCGCTGTATTTGCCCTATTCACCCTGTTCGCCCTCGGTTGGACCGTTCACCAGCCGATCGGGAAATTGGCTTCGCTCGCTCAAAAAACGACCCGTTCCGCCGCCCTGTTCCCCCCGGTTCGGCCCTCCAACCCACGCCCCGCCCGCCCGCGACACCCTTGTCGGGGGAGCCCCGAATTGGGTTCGTTCGTCGGCCGAAATCCGCCGTTCGATCGAGTCTAAAACGTGTTTCGGAATGACTTTGCGACGGAGAAGATGATTGGCTTCGATCGCGCGGAAAACACGCGCTTTCCGGCCTTGATCGTCCCCCGTCACCTCCGCCTCACCGGCCGTCTCGCCCCGGGCCTACGTCTCTGGCGGATTGGCTTCGATCGCGCGGTTTTCACGGTCGACGTCGTCCGCCCAGCCTCAACGGCGGTCGGCTTCCGCGAACGCGAAACCTCGGTCACACCACCCTCGAATTGGAAAAGAGCCGAGGGGCGTTGCAGATTGCCCCATCATGAATGTACTCCGTATTTCCGTTTCTGATCGTCGGCTTTCATTGACGTTGTGGCCGCCTGCGGTCGGTCTGGGGGGCCGGGTTAGTTCCTGTCCATGTTAGACCTCAGACTCAGAAGCAAAGCCTTACCCCAGTGGGCATGAATAACCCAGGCTAATTCGGTGAGTGGCGACCTCCGGCCGGCTACAATCCTCATGAGACGGCGACAGCATCCAACCTTTCATGAGTCGATATCATGCAGGCTACCGAGACGAAGCTACGCAAGTTGGTCGAGGGAACTCAGCAATACGTCGTTCCACTCTTCCAACGTCCATACAGTTGGTCCGAGAAGCAGTGGAAAACGCTCTGGACGGACATTCTCGAGAAGTCGCGGCACGAGGACGGCCGTCCCCACTTCTTCGGTTCGATCGTGACCACGCCGGCGAAGTCGGTGCCCCAGGGCGTTGGTAAATACCTCTTGATCGATGGGCAACAACGGATCACGACCATTCAAGTTCTGCTTGCGGCCGTTCGTGATCTGGCGGGGCGATCGGGGAACACGACGCTACACGACCGGATCGACGGCCAGTATCTGACGAACCAGTATGAGCAGGGGGAGGAACGCTTGAAGGTTCTTCCCACGCAGGCCGATCGTGCGGCCTTCGGTGCGATCATCCGGCAAGAAGAAGGTCCGAAAACCGCCCTGTTCGCTTGCTACCAATTCTTCGTTTCACGGCTCGATCGCCTGGATCGCGATCAACTCGAAGCCATCCATAAGGCGGTCGTGGACGGCTTCTCGCTCGTCAGCATCGTCTGCGACGAGCATGACAATCCGCACCTCATCTTCGAGAGCCTCAACGCCAAGGGAGAGAAGCTGACTCCCGCCGACCTGATACGCAACTTCCTGCTGATGCGGGTTCACGTCGGCGAGCAGGAACGCCTCTTCAAGACGTACTGGCTGCCGATTCAGGAGGCGCTCGACGGCGATCTGACGGAATTCGTGCGCCACTATCTCATGAAGGAGGGGAAGATCCTCAAGGAGGCGGACGTCTACTTCGAGCTCAAGGATCGGTTGGCGCATTCGTCCCCCGTCCAGGCCGAATCGTTCTTGAAGGACTTGCATCGCCACGGGCTGTACTACGCGAGCTTCCTCAATGCAAAGCGAGAAGCCGACGACGACCTGGCGCGGAAGCTCGATCGTATCCG
Source organism: Paludisphaera borealis (assembly GCF_001956985.1). NCBI lineage: Bacteria > Pseudomonadati > Planctomycetota > Planctomycetia > Isosphaerales > Isosphaeraceae > Paludisphaera > Paludisphaera borealis. The sequence goes on from NZ_CP019082.1 coordinate 5,449,170, forward strand.
CCGGTTGAAGGTCACGGTGGCCTACCCGTTCCTGCTCCGCGTTTTCGACGCCTACAACGCCGAGTCGCTCAGTCGAGACCAGCTCTTCCAGACTCTCGATCTCCTTGAAGCATTCGTTGTTCGTCGCGCGATCTGCAATCTGCCCACTAACCAATTGCGGCGGATGCTGCCCCCTGTCTTCGATGCGGCGGGCGGTGCCGGCCCGGCGTTCATCGACGGGCTCCGACGAGAACTCAGCGGGAAGCGCTGTCCCGACGATGAAGCTTTCGCCGCGTCGCTCGCGTCGGAACCGCTCTATTCGAGCGCGGATAAGATCGTGCGACTTCGGCTCATCCTGGAGCGGTTGGAACAGTCTTTCGATCACAAGGAGCCGGTCCGGATGGCGGGAGCGACGATCGAACACGTCTTGCCGCAGGAGATGACCTCAGAGTGGAAACTTGAGCTCGGCGACGACGCGGCGAGCCAATCGAATCAACTATTGCACACGCTCGGGAACCTCACACTGACGGGTTACAACGCCGAGTTGTCGAACAAGCCGTACAGCGTCAAGCGGGGCGAGCTTCTCAAGAGTCACTTCGACCTGAATCTCTACTTCGCCGAGATCGAGCGATGGACCCCTGACGCCATCCGCGCCCGGGGGCGTTCGCTCGCAGCCCGTGCGCTCCGGATCTGGGAAGACGTCGGCCGATCAACGGCTCCTGGCGATCTCAAGCCGCCGGCGAACCGTCGACCCGTGAAGGTTCGGTTTCGAGGCGTCGAGCAACCCGTCACCAACTGGAAGGACGCCTTCGTCAAGCTGTTGACCCAGTTCGAGGCGGCAAGCCCGGGCCTCCTGAACCGGCTTGCCACGGAGGAGACACTGAACTCCGTGCTCGCGGTTGACGAAGCTGAGTTCCAACGATCGAAGGCACGGATCGGGCTGATCTACGTCAATACGCATGCCAGCGCGTCGCAGTTGCAGAAATGGTGTCGAAAAATCGCGGAGAAAGGGCGGTTCGACCCCACGGAATTCGAGTTCGTCATGTAGGAGCACGCGTCGAAGTCAATCGAGTGGCGACGACGTCGACCTGAGGTTGGTCCGGTCTGCCCGTTGTGGTCCACCGCCCATAACGCTCCGGCCGGCACGAGTCTCGCGTGTGTAACCGCCGCATCAAGGTCTATCCTCTCGTGTCATGAAGAACCCCGAACTGGTTTGGAGAAAGACCTTGCTTGCGAGTGACTTCGGCCCTGAGTGAAAGCCATCCGATTCTGATCCCGGTTGATTGAAGCGCGGGGCCTGTTGGAACGCCGCTCATCTTCGCTTGCCGCGCGCGTTTCGGACGGTCCGATCGACGGGTCGTCCTGGATCCGGCGGGGCGACTTGAGAGTGGAGGAAGGCGAGAACGGCCTGGCGGTCGACGAACGAGAGCGAGGTGTAGCGCTTCGAACTCGGCTCGGCTTCGCCGCCGTGGAGGACGACGGCTTCGTCGAGGGTCGAGGCGCGGCCGTCGTGGAGGTAAGGGGCGGAATCGGCGACGCCCCACAACGGGGTCGTCCGCCATTCGGTGGGGCCGGCTTCGCCCGAGGGCGTCGGGGCGTCCTTGGTTTTGGAAGAGTTGTCGACGATCTCCGATGATGGGCCGCCGTAACCTCCGGAGGCGCGGAAGCGGTCGCCGAGGTCGTGGAGCAAGAGGTCGCTGTACAGCCCGTGGACGCTTCCCATGTTCGGGGCGTGACAGGTCGCGCAGCCGATGGCCTCGAAGACCGCGAGACCCTGGCTCGCGTCGCCGACGGGGCGGACGACGGGGGCGGATAGATTCGCAACGAAGCGGCTCATCAGCGCGCACTCGTCGTCGCTCAGGTCGAGGGAGATTTTCTTCGGGTCGAAATCCTTGGCCGGCAGCAGGCTCGGCTGATGGCGGCCACGGACCTCCAGGCCGAGTTCGTTCGCACAGGCGGCCATGACGAAGTCTTCGAGGCTCGCCGTCTGGCCTTTCCAGCCGAACTTGCCGATCCGCCCGTCGCGAAGTCGACTGACGCGCCCCTTGATCTCGGGGAAGGCGGGGAACTTACGGGCCTCGGCCGCGAGCAACTCCTTGTCCCGGATCGCGTCGATCCTCCCCGCGCCGAAGAGAGCCGGCGTGTTGCGCCGCGACTGGACGAGTGCGAACAGGTCGTCGCGCGTCTGAACGAACGCGTAATCGCGGATCTCGGCGAGACGTTTTTCCTCGGTCTCCGAGGTGGAATGCAGGTGCAGGACGATACTGGTCCGGTTTCGGAAGCTGGGGTGGAGCTCTTCGAGTTCGCCCTGGAAGATCGAGCGGTGGTTCCCCACGACCGAAGCGCCGGGGATCGCCGTGAGGATGGTGACGTTTTTCGACTGATCACCCGCGCCCCCCGTCCCTCCCATGTTGTGGCAGCCGACGCACGACTGCTCGTTGAAGAGCGGCCCGACGCCGTCGCCGCCGCTTGGGGACGCCTCTCCGGGCCTCCAGAACTTCACGAACAGCCCCCGTGCCTCGAAATACTCTCGGGAGATCGTTGGCCGGCGACTTCGACCCGCCCCGGCGGCGGCTGCTCCAGTCACGAGGAGAATAAGGCAAGACCCAAGGATGAAAGCCCGACGCGTCCGAAAGCTCCTCATTTGCACTTCACCAAGGCGCATGGCTGGACCCTCCCGATTGAAGGCGTGGACGGGCCTCGGCGACTTCAGTCGTCGACGGCGATTCATCGAGGCGCAACGCGCAGGGGCCGCCGCATCGTGTGGAGGGATCGACCGAAGCGCTCGAGGACGGCTCGTCGACCGACGCGAGTCGCGCCGGCGGGGCGGGGTCGGATAGGAGCCGTCGAATGCAAAGTGAACAACTCGAAAGACGAAGACCGGGGTCTGATTATTCGAGATGATCCGGTCGCTGGGAGCAGGCCTCGACCAACAGGCGTAAAAAAGCCCCGCCGAGTTTCCCCGGCGAGGCGTCGGATTTCGGCGTCCTAGATGATCCCGATTATTTGATCGCGCTGTAGTCGGTCGGATCGAGGAAGACCGAGTCGACTTTCTGGACGATCGGCCCGTTCTTCTCGCTTTCGGCCTTCGCTTTCTGCCATGCCGGATCTTGTCCGAATTCCTTCCAGGTCTTCACGGCGGCTTCCCGGCTTGGGAACGAGACGAGATAGATCAGCTTCGAGGTCTTGCCCTCTTTCTCATCCTGCGGGGTCCAGAAGCCGATCAACTTCGCGCCGTGCTTTTCAAGCAAGGCGCACGTGTGATCCCGGAACCGCTTATGCAGGTCGACGAGCTTCCCGTCGTGCGTGTAGTAGGTGCGCAGCTCGAAGACGTGCTGCGACCCCTTCTCGTCGGTCGTCGCTCGACCCTGGACGCCAGCGATCGCGAGCAGGCCCAAGGCGAACAGGAACAGGACGGCGGTCGGTGATCGAAGCATCGCGGTCGTCTCCAGGTGGAATCACGAATCGTAGGTGAGGACGGAGGGCGATCTCAATTCGTAGCACGGTCGTCGCGACCACTCAAGTGGCCGCCGCCTCAGTCTAAACGCCCGTCGAGAAGCGCCGCCGGTGGTCGGCGTTCTGGACATGGCCACGCGCCGTCGATGGCTTTCGGCGTGCCTCAGTTGGCTTGGGTCGTACCGCGCGGTCGCCGAGCCGCTCAGGAAACCGCCGGCGGCCAACATACCGATGCCAACTAGACTGCTCGCATGAGGATGGGCTTCTTGTTGCAAGTGACTGACGGGGGGCGCTTCTCAACCTTCGCGCGGAAGACTTCCGGAAGGGTCCGGCGGCGTCCGCCGAGGGTCGCGATCGTAAGAGCGTCAAATGCCCAGGAGTCTATCTCATGCGATTTTCCTGAGAAGCTCAAGAAGAACCTCGGAGCGTGTTGAAGACGATCTTGATTCGGCTTCAGGTGAAGGCGCGATGGACGAAGAGAAGTTTCAAGACGTGGTGACTTGGGCGCGAGGCTCGGCTCCCCAGCGTTTCCGCGACCGTCTATCGGGGGTGATTTTCTACCGTGGCGGTCGAGGGGCTTTGCGCGGCGGTCGGTTTCTATTACAGTTGTCGTCGGACTGGAGTCGGGCGGCGCTTCCGGCGCGGTTCGGGGGGTGATAGACTCGGGGGACGAGTTCCTTCGAGCGGCCCGTTCGCTTACCACGTCGTCGGGGCTTCGAACATCGGGAAGGCGCGTTGATGGCGAAGCGACCGTTGCGGGTGGTTCAACATCTCTTCTCGGCACTCGTGGCCTGGGTCTTGGTCTGCGGCGGACCCGCACGCGGGCAGACCGTGGACGTGGGGGCGGAGCTGACGGAGAGCGAGGGCAAGTTGTCGACGGCCGACGAAGCGCGGCTCCAGCTTCTCAGCGATCCCGACGCGGTCAAGAAGGGGACCGGGAAAGACCGGTCGCGGCCGCCGTTCGAGATTTATCGGTCGCAGATCGCGCCCAACGACGTGATTCCCTGGCTCAAGCCGAACCAGTGGTGCAGTCTGTCGCTGGATCTTCAGGCCAACGACGACGATTACGAGGGAAGCCTTCAGTCGCTGCCCGTCCCGCTGGTCGGCATGCCGCACGAGATGATTTATGCGCGCGAGGCTCGGCTGGTGAAGGCGCAGCGGAGCCGGCTGGGGATGCCGATCCTGCTCCCCCGGATACCGAAGGAGAAGGAGCTGCTGGTCGAGCTGGTGCGGCCGAACGCGATCCGGGCCGATCAGCTTTATTCGGTCCCCCTCTACTCCCTGCCGGCGCACCAGATGCTGGTCATGGTCTTGACCAAGGAATCGAACGCCGCCTACGCCGCGTGGTCGAAGTACTCGGCGATGATCCCCGCCACGTTCGACCGCGGCGACGGCCGCATCCTGGACCAGATGCGCTATTACCGGCTGCTCCTGCCGCTGGAGCCCGACAAGCCGCTGTTGCCGTCGCACCCGCTGACCTGGACGGCGATCAGCCACATCTTCTGGGAAGGCATGGAGCCCGACGTGCTGTCGGCCTCGCAGCAGACGGCCTTGCTCGACTGGTTGCACTGGGGAGGGCAACTGATCGTGATCGGCGGCGCGGGGCCGACGTACTCGATCTTCCGCGAGAGCTTCCTCGAACCCTATCTGCCGGCCGATCCCACGGGCGAGAGCCGGCTGTTGGTCGAGGCGGATCTTAAACCGCTGTCGGATTCGTACCCGCCGCCGTTTCGACTCCCCACGGGGGAAGAGCCGACGCGGCCCGCGCGGTCGATCACACCGCAGATTTACGAGCAGTTCGGCCTGGGGTACACGGCCCCGGAACCGATCAAACCGGCCGCCGGTCGACCGCTGTACGTCGCCGGGCTGCGGCCGCGCGAAGGGGCGGTGACGATCCCGCTGGGCGAAGGGAGCCCCGATCTGCTGGCGGTCGAGTCGCGGGTGGGACGGGGGCGGATCACGATGCTGACGGTCAATCCGACCGACCCCGCGCTGGCCGCCTGGGGAGGTATGGACACGTTGGTTCGGCGGGTGGTCTTTCGGCGGCCCGAAGAGATGATGGTGCCAATGGCGAAGTCCGGCGAGTCGTTCGACCCGCAATACCAAGACATGGCGATGGGAGGCCCGGATCTGAGTTGGTATCGGATCGCCGCCCGCGACGTCGGCCCCAGGGTCTACAGGGCTCCGTCGGAAAGCCGGGGGCTGCCGCGACGCGGGTCGCCGCCGGTCGGTGCGGCGCTCGCTCGCCAGCAGCCCGCGAGCATGAGCGTCGATTTCGCGACGACCGACGGCAACGAGGGGCCCAACCTGCCGGGGGTCGCCGAGTGGGTCGATTCAACGCACGTGCCGCTCATCTGCCGCACGCTTCTCGAACGGGCGTCGGGGATCACGGTCCCCAGTTCGCAGTTCGTGCTCAAGGTGCTCCTGGCCTACGTCCTGGCCGTGGCGCCGCTGAACTGGCTGCTCTGCCGCTACGTGTTGAGGCGTCGGGAAGCGGCGTGGATCATCGTGCCGCTGTTGGCCTTCGGCTTCGCCGTGGGGGTTGAGCGGATTGCGGCGTACGACATGGGCTACGACTCGGCCTGCGACGAACTCGACCTGCTGGAGATTCAGGGGACGTTCCCGCGCGGGCATCTCAGTCGGTTCGCGTCGATCTACACCACAGGGCGCGGTCAGTACACGATCAAGTTCCCCAACAACCCGACCGCGTTGGCCTTGCCGCTCGACATCGGCCGGTCGATCGCCGGCGAGGACCTGACGACCTCGGTCTGGCGGTCGTATCCGGTGCCGGCGCTCGAAGAGTTCACGGTCCAGCCGCGCAGCCTGTCAATGTTCCGGTCCGAGGAGATGGTGTCGCTGCCGGGCTCGATCACGGTGGAGGCCGACGGCCCCCGGCGCGTGCTCCGGAACGATGGCGGCCTGGAGCTTCGCGACGCGACGCTCGTCGATTTTTCCGATCCCGCGGAGCCCCTGGAGACCTACCTCGGGACGATTGCGGCGGGGGCGACGGTCGATCTCGACCCTGCGGAAGCCCCTCCCGCTCCGGATCATATTGCAGGGTTCGACGGCCCGGATCCGACCGAGCTTCTGACCAAGTTTCTCGAGTACGTGGAGAAGCGGCCCGAGGCCGTCGGCGAGCTGCGGCTGGTGGCGTGGTCCCCCGGGCCGGCGCCGGGGCCGAGCTTCGAGCCCGTGCTCGACCGCCATCGCGGGGCGACGGTCGTCGTGGTTCATTTGCGGTATAATCCGCCGCCGTCGCCGGCGAGCCGGCATTACAATTCGATGGCGCCGAAGACGGCTGAGGCCGCCGGCCGTTCGCCGATCCCCGCGAAGGCGGCGGCTCGACGAGGACGCGAGGAGATGGGGGCGTCATGATCGAGGTGGTCGGCTTCACCAAGCGGTACGGCGAGTTCACGGCCGTCGACGATCTGAGTTTCTCCATCGGCAAGGGGGAGACGTTCGGGTTCATCGGACCCAACGGCGCGGGCAAAAGCACGACCATCCGGTTCCTCGCCACCCTGCTGCGGCCGACGACGGGCGAGGGGCGGGTCGCCGGCCACTCGGTCACGGGCGATCCGATGGCCGTCCGCCGTGTGATCGGGTTCATGCCCGACGACTTCGGCGTCTACGACGGCATGAAGGTGTGGGAATTCCTCGATTTCTTCGCCGTCGCCTACGAGATCCCGCGCACGGCGCGGAAGAAGATCATCGGCGAGGTCCTTGAGCTGCTCGACCTGGCCCACAAGCGCGACGACTACGTCAACGGGCTGTCCAAGGGGATGAAGCAGCGGCTCTGCCTGGCCAAGACGCTCGTCCACGACCCGCCGGTCCTGATCCTCGACGAGCCCGCGTCGGGCCTCGACCCCCGCGCCCGGCTGGAGATGAAGGCGCTCTTGAACGAGCTGCGACGGATGGGCAAGACGATCCTGGTGTCGAGCCACATCCTCTCGGAGCTGGCCGACTTCTGCACGTCGATCGGCGTCATCGAGCGCGGGCGGCTGCTGGCGGCGGGGAGCATCCGCGACATCCAGAAACAGCTTCGCGCCCATCGCGTGCTCAAGGTCCAGTTGCTTGACGGCGAGGCTGGCAGGGCGGCCGAGATCCTCCGCGACGACCCGTCGATCCGCCTGGTCGAGACGTTCGACCACACGGTGACCGCCGAGTTCGAAGGGGTCGACGAGGACATGGCGCGGCTGCTGGAGCGGTTGATCGGGGCGGGCCTTCCGGTCCACTCGTTCGCCGAGGAGCCGCTGAGCCTTGAAGAGGTGTTCATGATGATCACCAAGGGGATCGTGAGTTGACCTCGGGCCTCCGACGAGCGAGAGCGACGCCGCCATGTTGATCCGCGAGAATCCGGTCCTGAATCGCGAGCTTCTGGTCACGCTGCGATCGCCGCGGTCGTTCGTGCTCCAGTTCTTCTACGTGCTGGCGCTCGGCTCGCTCGTGTATTTCTACTGGCCGGCCGGCGAGGACGGCGCGCGGCAGGTGAGCCCGGGCGTCGCGCGGCGGCTGTTCGACATCTTCTTCCTCGGCCAGTTCTGCCTGGTCGCGCTGATGGCGCCGACGTTCGCGGCCGGAAGCATCACCGGCGAGAAGGAGCGGAAGACGTACGAGATGCTCCTGGCCAGTCCGCTGCGGCCCCGGACGATCCTCGTCGGCAAGCTGCTCAGCTCGCTCACCTATCTGGTGGTTCTGATCCTTTCGAGTCTGCCGCTGATGATCCTCTGCTACCTGCTGGGCGGGCTTTTGCTCTCGGAGATCACGCGGAGCTACCTCGTCTTGATCCTCGCCGCCGGCACGTTCGGGCTCTTGAGCATCGCGTGTTCGAGCTGCTTCAGCCGCACGAGTTCGGCGCTCGTGGTCAGCTACCTGGTGATCCTGCCGCTGGCGGTCCTCTGCATCATGCTGACGCGGACCGAGAACACGACCACGCGCGACTTCATGTCGATCGCGGTGCTGCCTCCTTGGTGCCTGGCCATCTGGACGGCGCTCGAGATCGTCGTCAACCGTCGGTTGCTGCATCCTCCCGACGTCGGCGGTCAGGGCAAGGACGTCATCGACGAGGAAGAGGAGATGAAGTACGCGATCGGCGTGGTGATCGACCGCGACCTGTTCCCCGACAAGCTGTTCGCCCCCGCCAAGCGGCTGGACCTCATGCCCGACGGCGCCAACCCGGTGCTCGACAAGGAGCTGCGGAGCGAGATCTTCAGCCAGGGGACGCTGATGCTCCGGGTGGTGATCCAGTTGAGCATGTTCCTGTCGATCCCGCTGATGGCCGGGCTGTTGTTCCTGCGATCGGACCAGGCGGCGTACTACGTGGCTTACGTGCTGACTTTCAACATGCTGGTCGGCCCGGTCTTCTCGTCGGGGAGCGTAACCCAGGAGCGCGAGCGGCAGACGCTCAGCCTGCTGCTGACGACCCTGCTGACGCCGAGCCGGATCATCCTCGCCAAGCTGCTCGCGGCGCTTCGGGTCTCGACGGTCTTGACCTTCCTGCTCACCGAGCAACTGCTGCTCGCCTACGCCCTTTTACACGAGCTTCGGGGCCGGTTCTGGACGTTGATCGTCTTCCTCCTGATCATCGCCGTGACGTGCCTGGCGACGTCGTCGATCGGCCTGATGTGGTCGGCCCTCTGCCGGCGGACGTCGACCGCGATGGTGCTCACCTACATGACGCTGCTAGGCCTGTTCGTGTTGCCGATCGGCCTGGGTTGGTATCTTCAGGGCATCGCGCAGGAGTCGTCGTTGACGCCCCAAAGACTGGCCGCCCTCACGGTGACGAGCCCGTTCTCGGCCGCGATGAGCGTCCCGATGCACGTCAACCGACCCGACGGCTGGACGGGCCAGTCCCTGACGATCCACACGCCCCCGCTCGTCCCCCTCGGCGGCCGCGTCTACGCCCCCGTCTGGGCGATCTTCCTGGTCCTCTATCCGATCCTGAGCGCGATCTTCGTGGGCGTCGCCTGCCTGGCCTTCCGCTGGCGCTGGTGGCGAGCGGGAAACGTCGTGTGACGAGGCGCCCGGCCGGCTCAAGGGCCGAATGTGGTCACCTCGGGGTGACCGTCCGCGCCCAGCCTCACGACGGCGACGATGCGCGGACCGAGCAGCACGACCATATCCTTCGATTCGTAGCCCGTTCCGAGCATGCCGTGGAATCTCTCGCAGAGGCCCATGACGACGCCGGAGAGGGTCGCGCTCGCGGGGGGAGCCACGGCGAAAGAGGACAGGAAGCCGTTCTCGTCATAGACCCGATAGTGGTCTCTCCGGAATTCCGGACTCTCCCGAACCTTGCCGTGTTGCACCGGGACGTCGCTCATCGGCTCCGCCTTTCCACTGGCGCTGCGTCCGCGCCCGGCTTCGTCGGTCCTCGGGGGCGTTCGAAGCGGGACAGCCGCGATGATTTCGGTTCTCGGCCGCTTGCCCCGACTGATTCCGGCCGCGGGTTCGGAATCACGCGGACGTCACGCGAACATGGCCGTTCGACTTGGACTTCGCCTTCGACAGCTTGATCTGGACGTCCCATCCTAGTTTGGTGAGGAAGCGGAACAGCCGATCGGTCGAGAATCCGTCGAGTCGGCCGTTGAGCAGGGCCGAGACCTTGGGCTGCGAGATGCCGAGGAGTTCGCCGGCTTTCGCCTGGGTCAGCCGCCGGGCGCGGACGGTCTTAAGGATCTGGGCGGCGAGTTCGGACTTGGCCAGCAACTCTTCCGCATTCTCGAACCCCAGGTCGGCGAAGACGTTCGTGCTGCCGCGAGTGATGATGGGCTCGCTCATGATTTTTCGCCCCCGTAAAGCGACTCGTACAGGTCCGACGCCGTTTTCAATCGCGCCTTGATCAGGTCGACGTCGGTCTTTGGCGTCTTGATTCCCTTCTTCGACTTCTTCTGGAAGACGTGGAGCACGAAGACGGCTTCACGGAACCTCACCGTGTACACCGCGCGGTATGTGCCGCCGCCGTGGTCTTCGACGATCTCAAGGACGCTCGCGCCGCCGAAGCCCGACAGCGGCTTGGCGTTCATGGGCTTCGTGTCGATCTGGACCAGGTACAAATTGTGTCCGATCCGCCTCTGGACAGCGCTAGGCAGCCTCTTAAGGTCGGCCAGTGAGCTCCCCACCCACTCCAGCGGCTTGGCGTCTGATTTGTCCTCGCCCGCACTCATGATCGGATTATCCCATTTGTGGGATGTAAGGTCAAGCCGCGCGCTTCCCGGCTCCCGAGGCGTTTCAGCCCTGAGCCATCCATGATCAGCTCAGGACCTCCGCGATCGGCTTGCCTTCTTCGACGAGTCGCATGGTGCGGCCGAGGACGGGGATTTCCATCTTGGCGGGATCGAGGCCGAGCTGGTGGAGGATGGTCGCGTGGAGGTCGCTGTAGTAGTGCGGGCTCTCGACGGCCTTGTAGCCGACGTCGTCGGTGGCGCCGTGGACGGTGCCGCCTTTAACGCCGCCGCCGGTGAGCCAGGCGGTGTAGCCTCTCGGGTTGTGGTCGCGGCCGGTCGTGTTCTGGGACCACGGGCTCCGGCCGAATTCGCTGGTCCAGACGACGAGCGTGTCGTCGAGCAGGCCGCGACTTTTGAGGTCGCGGATCAGGCCGGCGATCGGTTTGTCGGTCGATCGGCAGAGGGGCGCGTGGGTCCGGATGTCGCCGTGGGCGTCCCAGGCCCCGTTGCCGCCCCCCGCGTGACAGACCTGGACGAATCGGACGCCGCGCTCCGCGAGCCTTCGGGCCATCAGGAGCTGGCGGCCGAAGTCGTCGGTCGCTTCCTCGCCGATCCCGTAGAGGTCGAGAACGTGCTTGGGCTCGCTGGAGACGTCGACGGCCTCCGGCGCGGAGAGCTGCATCCGGGCGGCCAGCTCGTACGCCTTCGTCCGGGCGGCGATGTCCGATTCGAGGGCGTAGCGGTCGCGGAACTCCCGATTCAGATCCTCTAAAGCCCGCATCCGACGCTCGCGATCGGCGGTGCCGGTCCCTCGTGGCGGCTTCAGGTTCGGGATCGGCGTCTCGCCCGCCTGGAACGGCGTCGCGGACACCGTCGCCCCGAGGTAGCCGCCGGTCAATTGGACGGGAGACGACGGGCGGCCGATGTTGACGAACGTCGGTAGGTTCTGGTTGGCGCTCCCGAGCGCGTAGGAGATCCAGCCGCCGAGCGTCGGGTGGTCGAACGGGCGTCCACGGTGGCCGGTGCAGGTCTCGATCACCGCCGGAAAGTGGTTCCCCTCGTGGCACCACATCGATCGGATCATCGCGATCTCGTCGACCACCCCGCCGACATGCGGGAACCAGTCGGAGACTGGAATCCCCGACTCGCCGTAACGGGTGAATTTGCGGTCGCAGTGGATGACCGGACGCCGCATCTCCGCGGAGTTGTCGCCGAAGCCGACCGCGTCAATCAGCTTGCCGGCCCACTTGTTGTCCTTCGGGTCGAAGGTGTCGATGTGGCTGACGCCCCCGCACATGAACAGAAAGATCACCGACTTCGCCTTGGGCGCGAAATGCGGCCCGTGGAGGGCGCCCTCGATCTCCCCGGCCTCGGACCAGAGACCGCCGAGGGCGACGCCGAGGAAGCCGCCGGCCCCCCGGAGGAAGCCGCGTCGCGACACCCGTCCGCACGGATAGAGAAGTGCTTCGCCGTTCATGGAGATCACCGGACGTAGAGGAATTCGTCGAGGTTGAACACGAGCCACCCGAGCCCCTTCAAGCGAGTCGGATCGTGATCGAGGTACGCCAGGGCGCGGTCCCGCTCCGACGCGGTCGGCGGCCGGGCGACGGCGATCCGGTAGGCGAGATCCACCGCGACGCCGAGGTCGCCGCCGGACTCCGCCTTCAGCCGCTCGGCGAACTTCTCCGTGGCCTTCTCGATCGGGTCGCTGTTCATCAGGAACAGGGCCTGGGGCGGCGAGACGGTCCGGGTCCGGACGGGGCAGGGGACGCGGCCGTCGTCCACGTCGAACGCCTGAAGGAAGTTCGGCACGACGTCGCGGCTCGTGGAGTAGCCGCGGATCATGTACGCGGCGCGACGGTTGGTCTTCGCTCTGGCGGACGATCCTCCCCTCGGTCCGCTCCTTCCTGCGCCGGCCGGGTCGAAGGAAGGCCCGCCGACGGTCGCGTCGAGGCCGCCGGCCGCCGTCCAGATCGCATCCCAGATCGATTCGGCGTCGAGGCGTCGAAGGGGGAACCGCCAGATTTGGGCATTCGTCGGGTCGATCGCCGTATTCGCCTTCGTGACGTCCGACGCCGCATCGGAAGCTCGCTTGTACGCCTCCGACGTGACCATCAGCCGGTGCATCGCCTTCATGCCGAAACCGCGACTCACGAACTCCGAGGCCAGCCAGTCGAGCAGGGCCGGGTTCGAGGGCGTACCGCCGAGCACGCCGAAGTCGCTGGGCGTTTTGTGCAGGCCCTCGCCGAAGTGCCATTGCCAGAGGCGATTGACGACCACGCGGGCGAACAGCGGGTTGTCGGGCGCGGTCAGCCAGTCGGAGAACGCCTCGATCCGGCCTTCCCGGAACTCGAGGCCCGACGGGGCGAACGGCCAGCCGGGCGTCACCGCATGATCTTTCTCGGGCCGCTCGGGATCGCCGCTCGTGAGGATGTAGCTCGGCTCGGCCTCCCGCTTCGGGTCGACCTCGACGGTCCAGAACGCCGGCAGCGACGACCCGCGCCGCCCGCCTGCGGCGTCGAGCCGGGCCTGGAGTTCCCTGTATTTCTTCCGGTCCGGCTCGGGCATGATCTCCAGGATGTTGCCCGTGTCGATCCGCAGGACGGGAAAGTAGTCGTCGGCGATCTTCTGCTCCGCGGCCGATCGCTGGCGTTCGGGCTTGTGGATCACGGCCTGGACGTCGGGGGGGAGCATGGCGACGCGGTCGTCGTACAGCCGCTTCTTGTACGGGGCGAGCAAGTCGTCGATCGGCCCTTGCGCCATCTCCCGCTTCCGCTCGACTTCGCCGATCGCCTTACCCTCGGCGAGGATCTCGGCGGGGGACGCCAGAGTCACTTTGCGCACGATCAAGGGATCAAACAGCGCCTTCATGGCGTAGTAGTCGCGCTGTTTGATCGGGTCGTACATGTGGTCGTGGCACTTGGCGCAGGCGACCGTCATGCCCATGAAGGCGGCGGAGACCGTCTCGACGGCGGCGATCGGCAACTCACCGTCGTCCTTGCCGTCGCGGATGACGGCCCCTCGGGCGAGCAGGCCCAGGGCGAAGAGGTCGTCGGGCCGGGGCTCTTTCCGGCTGCGGTGGCCGGTGGCCGACATCTGTGTGCGCTCGGTCGTTCGGTAGCCGGTCAGTTGGGCGCGGACGAACTGGTCGTAAGGCACGTCGTCGTTCAGGGCCCGGATCACCCAGTCGCGCCAGAGGTGGATGCCCGGCGCGGCGACCATCCGCTCGTCGACGTCGGCGTAGCGGAGGACGTCGAGCCAGTGCCGGCCAAAACGGACGCCGTGCTGCTCGCTCGCCAGGAGCCGGTCGACGACGGTCTCGTAGGCGTTCGGCGACTCGTCGTGAAGGAACGCCGCCTGTTCGGCGGGCGTCGGTGGCAGCCCTGTCAGGTCGAGGGTGACGCGACGGAGCAGGGTCTGCTTATCGGCCGGTCCGGCGGGTTCCAGGCCCTTCGCCCGGTATTCCGAGGCGAGGAAGGCGTCGATCGGGTTGGGCGACGACGTCGTGCTCGACGGCACCCCGGGGCGGGCGACGGGGCCCAGGGACCAGAGATCCGGATCGGCTCCACTCGCCGCCGTCAGAGCGAGCCCCACGCATGCGACGACCCGCGCGATCCATCCCCGTGTTCCTTGCACCATCCACCCTCCCCCCGAAAACCGGCGTCCTCGATCTTCCGGACCGCCGACAGCCGTGAAGACCATCCTACACCACCCGTATCGCCCCGGACGACCCTTCGCCGAGAAGGGGCGCTCGCTCAACTCGGGAATCGACCCGACATGGTCCGCCAGCACGGCCGGGAAGAATATAAAAACGCATTTTCTCATGTGTTGACGCTATGTTTTCATGCGATTGGGGGGCGGGCGCCACAACTGGGGCCGTCGTCGGCGGGGGCGGATTCCGGCCTCCCTGACCAGCGAGGGACGCCCGGCGTCTCGATGTCGAACAGGTCGAGGGCCCGAGCGGCCGTGTGGTCCACGATGTCCTGGATCGTGCGCGGCCGGGTGTAGAACGCCGGCGTCGGCGGCATCACCACGGCACCCATCTCCGTCGCCCCCAGCATGGCCCGCAGGTGTCCGGCGTGGAGCGGAGTTTCCCGGACCATGAGGACCACCCGCCTCCGCTCCTTCAGGCAGACGTCCGCCGCCCGGGTCAGAAGCGAGCCGGTGACGCACGAGGCGACTTCGGCCAGGGTCCGGATCGAGCACGGCGCGATGACCATTCCCATCGTGCGGAACGACCCACTGGCGATCGCGGCCCCGACGTCGGCCGGCGCGTAGTTCACGTCCGCCAGCGCTTCCAGCTCCCTGGCGGACAGCTCGGTCTCGTAGCTCCGGGTCAGGTGGCCGGCTTTCGAGACGACGAGGTGGGTCTCCACGTCCGCCGCGCGGAGGAATTCGAGGACTCGGATCCCGTACGCGATCCCAGTTGCGCCGGAGATGCCGACGATGATCCGCCGACGGTCGTTCATAGCGTCTTCCCACCCAAGGCATGTGATTCAGAGGTCATCGTGACGGCCCGGCCCGCGATCAACCGACTCGCTCGACCAGGATGAGGCGGACGATCCGGTGCGTTTCGACGCCGAGTGAGCGGACCACCTCGCCCGCGCCAGGAGTCGCGATCATTATTCACGATAACAGGTTCTACTTCGAGATTGACGGGGCTCGCACAGCGTCCTCGCAATCGCCCCGGAATCGGTCCCGGAAGCCGTCTGGGACATGCTCACGCCGGCGAGAGCCTCAAGCCCGATCACATTTCCTGGCGGGAAGGATCCTTTCCCCCCTCCAGCAGCATGGTCGGCTGACGGGAGTCCTCCGCGATTGCTCTTGTCAACGGACCCGCCTTTTGGAATAAGGCAGGCGATCGGGCGCTTGCCTTTCGAACAATGAACGCCCTTGGTCCGCGCCGTGAAACGCATCGTCGAGTAGGTGCGGACGCCAGGTCGAAGCCGACACCAGAAGGGATTCGCAATCATGATGGGGCTTTTGTTGACGCTACTGGGGATCGTCTTGATCCAGGACGACGTCAAGCCGACCGCGACCGAACTTCGGCGCGCGCACCAGATGCTCGCCGGGCCGTGGACCGTCGCCTCGGCGACTGACGACGGCGACACGGTCGGGGCCGACATCCTCCGTCGGAAAATGGTCAAGGACGGGCGCGTGGTCATCAAGAACCGGACCATCACGCATGTCAATCCCGAGACCGGCGAGACGCTTGTCAACGCGTTCACGATCAATCCCGCCAAGCTCCCGCGCGAGATCAACTTGATCTCCATCGACGACCGAACCCTGCCGGGAATCTTCAAGTTCGAGGGCGACGAGCTGGTGATCTGCTTCACCGACGGCCAGCGGCCTGAGCGGCCGACCGATTTTGAGTCCAAGCCCGGCTCGTCGCGCGTCGTGCTTCGCCTCAAGACCGCCGCCGACAAGAAGGCGACCGTCCAGCCCGACGTCGAGGTGGACGACGTGGTGGAAACGAAGGAGGTTCCGGCGTCGACCGTCTCGCCGTTGCGATCGGCCGGCGCGCCCAAGGCGACCGAGGCCGAGCTGCGGCGCGACCGCGACTTGCTCGGCGGCCTCTGGCGGATCTTGTCGATCCAGGACGACGGCGAGACTCTCGGGACGGAGCTGATCCGCCAGAAGATCGCCGAGAACGGCCTCTTGCGCGTCGGTTCGCGAGGCGTGTCGGTCGTTTCGCCCACCGACGAGCAAAAGCGGCTCTGGGCCTACCGGATCGACCCCGCAACGTCTCCCAAGGAGATCGACCTCATCACGCAGTTCGACACCATCCTCAAGGGGATTTACACCTTTGAGGGCGATCAACTCGTCGTCTGCACCACGAAGTCGGAAGACGAGCCGCGGCCCATGGTCTTCGAGGCGCCCGTCGGCTCGCGTCGCGTTCTGTACACCCTCAAAACCGTCAAGCCCGAGCCGGCGGCGGCTCGCCCCGCCGCGCCGCCGCAGCCGACGCCGGAGGAGCAAGCGCGGCTTCGCGAGCAGAAGATCCGCGACATGATCGTCGGGTCGTGGTCGATGACCGATTCCCGGGGCAGCCTGGTCACCGTCTTCCGCGCCGACGGCACGTTCAGCTCGACTCGCACGCTGTCCAGGAAGCGACTGTTCGAGCCCGGCTCCAAGTCGTTCAATGGAGCGTGGACCTTTGGTCAGAGTCGTCTGACCGCCCGGGTCTCGGGGACGACCGACCCGAACCTGCTCGGTTACAGCTACACCGGGAGGATTCAGTCGATCGGCGAGGATACCATGGTCGCCGCCGACCTCAACGGCGGACTCAGGACGTTCCGGAAGCTTCGCTGAGCTACAGGCTTGGCGACCTCTCGGCCAGCGTGCCGTTGTCGAGGTACCACATGCCGTCGGGGCCCTTGCTGAAGTGCGACTCGACCGGCAGCGACCAGATCGGGCCTTGGTCACGCTGGCCCCGGACGAAAACCTTCACCTTCCACTCGGCGTCGATGGCCGTTTTTCCGCCGCTCTTCTCCGATTTGAATTCCGCGACGAGGAAGGTCAAGGGGGCGGACGACCCCGCTTTCCCCTGGCGAAGCTGCTTGATCCTCTCGACCCAGTATTTCTGGAATCCCTCGAACGAGGCGAACCGCGACGAGGTTCGGCCCGCGTTACTGAGCAAAAGCCACATCCGCCTGTAGTGCGGACGATGATGCGAAAGCGCTCCGTAGAAATCCCTGGCCGCTTGTTCGGGCGTCATCCGGACCGGACGCTCCAGGGTGATGACGATCGGATAGCAGAGGACCAGCCCGACCACCAAGCCCATCGCCAGGACCAGCAGCGTGAGAGTGTAGAACTCGCCGCTCAGCGTCAGAAAAAGGAGGAACACGACGAACGCCGCCCAGAGGCCGAGGACGGCGAGCGTCGGCCCCCATTCGGCCCCGCGCGACCAGACCTGGTCGACGGCCGAGGCCGACTCGGTTTGCCGGGACGGCTTCGGACGACGCGGCGCGGGGGCTTCGTCGGCGGGCTCGGCGGCTCGCTCCCGGGGCGTCGGGACGGACGCCGGAGCCGGGGCTGGAGGCGGCGTATCGGCCAGGTCGAAGCTTTCTTCCGACCCGGACGCGACAACCGGGCGCCGGGGCGGGGTCGTCTCCGGCGGAGGCGCGTCGCGGAACAGCCACTTGGCGTCGGCGAGCACGGGATCATTATCGGGATCGGAACCGAGGCCCGTCGGGGAATCGCCCATGCGCTGGAATCCTGTTGGAGAGACGACGCGACGGCGCGGGGTCGCGCGGCGCGCCTTTTCCCCATCGTGGCCACCCGCGAGCCGCGCGGGCAAGTCCGGACCGGTCGCGCGGCTTGGAGAGCGGCTTCGGGTCAGGGCGCGGCGAACTCGACCAGAACGGCGGCGTGGTCCGAGGGCCAGCGGCCGGGGGCCTGGTCGATCATGGTCGCGGACCGGGGGGCGAGGGCGTCGCCTTTCCAGAAGACGAAGTCGATCCGATCCTGGATCTGATCGGGGGATCGGGGCGACCAGGTGCGATCCTTCTTACGGTCGACCTTCGGGTTGCAAACGCGGTAGGCGTCTCGGAAGCCGGCCTCGGCCACGGTCCGGGTCACCGGCCAGTCGACGACGAGGCCGTATTGATCGCGGGCGGCCTCCGTGTAGTCCAGGTGCGAATTGCTGTTGAAATCGCCGGCGACGATCACCGTCGCGTTCGTAAGCGCGGCCGTCTTCGCGGTGACGCCGTCGAGGATGGCGCGGACTTCGGTGACGCGGCTCGGACCGTCCTTGGCGATCAGGTCGGCCGGCGTTCTTCCGTCCCGCGAGTGCGGGTCGGTCCAGACGTCGTCGACGTAGTGGATCCAGACCGAGTAGACCGCGAGCCGCCGACCGTCGGGGGCTTCGACGAGCGCTCCGACGCAGTGGAAGGGCTTGTAGACCGAGAGGTCTTCCTTGATGGGCCAGCGGCTGAGGATCGAGACGTTGGTCCCCCTGGGGTGGAAGTGGAAGCCCAACTCCCTGGCGATCGTCTCGCCGCTGCCGTAGGTTTCGACCATCGCAACGACGTCGGCTCCGCTGGCGCGGATCGCCTCGGCGACGCGCTTCTGCTTCTCGATCTTTCGGGCCGGCGACGGTTCGTTCTTCGCCTCGTCGCCGCCGTTCCAGATGTTCCAGGCGAGCACGCGGATCGGCCCCGCCGCCTCGTCGCCGCGGATCGGGACTCCGAGGACCGCGGTCGCGGCGGCGAGGATCGAGGCGACCAGGAGGAATCGGAAACATCGCATCGGCGGGCCCCTCTCTATTCTCTTCGCCGGCCCCGGGCCGGCCGGTCTCGATAGTGACTCGAACGGGTCTCGGAACATCGCTCGTCGAATAGAGAGCTAGCGTACTCGTAAATCGCCACGTCGCAGCGGTTGGCGGCCTTGATCCGATCGATGAGCGACGGCGCGAGCTCCTCGACGCGAAGTCGCCTGATTCGCTCGCTGGCGAGGTTCATCGAAGTATACTCCGGGAGCCGCCAGCCGAAGGCCTCGGCGAACAAGGCGAGCGATTCGTCGAACCGTTCGGTGAGGCCGACGACCTCGAACCGGTCGCGGAGGATCTCGATCGAGGCGTTCGCCGCCCTTCCGGGCGCGCGGGCGACGTCCTCGGGTTTCCATCCGGAAACGAAGAGCGTTTGCACGTCACGCGCCCAGGGATGTTCGAGGAAGCTTTCAAGCGTCGGATGCCTGCCGAGGATTTCTCGATGCGACGGATGATCCGAGTTCATCACGTGATTGTAATGCGAGACGACGCGACGCACAGGATCTCTGAGGAAGGTGGCGTACCGAACGTCGCTCTCGATGAACGGCTGGATCTCGGCTTCGAGGTGGAGACCGTAAGGGAAATGCCCTGCCACGGCTCGCAGGCGACCGTTCCAGGTGATCGACTTGATCACGTCCTTCGCCTGCTGCCAGGCCGGATACACGGTGCAATGGTCGTAATCGTCGTACATCTGCGACAGCACGGACTGGAACGTCGTGCCGGCCGTCTTCGGGATATGGACGAAGAGGAGCGTGCTCGGCTTGGTCCTCGTGTGCGTCTTGCGTCTCAGTTCCATCTGACAATTCATCAAACTCCTCCATGGGCCGCGCGGTGAGCTCCTGAATTTCACCGGCGTGATTCAAGCCGTCAAAAATCCTTGACGGCGAAAATGGTCACTCGAATGGTACGAGTCTGTGTGGCCGCTCCCGTTCGTTTATTCGGGGGATTGAGGGTCGCAAGCCAACTCGTTCTTGGGTTATTGGATAATTTTAATTGATGATGTGTAGATGCAACGACGGCCGAAGGCCTCGGCCGTCTTGCATGGATTCGGGGGCCGACTCGCGTGGCGCCCTGGTGTCGGCATGGGTTTGCTCAATTCCTTGCTTCGTCGATACGAACCGGCTCCGGCGAAGATCTCCGGAGCCGGTTCGGTCGCCGCCGCCTACGAATCAAGCCGGAGGCCCGCCCGGCGGGGGAGTTCCGCCGCCTGGAGGGGAACCGCCGTCCGGCGGAGGATTTCCACCGCCCGGAGGGGGACCGCCGTCCGGCGGGGGATTTCCACCGCCCGGACCCGCGTCGCCTCCCCCCTCGTTGGCCTGGTCGGTGAGGTCGATCACGATGTTGAACGAGCCGTTGGCTCGTTTCAGATTCGCCGCCAGCCGCAGCATCAGGAGTTCGCCGGCCTCTTGCGCGGGAGTGCCGTCGAAGGAGCCTCCTTCATAGATGCCGTCGGTCAGGTTGAACGTGTCGCGAATCGGGCGGTCGTTGTAGGGGCTGACGTTCGCGTAAACCGAGTTCGTGACGTCGTCCTCGAAGAAGAACTGGGTGGTGAAGTTGTACGTCACGGTGTCGCTGGCATGATCGTAAACGCGCACTCGGGCGTGAATATGAGGAGTCCGCCCCGAGTACCATCCCGGGTAGACGGTCGTGAACCGGACGTTGCCGTGCGCGTCGGACACCTGGTAGCCGCGCAGGAACTGCTGGCCGAGCGTGCCTTCGACGGCCATGTCGGAGTAGAGGCCCAGTGCATTGCAGTGCCAGATGTCGACGTAGGCGCCCGGCAGCGGCGTGACGCTCCCGTCGACGTTGAGTTGCGACACGTTGACCGCCAGGTACAACGGCAGCCCGACCTGGACGACGCCGGACGTGGGGTCGTTGCGGACGTCGGAGCGATTGAGCATCTCGTCGACCCAGTACGGGCCTTCGGTCACGCCGGGGGTGTCGTCCACGAGGTTCTGGGCGAGCGCCGCGCCCTTCGTCCCGAGCACGACGGCCGCCAGCGCGCCCGTCACGCCTTTTCTGAGCACGTCGCGCCGGTTCGTCGCGGTCGCTTTGTGGTTCTGCGTGGGATCGCTTGACTCTGACATGGGATGTCCTCGTTACTCGAAGAAAATCAGACGATGCGGGACGAAGTCGAGGCCGAAGAGCGGCGCGCGTAATGAATCAGGACGACGCCGGAGCCGAGCGCGAACGGGATGAGGGAGCTGGGTTCGGGGACGGCGGCGGTCGCGGCTGTGACGCTCATCTGCAACGGGTACGAGTCGAAGGTGAACCACGACGAGCCGGCGTCGTCGCTCGATCCCCATGTGTGTTGAAAGCCGACGCCCACGCCGCTGGCGTCGTTCGCCCAGGCCCAGGCGAACTGCCCCGTGACTGCCTTGAGGACGACCCAGTAGTTTGAATCCGCGGCCAGCGCCAGGCCGGCTGTTGTGAAAGTCGTTTCCGACAGGGTCGTGGAGACCGCGCCGGCGAGCGACAGAGCGCCCGCGAAGGCGTCGGGCTGGAGGCCTCCGTCGTTGTAAACGTCAAGCTCCACCTGGCCGCTGATCGAGTCCCGCTGAAGCAGCAAAGTGATGCTCGTCAGGGTGTAGCTCGCACCGTCGGTGCCGAAGCCCGCGGTCAGCCAACTGTCGGCGACCGCGGTTTCCGTGCCGCCGGTCGTCGCGGTCAGGTTGTCGGAAAGGATGGTCCCCGCCCGAGCCGGAGAGGAAGCCGCGAAGCTCAGGACGAAGGCCGAGATCGTCACGACCCAGCATGTGGGTCGACGAAAAAATCGTGTCATGCGTCGCCTCAAAAGGAGTTCGAAAACAAGGAGAGCCGGCGATGCAGGCCGCGCCGCCTGTTTCATCAGAGGATCGGAATCATTCGCGACCGCGCGAATCCGTCGAAATGGACGCGGTTGCAAGGTGGGGCGTCGGTTTCCTTCCCGTGTCGTCATCGCCCACGGAAGAACAATCGCGAGGAAGGTCGAAAAGCGCGCGCGATCCGCTCAAGTTTCGAGAAACCTCCACGTGAACATCCGCCGAAACGCCGACGTCAGGAGAGCTTGCCGAGAACCAGCGGCGTCGCATGACGCGATTTTATGATCGGGTGTTTACGCGATTCATTAAGATTTATTCATGGTCGTCGAGGCGCCTACTTGCCGAACCCGCCGTTGACGTCGAGGGTGTGTCCGGTGATGTACGAGGCCAGCGGCGAGCAGAGGAACACCACGGCGTCGGCGACTTCTTCGGCGCGGCCGAGGCGGCGGAGGGCGATCGATTTGACGAGCTGCGTCCGGACGCCGTCGGCGAGGCCGGCGATCATGGGGGTGTCGATCACTCCCGGCGCCACGGCGTTGACGCGGATTCCGCGGCGGGCGGACTCGCCGGCCAGGACGCGGACCATGGCCTGCACGCCGGCCTTGGTTGCCGCGTAGGCCGATTGGCCGTGGAAGCCCGCCTCGGCGGCGAGACTCCCCATGCAGACGATGCCGCCGCCGTCGCGGAGGATTTCGAGACCGTACTTGCAGCAGTGGAAGACGCCCGAGAGGTTCACCGAGACTACTTCCCGCCACTCCTCGATCGTGATCTTGCTCAGCGAATGCTCGCGCAGCACGCCCGCGTTGTTGATAAGGAGGTCGAGCCCGCCCCACCGCTGTTGAAGGTCCTGCATCATTGCGCGGACCGCGTCGGGGTCGGAGACGTCGGCGGCCGTCGCCAGGGCGCTGTCGTCGCGCAGGACGTTCAACTCGGCGGCGATCGCCTCCGCGTCGGCGCGGGGCCGACCGTCGCCGAGGTCGGGGTGGTTGATCGCCACGCGGGCTCCCGCGCGGTGAAGCCGCCGCGCGATCTCGGCCCCGATCCCCTGCGACGCCCCCGTGACCAGGGCCGTCTTGCCCGCCAGGTCGATGACGATGCTCATGACGCGGCTCCCGTGCCAAATGACGAAGAGCAAGAACCCGCGACGCCGCGATCGTCGCCGCGTCGCAAGAAAACCATTGTGGAATCGGGACTTCCGACGCCACAAGATCCTGGCGTCGGGTTTTCCATCAAGGCTCAAGAAAGACGCCCAGAAATGCCGAGTTAAGCCGTAGCGTTCGGTGTAATCGGCGGAATCGCGATAATCCATAAGGTCGGGGCCGCTCTCACAAGACCGAGGGATGACTTGAAGAACCACCAGACGAATCGTCGACGATGGACGAACCGTCGCCCGGTCATCCTGATCGGCGTGTTGGCGTCGTGGCACCTGGCCTCGGCAGTCGCATGGGCTCAGTCGCAAGACGAACCGTCACTGAAGGTGGTCCGGCCGTTTCAGAGCGTCCCGGACGCGAACTCGGCGAAGGCCCCGCAGGCGCCGACCGACGCGGTCGAGCCCCCCCGGACGCTCAACGGGCCGTCATCGCGACCCGACGCGCCCGCCACGCCTCCTCCGCCTCGGCCGCAACCGGAAGTCCCCCGCGTGATTCCGATCGAGCCCCCGCCGGGAACGGCCGTCGATCCCACCGAGATCAGGCCGAGAACCTTGACGTTCCCTCGCGACACGACGGGGCTGGTTCCCGGGCGGCCTCCCGGACCGGTCGCCAGACGATCGAACGTCGCGATCGCCAACGACGTCGCCGACATCGTCGAGCTGGTCAAGGAGCCCGAGGCCGAGATCGCCCTGGTCGTCGGCGACTCCAAACTCATGCAGACCCGGCGCACGCTCACGCGCGTTTTAATCGCCAACCCGGCCGTGGCCGACGTCGAGATGCTCAACGACCAGAACGAGGCCCGGCTCCTGAACGTCTACGGCAAGTCGTTCGGGACCACGAGCCTGACCCTCTGGGACGAGACCAATCGCCCGATGTCGTTCCTCGTGCGGGTGACGCTCGACACGCGGGAGCTCGAATCGAGGATCGCGCAGGCGTTCCCCGGGTCGCACGTCAAAATACGCCAGGTCGGCCCGCAAGTAATCCTCGACGGCCAGGTCAGCGACGCCAAGATGATGTCCGACATCCTCCAGGTCGTCACCTCCACGGTCCGTTCGAGCGGCGGCATGCGAACGGGGGCGACCGGCGGCGGCATGAGCGGCTCGGGCATGGGCGGCGGCTCGGGCATGGGCGGCGGCTCGGGCATGGGTGGCGGCTCGGGCATGGGCGGCGGCTCGGGCATGGGCGGCGGAATGGCTATGGGAGGATCGCAATCGGGGGGGATGACAATCATCAATCGGGTGGTCGTCCCGGGGCCCCGGCAGGTCATGCTGCACGTCAAGATCGCCGAGCTGAACCGCCAGGCGCTCCGTCAATTAGGCGTCACCTGGCTGGACACGAAGGGGCGCTCGATCATGGGCTCGTCGACGGGCCAGGTCGGGGCCGTGTCGGCGACGGCGAACGCGGGGCATTCGACCGCGGCCGATCCCCGGGGCTTCCTTCAGCCGCTGGTGTCGACTTTCAGTGGCGCGGGCGCGGCGACCAGCGGGGGAGAGCTGTTCGGCGTCTTCGACGCGGGGCATTTCTCGCTGTTCATCAACGCCCTCCGTAAGAACTCGCTGGCGAAGATTCTGGCCGAGCCCAATCTGGTGGCGCTCGACGGTCAGCCGGCCCGGTTCCTGGTCGGCGGCGAGTTCCCGTTCCCGGTGCCGCAAAGCTCGTCGTTGCCCGGCGGCACGGCGGTCGTCACGATCCAGTTCAAGCGATTCGGGACGATCCTCAACTTCCTTCCCGAGATCCTGCCCAACGACGTGATTCGGCTCGACGTCGAGCCGGTCATCAGCCAGCTCAATTTCAGCCAGAGCACGACGGTCAACCAGAGCCAGGTGCCGTCGATCGTCGAGCGCAGCGCCCGCACCGTGGTCGAACTGCGCGAGGGCCAAACACTGGCGATCGCCGGTTTGCTCCAACTCACCACTGACGCCTCCACCACCCGCGTGCCGGGACTGGGCGATCTGCCGTTTCTGGGGCCCATGTTCAGCGCCAACACGATCACGACGGTTGAGACCGAGATGATCATTCTGGTCACGCCCGAACTGGTCGCTCCGCTGGATCGTTCCGAGGTGACCGAAACGCCGGGTGCCCGCGTGAATCAGCCGAGCGACGCCGAGTTCTACTTCCTGGGCCGGCTCGAAGGGAAGCTAGGGAGCGAGTTCCGAGCGACCAAGGCCGAGCAAGACCCGCTCAACCTGATGAAGCATTTTCAGAGTGAGCGTGAGTGGGTCATCGGCCCGCACGGTTACGCCGATTGAATGAAATGGAACGCCGGCGTCGATCGACGACGAAGCGAAGTGGGGAGGAGTTGATTGATGATTCGCGATCGGATCGGTGTCTTGGTTTGGTCGACGGGCGTGGTGATCGTCGGCCTGGCGACGTGTCGCGCGGTCGGGCAATCGCCGGTCGG